>NZ_JASHKU010000027.1:34647-94213 GCF_030056875.1 Rhodococcus sp. IEGM 1351 | reverse complement strand
GCACGGTATGCAATCTGCTTCATCCGCGTCTACTGATTCACGGATACACGGACTTGCGGCGTTGCGCTAACACGTCGGCCGAGAGGAGGTATGCACGCCCCGCGGCGCTTTCGTTGTAGGACGCCGGTCCGCAACTCTGGGAGCAATCGAGCAGGTGCCAATACTACGGATTTACGGATATGCGAATATGCGGATACAGCGCCCCTGTCTGCGCACGGCCGCAGGTGTTAGGTATGGCTGGTCGTACGACTTGATGGGGGAGTGGAGAGGTTACGCCGATCGGCATATGCCACAGCATGGACACTCAAATCCGCCAGACGGCGTGTCGAATTGTGACCGATCGAACCATTCGTCAGTGTGAAAGCAGGCCGGTTGCGGCGGGTCGGCCTTTCCTCCCTGTTGGACGGACAGGGCAGCGCGGATGAAGAAGCTGAGCTCCATTGCCGCCGCACCTCTACTACTCGTGCGCTGCACAAGATCGGATACCCGGTTCTGAGTCGTCGTCGCTCTTGCAGCTGTGCTCGCTGGACACGCCCACCCATGCAACTGGCGCCCTCCCCGTCGAAACGGTGAGGGCGCCAGTCTCGGGATAGGGCCAGTCTGCGCCGGCTTGCCCTGACAAGAAGTTCGCGCCGGGGGAAGCCCATAGAGCTTCATGATTCGTGTGGAACCGAGAGCCCCTTTATCCGGGTTCGCGACGTTAACCGCCGGCCTACTTTGCAACGGTGGCCTGAGTCTTTCCGAGCACAGTGGTGTTATCGCACTTCACGACGAGGTCGACACGAATGCTGTCGTCCTCGACTTTCCCGACTTTGGCGGTAACGACGACTTTCGCGCCCGCTGATGCATCGACGACTACAGGGCGGGTGAAGCGAGTCTCGTAGCTTCTGATTCGTGTCGAGTCCCCGCCGAGCCAGTCGATGACGGTTTGCAGGGCGAGCGCGCCGGTGAGCATGCCGTGTGCGAAGACCCCGGGCAGCCCAGCGTCTTTGGCGGCCTGGTCGCTGTAGTGGATGGAGTTGAAGTCTCCCGCTGCTCCTGCGTACCGGACCAGGCTCTCGCGAGTGATGAGATGAGTGTCCTCGGCGAGGATGTCGCCCTTGGCGAGCGTCTGAGCCTGGGTCATTGAGGTGCTCCGATCATCAGCGAAGAGGTGATGGTGACGACGTGGTGACCGTCCCGGTCTCGGATCTCGCTTGTGGTGTTCATGATCGCCGCGTCGCCGCGTTCGGTGACGCCCGTGACGGTCAGTGTCGTGGTGAGCTCGTCTCCGGCGACGATGTGTCGGCTGAAATCGAGTTTCTCGGTTGTGTGAACCGCCACGTGCCGTGTGCGATCAATTCCCGTGTCAGGGTCGGTGATCAGGTGGTCCACCGCGCCGCCCTGCACGACGGTGGTGAAGGTCGGGGGAGCGACGACGTCAGCATGGCCGGCCTGCTGAGCTGCCACCGGGTCGTGATGGATCGGGCTTGTGGCTGACACTGCGCGGGCGAACTCACGGATCTTTTCGCGGCCGACTTGGTATGGATCCCCGGCCGTGAAGACTCGGCCTGGGAGCTCGGGATTCAGTAGAGACACGCCGGTCACCATATCTGTGCGGCGTGCTCGTTTCTCGGCATGTCCGGTCTCGGGCAGGCGGATGCCGACTCGGCAGCTGGCGCTCATGATGCGCGGAACGTTCGCTTCTGCGCGCAGCGCTGGGCGATGGCGCGGGCGGCGGCTCGGCCGGGGCCGTCGAGATCGGCGATTGCCTGGGCCCGTTTGCGTTGGCCCTCCTCGACCATGGCCTTGGTGCGCTCCTCCTCGGCTGCCCTGGCCGCGGTCTCTTGGGCGTGAGCGATTGCGTCGAGGACGTGGGGCGGGAAGTCGAGATCGGTCTTGTTGAGGAGCCATTGCATGAACAGGATCGGGTGGTCAGGAGTGAGTCCGCGCCCGAGTCGGCGGGCTTCCTCGTCCAGCAGTGCGTTGATGTCTCCTCCGGTGAAGCCGTGGGCCGCGGCTGAGGCGAGAACGTTCGCCCATTGGTCCACCGACATCGGACGTGCCCAGGCCGGAGATCGGCGGTCACGGAGCCACTGAGCGGCCAGCAATTGCCCCTTGCGGTCGATCGGTGGGCGCTTACGCCGGGGAGACCTCTTCGTCTGGGCTGGTCGGCGCGAAGCGGCGGCGTTTTCCACAGCTTTTCCTGTAGAGATAACTCTCTTACGAGAGGGAAGAGACCAAAAAATCCCCCCATGGGGGTGGGGTGCCATCTCGGTATGACCTGGGCGAACACGAGGGGAGTTATCCACAGGCTTGGGCGGGTGGAGCGCCCACACCGATGCCCACCCCCGGCTCTTGTCCTTGACACCATGGGAGTCGTACCGCTCCTCCTTCGTACGGAGCCGACCAGCCAGCACCTCGGTCGCCACCCCGAGCAGCAGCAGGGTGGAACGAGCTCGCTGCACCGTCCGCTCCCCGAGGCCGGTGCGAGTGACGACCGTCGAGACAGCGAGACGCGACTCACGCCCCGTACGGAAGTCGGCAGCCGACGCCATCTCCGTGGCGACAGCGATCACGGTGCGGAGCGCGACACCACCCCCCGTGGATGCGACCAGTACGGGACGGATCTCGGAATACCGGGCAGTGAAGGCGGCCTTGACCACGGTGATCCAGTGCTCGCGTCCGAGCCAGCAGGCAATGCCGGCATAGGCGTCCTCCTCGAGTTCGAGGTGGATCGGGCCGCACTTTCGGCGTACCTCGATCTGCCGGGTGATTGCGATCCGCGCCTCAGAGCTACGGGTACGCGACAACCTCCCGGCGAGGGTGCGCTCGGTGACCGTTCGCGCCACACCCCGGCGAGGGGAGTGGGGTAGTCCGGTGCGATATCCGGAGGGCAGCGATCGAGTACGCGGACGATGCGTGCACGCGATCGCATCGTTATGGACGACACGGGTGGTATTGAATACCGGCGCAAACAGACGCGCGGTATCATGAGAGCTGTCTGGCACGACAGTTCCCTTCAGGGGAAGCGCAGTAGAGACGAGTTGGCGCTCGTCTCACTCGAACTCGGAATACCCTCGGCCCCGCCAGGTCGGGGGTTTTCCTAGTTTTGAGCTACTGCTGATTGAAATATTGAGTTGCTGAGATCGCTCTCTCAAAGATCAGGCAGACAGCTGCAACACCTCCTGCACGCCCTCTCCGTCTGCGACGGCCCTCTCTGCGGCGAACGTGCCGTCGAAAATTGGCACGAGCAAATCCGCTGTGACCTCACCGTTCAGGTCAGTGCGGCCGACAAGCGTCGCAAGTACATCGGCTAGGAACTGCGACTCGGAGACTTCAGGGCCGACAACATTCATGGCTGCGCGTCGCCGGTTGAGCTCTTGGCGGCGGCGGTTGAGTTCTTGTCGAACAGCGGGCGGGACGCGCGTCAGGATCGCCTCACGGGGTCCCTTACTGGGTAGCGGCACAGTGCCCCCTTTCTCCGGGTCGATGGTGCGCACTTATCCTGTTACAGGAACGTGCTCGAACCCCGCAGACACGCCGAACGAAATCGACTTTGTTGATTCTTCGTAGGTTTTTCGTACTCCGTAGCCCAGATTACTACGACCGGTCGGTTCGATATGGTTGCGCTTCGTGCCCTATGTCGTGCAGCACCGTCAACTTCGGGGGAAGGACAGCCAATGCGTGTAGGGGGTAGCCACACGAAACGCGTGGATGAGGTCCTCAGCCGGATCCCGTTGTCGCCGCCGTGGACAGTGCACGAGTTTTTGGCTTGGCTGGAGAAGGACACCGGCCGCCCGATTCGTCTGCTGCCATATCCGGAGGGCACGGTGATCGGCAACCGCCGCTGTGGAGTCCTCTTCGGGCTCGCGGACGAGGACATCATCATGTACGACCCCAACCGCAGTGAACGACATCAGCGACAGACAATCTTTCATGAGGTCGGCCACGTCCTCTGCTGCCATAAGGGTGAGCCGTTCAGCCCCACCGACAGCCCGCTGACCAGTGGTATCGATCCGGATGCGATCAGGTACATGATGCGCCGGACGAGTTTTGACACCACCACCGAAGCCGAGGCGGAGCTGCTCGGCACCAAGCTCGCTGTGCTCTCCCAGGGTGGCATCACCGATGACGGCCGAGGGCACTTCAACCGCATCATCTCGACGGTGGTCCAGTGAGCGAGGTCCCCCTTGCCGCCAGCGACCTGCTGATCAAAGAAGCGACCTCGGAGCTGCCCACCGCGTACAGCCTCGCCCTGCTTGCCACCATGGTCGTCGTCATCGTGGCGCGCAACGTCTTCCTCGGTCGTCGTCAGGTGGATCGCCAGCTCACTCTCGCATTGGCGTGGTGGTTGCTCGCTGCCCTCCTGCGGGAGAGCTGGCTGCAGCAGCTCGTGATGGCCCACACTGTGCTGAGTCTCGGTGACATTCGATTGATGACCCACACGGCAGCGTTGTGTGCCGCGATCCCGTGCTTTCTCATGGTCCGATCGTGGGCATACCTGGAGAAGTTCGGGCCACGGATCATCTTGACCTTGTATGCGGGCCTCGCCGCGTTGTTGTCGGTGATGGCGTGGGTGTCTTCGTCCTCGCGTCGCGCCGACATCGCGATCGAGGAGCTCGAGGACTGGCATACCGCGCTCTACCACGTGCTTTACGCAACGCCGATGCCGATCGCGTTCGCCTTCGTCATTGCCGGGTGCATCAAGGTGCTGCTCACGGAACGAACCCGCCGGAATGTGGCTATCACCTCGACCGCCATCGTGAGCTGCACGATCGCGGGGGTGGACCACATCACGCGTGGACTGAGTGCCGTGATGCTGGCGGTCGGATGGGAGAACTGGCTCACCGAGGCGCGCTCGGAGGCGAATGACCTGCTGTTCCTCCCCAGCATCACGCTGGTGTCGTTGCTCGCGGCGATGCCTGTCATCCCTGCGATTCGGGCCCGCCTGAATAGTGACCCGTCATCTCGCGCCGCCAAGCGCTTGGAGCCGATGTGGCGGGTTCTCACTACCGCCATGCCCGAGGTCACGCTCGACTCGACGGAAGGATCGGTGGGTATCGAGCGTGAGCATCGGATGCGGATCGAGTGCGAGGATGCGCTTTTGCAGTTGTTGCCGTGGATGCCGGCCATCGGACTCGAGACGGAGCGCAATCCCGTTGAGAGAGCCGAGGCGGTGGCCGATGCGCTCGCTCGGTACGAGCAGTCAGTGCACCCCCGCCACCGCAACAGCGTTCATGCGCCGCCCCGGTGGCTCACAGATGAAGAGGAACTCCTGCGCGTCGCTGATGCCTGGACCATGACCCGCGGCGTTTAGCCGTTTTCGAGCAGTATTGGAGAACTGGAAAGTGTCGACTGTCATTTCGCAGGCGCCGAAGCGAATCCCACATCCCCCGAAGCGTATCCCGTTCATCGGGGATATCTTGGGCATGGACCGGGACGCGCCCAACCAGAAGACGCTCGAGCGTTTCGAGGAACTGGGCCCGATCTACCGCCGCACCATCATGGGGACTGATCTCACGTTTGTCGGTTCAGCTGAGCTCGCCGCCACTGTCTTCGACGAAGAGCATTGGGAGAAGTTCATCGGTCGGCCGCTGGAGAATCTCCGCGCGATCGCTGCAGACGGCCTTTTCACGGCCTACAACTGGGAATCGAACTGGGCGAAGGCCCATGAGGTTCTCATGCCCGGATTCACCAAAGAAGCCATGGTCTCCTACCACGGTGTCATGGCGTCGACCGTCGACGAACTGTCCGCGAGCATCGAACGGCAAGGCGAGGCGTACATCCCGGCTGTCGAGGAGATGGGCAAGCTCACCCTCGAGGTGATCGGACGGTGCGGATTCAACTACACATTCGACTCCTTCACCCAAGCGCAGGAACACCCGTTCGTAGCTGCGATGAGCCGCACACTGACGTACGCCCAGAAGGCCGGGATCCCTGTGCCCTTCGTCGGCAAACTGCTGCGCCGGAAGGATGAGGAGCAGAACCGCAAGGACTACCAGCTCCTCGTCGACACCGTCGATGACGTCATCGCGGAACGAATCAAGTCAGGGGAGCGCCGGCCTGACTTGCTCGATCACATGCTGCATTCGGACAGCGATGTGGCACTCGATCCCGAGAACATTCGGAATCAGGTTCTCACCTTCCTGATCGCCGGCCACGAAACCTCGGTGAATGCTCTCAGCTTCGCGCTGCACTTCATCGCGCAGAATCCCGACGTCGCCCGACGAATGCGCGAAGAGGCGAACGCGGTCTTCGGTGGTCGTGCCGCCACATACGAGGACGTCGCCAAGCTGCGCTATACCCGCCAGGTGATCAACGAATCTCTGCGTCTGTGGCCGACGGCGCCGGGCTTCTTCCGAGCTGCCAAGCACGACACGACTGTCGGTGACTACGCCTTCTCTAAGGGCGAATGGGTCTTTGTGCTCCTGTTGGCGACTCAGCGAGATGCTGCATGGGGGCCTGATGCGGCGGAGTTCAATCCTGACCGATTTGCGCCTGAGGCGAACCGCGGCCGCGCTCCCGAGTTGTTCAAGCCGTTCGGCACCGGCATTCGCTCGTGCATTGGACGTCAGTTCGCGCTGCACGAGATGGCATTGGCGCTCGCCACGCTCGTGCAGCGCTTCGACATCGAACCGGAACCAGGCTATGAGCTCGTTGTTGAGGAGACTCTGACGCTGCGGCCGAAGAACCTGCGACTCAAGTTCAGCCGCGTGTAGCTTTCACCTGGTCGCCGGTGAGCGGGATCGTCCTGATGTGGGCGATAAGGTCTTCCAGCTCATCCCGGGTGACGCTCGTCGCGCGCGCCTGGAAGTGTTCGATGCCCCGGTCCCGGATCTCGATCCAGAGACGAAGTCGCTGATCGATGTCGATGTCGAGTCCGGACCCGGGGCGTAGGTACGAACGATCGACGCCCATTGCGTCGCAGAGGGCGTCAGCCACGTCCGTCGGGAGTTGCTGCACGTCCCCGGCTTCTACACGCTCGAGCAGCTCTGCGGAGACCGGGCGGGAGAGGTTACGCCCCGCCATAGTCGCGACCGCTTGCAACGACAAGCGGGGCTCATTGCGGTGGTGGTAGAAGTCGCGCATTCGGTCGAGCTTCTGGCTCAGTGATGGGGAGAGGTGGGTCGTCATTTCGGCTTCTTCTCCTTGTTCTTGACCTTTTGCCACCGCGCTGTGAACTGGCGGTCCATCTGAGGGTCTATATCTTCTGAGGCGCGGCCTGTTAGCCATCGCATGTACAACAGGTCGATCTCGTCGGACTTGCTCGCTGAAACCGGCGGCTTCCGGTCGAGGTAGTCGCCAATGAGCATCTCCACCATGAAGTCCTTCTGGTCACGTTCCGGACCAACCTTCATTTCGAGCTGCGCAATCACCCAGGATCGCAGGATTCGGTCGACCAGGACGTCGAGTTCGGCGCCGACTGCCGTGACGTCCGCACGCGTGATTTCGTCCTGCTTTGAGACATTCTCCAACCGCTTCGCCAGGCCTGATAGATCACTGACCAACGACAGAGACATCGTCACCGTGTCCGGTCCAGCTGTGACAGCACCTCCACCCGGCGCGGGCGCTGCTGCCGGGAGCCCTTCAAGTGGTACTGGGTCGCCACCAAGAAGCGCTCGGGCGGCCGAACCTTCTTTCCAACGAAGACCCGTGTCCAGACGACGCAGTGTCCGTGCGCTTGGTTCCGCAATCCCTCCGCGCTCGATCTTTCCGGACGTGACGTCTGAGGGCCCGCCTGCCTCGGCGATCTCCTTGAGAGTCAGGCCGAGGGCTTTTCGCCTGTCGGCCACGAGTCGACCGAATCGCATCAACTCACTCTCCGCCATTTTGCTAACTCTACCGGTCAGCTGCAGCAGTAATTCACTTCGGTCAAGGCGCCGAGCTGCGTGTTCGCCGATCACCGCACCTCCCGCCTTCCCGACGACACAAAACCTGGTTTAGACTTTTTCGCTTGTTTTTCGTCTTCGCTGCTTATACTATTCGTGTGCGCTTTAGTTTTGCACTCAAAGCGGCAACTTCGTCCACATCGCATTGACGTCAGCTGTGGCGAGACGCGGCAGGCGGCAGAGATGAGGGAGACACCGATGACTGTGCACGTTCGGGTAGAACCAGCGGGCCCGTCTGAGACGCCCACGATGAATGCCGACTCGCAGCGACACATGAGCCCGCCGCACCAACGGCTCCGGCCACACGGCGCGGTCGCGCATTGCGGTGGCCGTCAACCCGGATATACCTGCTACAGCCTCGCCTTGCTGGGGTTCCCGATGTGCCCAGTGGGCCACGCGATGGTGCCCCACATCGGCGTTCAGCCAATTCTCTGATTCACCTGCCGTCATGCCGACGGCAGTCCAATTCCACTCTCACGTAAGGCTTTTCGTCATGCTCCTGGCCTTTCTCATCACCCTCCTGTTCGGCCTCGGAGGCAATTTCCCAGGCTGGCCTGCCTGAACTTCAGCTTCTAACTTCTCGCTCCCTGGCAATTGTTTGGCCCACAACGAGATTGAAGGGTTTCGAATGGAAACGGTTCAGATTTCAGGGGGCGGTGCACCACGCCCCGTTCGCCGGCTGGCCGCCTCGGCGGTCGTCGGCGCTGTCGCGGTAGCGGTGAGTGTCGGTGCGAATGCCGTGCCCGCACACGCGTCGACCAATTGGGTCGATCAGTTGGTGCAGGACTGCCCTGCGTTGTTCGTGCTCGGAGGGCAGGGCACGGGAGAGTCGTCGCCGGATGCTCCGGTGAAGGCCGACACGGGAATGCTGTCGAACATCATGTCGCCGCTGCTTGACCAGGCGCGACAGCTCGGTGTCGACGTCGACCGCGCCTACGTCCCGTATCCGGCGGCGTTCGGTGGTGCGGTTCCCGGCGGCAAGGAGTCCTACGCCGTGTCGGTCTCCACGGCAAAGGACAACCTCCAGACCGCGGCGGAGAAGGTCTTGGATTCGTGCCCGGCGACGAAGCTCGCGATCGCGGCCTACAGCCAGTTCGCCCACGCTGCCTCGGAGTGGCTCACAGAGGTGGGTGCCGGCAAGGTCAGCGGCGTTCCGGCATCGTCCATCGCATCGGCTGCGCTGTTCGGGTCCCCGACTCGCGCGGAGGGCGCCGGCATCTTCCCCGGCACCTCCCAGACCACACCGTCCCCGGTCCCGGGGACCTCGGGCTCTGCGGTGAAGGCCCTTCCCGCGGTAACGGTCACGACGGCGACCGGGGCGGGGATCGGCCCGGTCGCCGACACCGTTACCGGCTTCGGCTCACTGACCGGCCGGGTGTCGATGTGGTGCCAGACCGGTGACCTGGCCTGCGACGCCCCGCCGAAGGCTCCGATTGCACGGGCGGTGGCGAACGTTGCGGGACAGGCCGAGGTCGGCGGCGACCCGTTCGTCGCAGTGCAGACGATCGGACTTGCTCTCGCGTCGACCGCGTTCAACGTCGGGGTCGACGTGATCAACGAAGACATTCAGGTCCCGAAGAACTCACTCGAGAACCTCTCGATCACTCCGAAGAAGACCTTGTCACAGCGTTTGGCTGAGGGTTCGGATCCTCGGGCGACTCCGCCGACCGGCCAAGAGGCGATTTCCGCGCTGATGAAGGTGGGCCTGGTGGCGGTGAACTCGGTCGTCACGGTCGCGAAGAAGGTGATCACGCCGGAGACGATCGCCGCTGTCGCGGCCGTGGGTCTGGCGAATCCCGTTGCCGCTTTCGCCATCATCGCCGCGAAGACGGTCAACGCGGTGATCAATCTGGTTCCGCCGGCCACGACGCAGCGCCTGGTGAAGCAGACGTTCGACCTGGTCAAGGGCGAGGTCAAGGCGAACAAGGACCTCTTCGACCTGGCGGCGCTGACGAAGTACTCGAACATCCAAGCTGCCCACGGCTCGTATGGATCGTCGGCGGCGACTGCCACCGGGCTGGCCCCGACCGCGTACGTGGCGAAGATGTTCGCCGCGGTGGCCTCCGACCTCTCGACCAGCAACAAAACGTCCTCGTCGTCAAGCTCTTCCACGAGTACGACCCGGCCGAGTGCCACGTCGTTGGCGCCCACGACGTCTCGGCCCACCAGCTCCTCGTCGGCGACGTCGTCGGCTACGCCGACGTCCTCTACTTCCGTCGCCACGTCGACGGACTCGACGTTCTCACAGAACGGCCTGACCACTGATTCATCCACCGAAGGGAACAGCACACATGGGTAAGCACCGTAAGCAGGCCAGGATTGTGAGGGCTGCTGGCACAACGGCAGTCACGGCCGCGGTCATTGTCACGGCGTGCGGCGGTATCGCGCACGCGGAACCGTCGCAGGGCGGCGTGACGACGGCGCCGTCGACCCAGTCCGGGGTCACCACGCCCGCTCCGTCCACACAGGGCGGGGTGACGACCGCTCCTGCGCCCGAGCCCGAGCCGGTGCAGACGTGGGTTCCGGTGCCGGTGGAGTACCAGCAGCCTGCCAAGCCCCTCGACAACTGGGACTACAACTCGAACGAGTACGTCGTCCCCACCTACGACCAGGGCAGTTACGTCGAGCCGATCGACTACTCGCAGCTCCACCTGCCCACGCAGCTCGAGGAGTTCACCGCGCCGATCCAGGCACCGGAGGACAAGGTTCGTTGGGGTCGTTACCTCGGGGATCGCCCGAACTGGATGAGCAAGGACACCGCTGACCGCACGAATGGTCAGACGGCCGTCATCGAAGCCCAGGTCACCGACTTCTGGCGCTCCACCGGCCTCAAGACCGAGGAAGCCGAGCGCCTGGCGGCCGCGCAGGTCGCGGGCGGCGCAGCTGGAGCAGTGGGCGGTGCCCTCGCCGCCGGAGTGCCTGTCGCAGCCGTCGGCGCCGTGACCGGCGGACTTGTCGGCGGCACAATCGGCGGCACCAGCGCGGTCGTGCTGGCCGCCCCGGTTCTGACGCCGCTCGGTGTCATCCCCGCCGGTGTCGTCGGCACGGCGGCCGGTACCGGCATCGGTGCAGGTATCGGCGCGCTTGCCGGAGTTCCGGCAGCCGCGGGTGGCGCAATCGTCGGTGGCGCGATTGGCGTCGCCGCAGCCACGGCCTACGGCGCCGGTGAGGTCGGTGCACCCACCGAGGTCGAGATCCCCGACATCGACCAGGCCGCGATCACGGCGCAAACCGAAACCACCCTCGATCAGTGGGAAGCCAGCGCCCCGGTCGGCTCCGCGGCCGCCGACGCTGTCCGCGACGTGGTTGAGGCTGCCCCGGTCGTCGATCAGCAGACCCGCGACGCGGTGTCCTCGCTTCCCGGTGGCGAGCAGGCCGTCGCCGCATTCGACCAGGCAGTGACCGATTTCCAGGCGAACACCGCAGTTCCCGGATTGCCGATGGGAATGATCACCGACGCGATCGGCGCGGGCATCCCGGCGTGAGCCCCTGGCGAGGGCAGGAGGTCATCCTGCCCTCGCCGATCAACTTCGGAGGAAAAATGGCGACGGACAATCGCACGGATCAGCTGTTCCCGGATGTTCCAGAGCACTACGGGAACGACATCATCGATATGAGCGGTGATGTGGATTCCCCTGCGCCGCAGGAAAACTACGACACCAATGAACCTACCGCCGACGAAGCTTCTTACGAGGACGTCGTGCTTCCGGTGGTACAGGTGGAACCGGAAACCCCGGACGAGCCCGCGACCGCCGCCGCCCCTGACGACGATCCGACCGACGAAATGACCACGGTCCTGCCCGTCTACGGCTGGAGCGAGGACGACGATCAACACGACACCTCGGCCACTTACCCGCAGGTCACCGACGTAGAACTCGACGTCGAGCCCCTGGTCGAGTACGCCGAGGGCGTCGACTCCGATCCGTACGCGGACGCACCGGATTGGGTCCGCGCCCACATTCCCCGCGGTCCGCTCGTCGCCCAGGATCAGGCTCGCCGTGGATTGTCCGCCCGCATCCCTCGTCGCCCCACCAAAGCTGCCGTCGAGCACGCCGATGTTCCGGACGTCGTGCCCGCCCCCGCGCCGAAGAAGCCGAAGGTCAAGCCTGCCCGCGACGTTGCCGTCGGCAAGAAGAACCCGTGGGTCCTCGGCGGGGCCGCCGCGGCTGCAGTGGCGGTAGTCGCCGGCACCGTCGTGGTGCTCGGTTCCTCCGACAACAGCACGGACGTCGCTGTTCCCCCGCTGCCGTCTTCGGTCCGGGCCGCCGGCCCTTCCGTGGCGGCAGACGAGCCTGCCTGGTGCGAAAGCTCGACCGGGGGAGGGAAGATCATCGGCCGCGGCCCTGGTGACCTCACCAGCGGTCCCGGTCTGATCCAGGCCTTCGACTACGCGTACTACGTCGAGCACGACGGCGCGAAGGTCGCCTCGATGATGCTCACTCCGAATCCGGTCGGCACCATCCAGGCCTCGATCGATGCGGCCGCCGCGACCGGTGCAGCGCACTGCCTGACCATCGCGGCCACCCCCAACCCGAACGCCTTTGACGTCCAGTTGCTCCTGCGTACCGACTCCGGTTCCGAGAGCACCATCCCGCAGCGCATCACAGTCGCCGATTCAGGTGCAGGTCTGAAAATCGCCACCCTCGAGGAGATCCGATGAGCAACGTCGTCCCCATCCGCCGCACCCCGAAGGTCGCCGAACCGGAGAAGGTGTCGGCAATGGTCGTCGCCGGTTCCGGCGGGGCCTCCACCACCACCACGACTTTCGGCCTGGCCACCGCTCTGCGGCTCGGTACCGGTAAGGACATCACCGCGGTCGATTCGACCAGCGACGGAGGCAACCTGCTTTCCCGCACCCGGTTCCGTGCCGTCGATCCCGCCCGGTCCATCGACAGTCTCAGTGCCCGGATGGCGGAGACCACCTCGGGAATGGTCGTCGTCGGCAGCTCCCACCACGGCCACAGCGCGGATCCGATGATGGTCGATCTACTGCTCGGAGGCCGGGCGAGTGCCCGCGTCCACGACGTCGGGACCGCCCTTCGCTCACCCCGCCTGGCCCCGCTGATCCAGTCCGGAGCCGCCCTGGTCGTCGTGGCCCCCGCGCGAGCGGAGCCGCTGAGCCGGATGCGAGAGGCGATGAACTGGCTCAAGTCGACATTCGGCCCGGACACCCTGGGAGAGACGATCGTCGTGGTCTCCCATCAGATGCCCACCTCCCCGGTCGAACTGGCCCCGATCCGGGCTGCACTCGCACCGCAGATCGCCGGTTTCGTCGAGGTTCCGTTCGATCCTGTCTTGGCCCGCCCGGGAGTCATCGACCACCGCCGGTTGTCCACCGCCACGATCGACGCCTGGACCGACGCCCTCGATGTTCTCGGCACTCTCTCGCCTCAGTCCGACGCCCGCCGCGACGGAAAGGCCGGTGAACTGGCATGACCACAGCAACTATCCACGCCGCCCCGATTCCAGCCGAACGTCCGGGACCTGCTGTGTGGCTGATGGGCGCTCACGGCGGCGCAGGAGTCTCCACCCTGGCGCACTACCTCAGTTTCACCGGGGACAGCGACGAGCAATGGCCGTGCGGCACCGACGTCGAGAACGAATCCCCGTACGTGGTGATGGTCGCCCGCGAGACCGACTACGGGTTGAAGAAGGCACACGCGCGGCTCATCCAGCATCGCGAGGAGAACCTCGAGTGTGAGCTTCTCGGGCTGATCACCGTCGCGAACTCACCGACCCTCGACAAGAGCGTGCGGCAGTACCGCGAGGTCGTGAAGACGGCAACGGCCGAACACTGGCGGATCGACTGGCACAAATTCCTCCCCGCCACGTCTCTGCCAGCGCTTCCCCGGTGGCACCCGCTCGACGGCGTGCCCGAACAGACCAAGGGAGCCCGTGCAGCGGTTCCCAAGGACGTGATCGATGCCGGCGTCGGCATCGTCACAGCAATCCAGCGTTCACTGCCGCATCTGCGCTCCGGGCACTGAACTCACTCACCGAAAGGACAGCCATGATCCACACCATCCACGACACCGCAATCCTCGCGATCGACTTCAACGTCACACCCGAGTTGCCGCCGGGAGCAAATGGCCTTCTGCGTCTCGTGAACTGGCTCCTGTGGGGCATCCTCCTCGCCTGCGTCGCCGCGCTCGTCTTCTCGGGTGGCAAGTTCGCGTGGGAGAAGTGGAGCCAGGGCCAGACCGGCGGTGTGACGATGCTCGTCGGTTCACTCGTCGGGGCGATCGTCGCCGGTTCTGCGAACACGATCCTCAACGCAGTCACCGCCGGCGCCTGATGTTCGCGATGATTCCCGCCGATGGCGGCACTCTCCCTGTGTCCGGCCCGATGCCATTGGAGCTGCAGATCTGGATGCTCTGGTTTGTCGCCGGCGCATGCGCGGTAGCGATGGTCTATTCCGTGACCGTTCTGGCGGTGATACGGGTGCGAAACATCCTGACAAAGCAGGCCGTAGCGCCAGCAAACGGCCCGGTCACACTCGCGATCGGAGGCACAACCGGGGTGGTGGTCGCGACTAGCGCCGCCCTGATCCTGACGAACGTCGCGGGGCAATGAGAGGGGTACGCGCGTGACGGGCACCGATCGCGGTGTGGTTCTCGCGGCGGTGGAGTTGCCCGACTACATCACCCAGGACATCAATACCGCGTTGAGCTGGATCGCCGGCATTGCTGCGGTGGTGTGCATCGCGAAGATCATCTTCGTCGGCGGCCGCATGGCGTGGGACCACAAGCACACACCGGGCTTGGAATCACCCACGGCCGCAGAGTTCCTCGCGGCGGTCTTCGGTTGGATCCTCGCGAGCGGTGCGGCCGTCACCATGGCCGTCGTTCTCATCGAGGCCGGCCGGATTCCCGAGAACTCGGCTCCGGCGCCGGACAAGCCTCCGAGCCTCGTCACTGACATCCAACAGAAGTTCCCCCCGCTCGAAGAGGAGAAGTAATGCGTGTACTTGCTTGTGCGACAGTCGCGGTCGCAGCGCTGGCGTTAGCGGGGTGCGGTGGCTCGTCCGAGGGCAGCAGCGAGAGCCCCACGGTGTCGCTCACTGCCGCCCCCGCAATTGCGAGCTGGTCGAGTGTGAACGGTGTGATGGTGCCGCTCGGGAAGACCGACGGCCCCAAGAGCGCGGTCTGGGAGCCGCTGACCGGGTTCTCGCACACCCCGCAGGGCGCAGCGCTCGCCGCGATCGGTCAATCCGTCCAGCTCTCCACAGCCTCGGACCAGTCCTGGTCGAAGGTGGTGTCCGTCGTCGCGGCGAGTGGAGAGGGACGCGACGCCTTCGCCGTCAACCGTTCCCTGATTTCCTCGACCGGCACGGTCGACCCCGCGGTCGTCCCGTCCATCGTCGGCTACGTGTTCGCGGACTACACCGACACGGCGGCCTCCGTCGACATCGTTCAACGCTTCCCCGACGAGTCCCTGGCCTCGACCCGCACCGACGTGATCTGGGCGGACTTCGACTGGAAGCTCAACCTCGCCACCCCGGAAAACGCTGTGGCGGCGACCGCACTGACGGAACTTCCGCAGAACATGGTCGACCTGGAAGGAACGCGCAAGTGAGCGAACAACCTACCGATACCCAGACCCCGACACCGGCCCCGCGCCCGGAACAACCCGAATCGGGATCCGGACGTGACAACGCCACCCGCCTGCTGATGGGTGGATCGATCCTCGGTGTCATCGTCGTCGCCGCGATCATCACCAGCATCATCATCTTCGTACGCGGCGGGGACGAGCCGCTGGTTCCCGCCGGGGACCAGGGATCGGGTGCGACCGCGGCGACCCAGCCCGACCAATTCGAACCCGACCCGTTCTTCGACGAGCAGGGCCGCGTCGTCTACGCCCCACTCAACGACAACGGGGTGCTGCTGGCGCAGTCCTCGCCGGCCACTGGGCGTTCCGCGGCGACCGCGCCGTCCGGGATCATGCTCCAACGGGTCCACGGAAACATGTACCTGCCGTTCTCCACCTCTGACGGCCCGACGGCGTTCAGTGACACCGGGGTCGCGACCGGCTTCGCCCGCACTGCCCAAGGTGCGGGCCTGGCGGCAGTCCACTACCTGAACTACCTCGCCACCGGCAACAACCGCATCCAGATGCTCCAGGATGCGGGCCTGGTCGCCGATCCGCAGGACCAGCTCGCCGAGCTGAAGGCCTTCAACGCCTCGAATCAGCCGGGGGCCGCTCCGGATAACTTCCCTGGTCGCGTCCTGCAGATGATCAAGGTGAACTTCACCGAAGATCTGGCGCGAGTACACATCGGCGCGTCGACAAACCTCAAGGACGGCCGCACTCAGAACGCCGACATTTCGCTGGACCTGGTCTGGCGTGAGGGAACCGGGTGGGTCGTGCAGGTCCAAGGCAACAACGCGTTCGGTGCGCGAGCGGTTGCCGACTTCTCCGACGGTTGGACGTCGTGGTGGTGACGGCGCAGACCGCGTGGAAGCGGTTCCTCCTGGTCTTCCTCGTGGCATGCGCCGCACTGGTCGGCACCGCCTCGCCGGCACTCGCGCAAGAAGATCCCGGGCCGTCCACCGTCGACACAGCCGGCGATCTGGCGATGTGCGCCGCGGTTCCTTTCAGTGGTGGTGGCGTCCAGATGGCGACCGACCTGTTCGGAGCTGTGACCGGCGTTGAAATGCCCAGCTGCGCCGATGGTGCGCAGACCGTTGCCGAGGCTCCCCAGGCCTACGTGAAGAAGGTTGCGACCGGCGCGTTCGAGACGATGGGGCTGAGTTTCGGTGACGCCGGCGCCGCCGTATTGAAGTTCGCGCTCGGTTGGTGGATCACCATTCCCGGCCAGGACGAGAACTCCTTCATGGCCACGCTCGGCCAGGTCACCCAGTACACGTACTGGATTCAGGTTGCATTCCTGGTGGTCTCACTGATGTTCCTCGGAATCCGGCTGATGATGGCCCGATCCGGTGCCATTCGTGATGTCTCCACCGAAGGCGTTCAGCAACTTGCTCGGGCGACGGTGCTCGCGGGCTCGCTCGGGTTCATCGTCGTACTGGGCACCCGGCTCTCGGACAACATCTCCCGCTGGTTCATCGACGGCACTGTCGGCTCGGATCCGGACGCACTCGTGGACGCCATGATTCAGATCGGAATCTACGCCTCACCTGGTGGAACGTCCTTGCTGTATGTCATCGGGATCATCGGCATTCTCGGCGGCCTGGTGATGGCGTTCCTGCTGCTGATGAGGATGGGACTGCTCGTCGTCATCACCGCAGCGCTCCCGATTGCCGGTGCGGCCGGCGGCACGAAGATCGGCTCGCAGGCCTACGAGAAGATGATCGCCTGGACACTCGCGTTCTTGCTGTTCAAGCCGGTCGGATCGTTCGTGATCGGGGTAGCGGCAATGCTTTTCATGCAGTCTGCGCCCTCCCGCGATGAGAACGGCGGCGCGATGACGGCATTGATCGGTGCGCTCCTGTTGTGCTCGGCTGCCTTGGTCCTTCCGTCCCTGATGCGGTTGATCGTCCCGGCAGTCGGCTCTCTCGGCGGCGGCGGCAGCGGTCTTGCCGCAGCCGCGGGCCTGGCCGCGGTCGGCGCCAAGGTCGGCGGCGCGATCGCGACCGGAGGCGCGTCGGCTGGAGCGTCAGGCGGGGCGGCCGCGGGAGGTATGACCTCGGCGAGTTCGACCACGACCAGCCCTTCCGGACCTTCCGGTGCGCCCCCAGCTTCGGCACTTCCGGAATCGACGGCGGCACACCGGGCGCAAACGCCACGGGCGGCGTGGACGGCACACCGTCCAACCAGTCAGCGCCCTCCGGCGGAAACGCCGCAGGCGGGGTGGACGGCACACCCACCAACCACAACGGCGCACCGGGCGCGCCTGATGGTCCAGGCACATCCGGAGACGGCCCGACCGGAGCAATGCCACCGAGTCGCAATGGAGGTTTTGAGGGATGACGAGGACCGAGACGACGACCGAGTACCGGATGTACGGCAACTGGCGGAAGCCCAGGTCGACCGGCATGGCCGGGGCAACGTTCGGGACCACGATGCTCGGCATCGCCGCGGTCATTGCCCTGGTGTTGCTGAGCCTGCTGATCGGCTTCGTGCCCGCACTGGTTCTGGGGCTGTTCACGGCGCTTGCATTCGTGCCGTTGGTGATCGAGAAGGACGGACGTAGCGGATATGAGAGGGCACTTCTGATGATGCAGTGGCGGCGGGCGTTCAAGCGCGGAGAACACATCTACAGCTCGGGCACCTTTTCCCGCATCCCCGGCGGCCGGTACCGGCCCCCGGGTGTGCTGGCGGACACCGAGATCTACGAAGGTATCGACGGAAACAACCGGCCCTTCGGAATGATCCACATGCCGCAGGCGAACAACTACACGATCGTTCTCGACGCATACCCGCAGGGCAGCGAGAACTTCGACCAGTCCGTACTCGATGCGGCGGTGGGCAATTGGTCGCAGATGTTGACGGCAATGGGCGAGACCTCGGACATTGTCGCCCTGGTCGCGGTGATCGAGTCGCTGCCCAACACCGGGATCGAGCTGTACGAGACCGTGTCGCAGCGGGTGCGTCATGACGCGCCGAGGTTGGCCCGCGACTCGATGTACCAGTTGGCGACCGGCCTGGTCACCGGCGGCGTCCGCTTGGGCGCCCGGATTTCGATCACGTTCCAGGCCCAGACCGCGGACCGCAAGAAGGACCCCTCGGAGCAGGCGGTGGAAATCGCCCGCCGGCTGCCGGGGATCACCGAGGCCGCGGCCCGTGCCGGGGTGCCGGCCACCCCGATGAGCGCCGACGAGATCATGGGAACGGTACGCCGATCCGTCGACCCGGCGTCCTTGAGCAACATCGAACGGGCACTGTTCTCCGGTAAAGGCACCGGCCTGGAGTGGGCAGACTGCGGCCCACGCACCCAGATCGAGGAGAAGGACCGCCTGATCCACGACGGGGCGATCTCGGTGACGTGGGAGATGCGAGAGGCTCCGAAGAGCGCGGTCCACGAGACCGTCCTCAAACGACTGCTCGACCCGAACCCGGCATTGCCGATCAAGCGCGTTGCGATCATCTACCGCCCGCACTCGGCCGCGGACGCGACCGACATCGTCAACCGTGACCACCGCGACGCGATGGCTGCGGTGACATCGGGGCGCGGGATCGCGTCGGCGAAGGCGAAGCTCGAAGTGGCGGCGACGGAACAGAGCCGCATGGAGGTCGCTCGCGGCCACGGCCTGACCCGTTTCGGGATCCTCATCACCGTCACCCAGCCGGTCGGCAACGCGGACGTTCCCCGAGTCGACGCACTGGTGCTCGATTTGTCCATCCAGAGTCAGCTGCAGGTGCGCCGGTCATTCTGCTGGCAGTCGGCTGCGTTCTGGTCATCGCTCGGCGTCGGCGTGATTCCACCCGAGCACACGACCATTCCCTCGTTCCTGAGCAACTAAGGCGGACACAGTGACCAAGACCAAGACCCCCAAAGCGGTGAATATCAAGGTTCTCTCCGACGAGGACCTCGCACGCCTGGAAGCCCGTGAAGCAGCGGCGACCAGCCTCTTCCGCAAGAAGGTGCTGTCCGTACTGGTCAAGCGGCAGTACGACCGGCGGGCGAATATCGCGGCGAACGAGCGGGCCCGCTCCGACTCGTCCGACCGTGAGGTTCATGCCCTGGACGAGCGTGGCTTCTCCGGTGTCGGCGGTGGCCGGATGGGCGCGATCCTGCCCCCAGTCGAGTTTCGTGGCACCAACATTCAGGTGGCGGGAATCAACCCCTGGGTCGTGGGAGCGAATGCCCCTCTGCTGGGAACCCCGCTGGGCCACCACCTGGCACCGCCGCATGCACCGGTGTGCTTCGACCCGCTGTCGGCGAAGGAAGCGAAGGCGATCACCGCTCCTGCCTGCATGATCATCGCTCTCAACGGCTTCGGTAAGTCGACGTTGCTACGCCGGATCGCCCTGGGCGACATCGCCGCTGGTGTGCGCGTGGTGTGGCCGGGCGACGTCAAGCCGGACGGGCGGAAACTGACCGAGGCCGTGGGTGGTCAGTGCACCGAGGTCGGGTACGGCGGGATCGGCCGGATCAACCCGCTCGATCCCGGTCTGATCGGGGTGGCGATCAACCTGCTCTCCGGCCGGATCAAGGAACTCGCCCACCGCATCGAATTCGAGAACGACCCGGCGCTGCGGGACGAGCTGACGCTCGAGCGCCAGAAGTTGGAACTGCAACGTCAGCAGACTCAATACGCACTGCATGCGCGCCAGGAGAACATCACCGCCGCGCTGTGTGAGATCGTGCGCGGCAAGCGGCTCGAGGACTTCGAGCAGACGCTGCTCGCGTCGGCGATTCGCCTGCTCTACACCTCGGTAGCGCAGGGAGGTGCGGGGTTCACCTCCGAGCACCCCGCAATCCTCGACGACTTGATCGCCCTGCTGACGTCGAACAGTCAGGAGCTCAAGGACGACGCGGTCGCCGAGACCGACGAGGAGTATCGGGCCGCGATCCAGGGGTTGCGTCGAACGCTGCGTTCGATGGTGAAGGGCCGCTTCGGGGAGGTATTCAACGGGCAGTCGACTGTCCGCCTCGATGTCGAGGCACCCTCGATGTGCCTGGACATGTCCAGCGTCCCGCAGGACGACAAGATGATGCGTGCCGCTGTCCTGATCGCAGGGTGGAACGAGGCGTTCGCGACGATCGAAGCCGCTCACGTGCGAGCAGATGCAGGCTTGGGACCGAACCTCGCGTTTAACGTGCTCATGGACGAACTTTGGCAGGTCCTCGCTCTTCCGATGATGGCCGAGCGCATCGATGCGCTGCTGCGTCTGCAGCGCGTGGTCGGTGTGGGGATCACGTTCGTGACCCACTCGATCGAGGAGCTGGAGAAGGCGGGCGCTCTGGGACTGATCGAACGGTGCCGCGCCCGCATCATCGGCCCGGTTCCGTCGGCGGAGATCGAGCGTCTCGAGAAGGTCATCCACTTCTCGCAGATCGAGAAGAGCATGCTCACGAACTGGTCGGATGCCGCAGATCTGAATTCCCCGATCGACCAGAAGACGGCGCGGCGGCGCCAGGCTGCGGAGAAGGTCCGTCTCGCGGCCGAGAAGGCCGGAATCGTGTCGGTGGCGAAACAGGCTCCGGTCCCGAATCCGGTTGCAGCCGGTACGGGGCAGTTTCTGCTCAAACTCGGTGAGGGCGATCGTCCCGGTGTGCCGTTCAAGGTGTGGGTGACCCCGGCCGAACTTGCGTCGGGTATCCACAACACCGACGAGCGTTTGAATGCCGCCGTCAAGGATCGGGAGCATACGGGGTTCGCCGCATGACGCCCGCGCGCCGCCGTTACCGCGTGGTCGACGACGAGACGAAGGCCGATGCGGTGGCCACGGCCATCAAGTGCATCGAGGACGGTGACTCGTTCACCGCCTCCTGCGCCGCGGTGGCGGCGCAGCTCGACGTGTCCGAGACCGCGGTGCGCAGTTGGGTCAACGCATCCGGTCAGCGTCCGCAGCCGTCGTGGACTGTCGTGAGTCGGCTGCGCGCCGATCTCGCGGCCGCCACGGAACTCAATCGCCGCCTGGTGAATCGGTACGCCCCGGCCGACTGCGGGATGGGCGCGGCCCAGTAATGGAATCGAAGAACAACTCACTGCTGATCGTGGTGCTCGCCTTGGTGCTCGGGATTCCGATGTCACTGATCGTTCTGCTGGCCATCCTGTTCCAGGACGAGGAAGAGCAGGCCTCGACGGACTGCCTCGGCGGTAGCGGCACATCCGTGATCGGTGGCGACATGATCGCCCCCGCAGGATCGTTCATCAAGCCGGTCGATCCGACTCTGGTGACGTTCACCTCCGGATTCGGTGAACGCGATGGTGCCCAGCACAAGGGCATCGACCTGGCCGGTCCGATCGGGACCCCGATCTACGCGGCCGCCGACGGCACAGTGGCCGACGCAGGCGAAGCGAGCGGCTTCGGGCAGTGGGTTGTTCTCGACCATGTGATCAACGGGCAGCTGTTCTCCACCGTCTACGGGCACGTCGACACCTACCTCGTCGAATCTGGCCAGCAGGTGCGCGCGGGCCAGCAGATCGCCACCATCGGCAACCGGGGTGAATCGACCGGCCCGCACCTGCACTTCGAGACGTGGCCGGGTGGCCGTACCGGCGGCGCGGCCGTCGATCCGAAACCGCAGTACGACTCCGCACCTGCACCGGGCGAACAGAGGCCCGGACCAGCCACCCCGAGCCCGGCACCCTCGGCGCCCGGTGGCCCCGACCTGGCGCAGGCCCTGCCGGCCTCGGCCGGGTCCGAACAGAACATGCAGGTCAACACCAAACGCCTCATCCGGGCCCTGCACCTGAAATTCGGGGACCGCCTCGACACCCTCGGGGGATGGCGCGCCGACGGCGGCGGCTTCAACGACCACCCGAGCGGCCAGGCCGTCGACGCGATGATCCCGGACTACAACTCCGGAACCGGCGTCGCGACCGGCGACGCGGTCTTGGACTACGTCATGGCGAACGCCGACTTCTTCCACGTCGACTACGCGATCTGGCGGCAGACGTACTACCCGGCCGGTGGCACGCCGAACAAGATGGAGGACCGGGGCAGCGACAACGAGAACCACTTCAACCACGTCCACATCACCGTCAAGGGCGGCGGATTCGACGAAGCCACCGCGCAGTGGGGTTCCCTGCCCGGCGGCAGCGGCCAGGCCACCAAATCGGCCACCGACTGCACCATCTCCGGTGAAGGCCTCGGCGACACCCTCGCCGCCGGTACGGTGCCCGCCGAGTTCGCACCATGGATCGAACGAGCCGGCGCACTGTGCCCGCAGATCAAGCCCTCTCTCCTGGCGGCACAGCTCGCGGCGGAGAACGGCTTCCAGTACGGAGCCAATGCACCGGTCTCGAACACCGGTGCCGGTGGTCCCGCACAGTTCATGCCGGGGACGTGGGCGACCTACGGCAAGGACTACGACGGCGACGGCCGCGTCGACATCAACAGCATCGGCGATGCGGTCATGGCGCAGGGCACCTACATGTGCACGATCGCGAAGACGATCGACGGCTGGATCGCCGACGGATCGGTCAAGGCAACCAACGGCCGCACCGAGCTGTACCTCGCCGGCTACAACGCGGGTGAAGGCGCAGTCCAGAGCTCCGGTGGCTTCCCGAACGGGTCGACCGACTACATCGTCCAGACCCGCCCGTACGCCGACAAGATCATCGCCAACGAAGCTCAGTACCGCGCCATCAACAAATGACCAACCAGCAACTCTACATAGAGACCCCTTATCGTAGAATAAGGTGATGAAGTCTTCCCTCGCGAATCTCGGCCGATCAGCCCACTTCACGCCCACAGGAAAGGAACTCCCGATGAAACCCATGGCGCTGCTCGCGGTGGCGTTTCGCTTCGGCGGCCTGGCAGCTCTCCACTCCGGCTGGAGCGTGCGGTCCTCGGCCCCCCTACCTCGGAACCTGGTGCGTGCCCTCCCCGAAGGACTCTGGCCACCTCTACTGCGATGGAATCCCTCAGTGACAGGTATTTATGAACCGGATCTCGCACTCCGAGGTAACAGAATGCAGGCGATCCCCGGCCACTGCGAACGGTCGAGGGAAATGCACAGCGTTACGTCACTTTCTCTTCCCGTGCCCGGGGAGACCGCCGCCGACCACCTTCCGCTGCGTGACCTTCCGAGCCTCATCGATCTGCTTCCTCAGCGGACTCTTCTTCTTGAGTGGCTTGCCATTCAGGTTCGTCGGCTCCTTGCTCATCACGCGCCCTCCCAGACCATCAACTCGACATCTCGTCTGCCTCGAAATCGATATGCCCATACTGGTCGATGCAGATGTCGGAGGGGGCCAATTGCGGTGCCTCCTTCACTGCGGCGTCTCCTCGGCTCGGCTCAATGGCTCCACGTCCATCCTTGTCACTCGTGAGTGTAGGCAGCTCCTCACCTGCAGCCTCGGAAGGAAAGGGCGTATGACCAAACGTTTCTCGAGGAAGATGCTGATCGCGGGAGCGGTGTCCGCGACGTTGATGTTGGCCGGTTGCGGCTCATCCGGCGATGAGGACGAGCCCTCGGGCAGTGACGATCACGCGCACATCGATCCCCTGGATCCGGCGGCCCTCGACGCGGACGGCACGGCCGTGACGGCGATGCAGGCAATCCTCTCGTGGCAGCCCGCAGTCGACGAGAGCAAGTCCGATGCGTTGCGCCGTGCTCGCCCCTGGTTGGGTGGGGAACTGGCGACCACCGTCGACAACGACAGCGGTGCAGCGACTGGGCTTCGGCCTGATCGGGAGTGGCTGGCGTGGCAGCAGGCCGGTGACGCACTGACCGCCTCCTGCACCAAGGCCGACAGCACCCCAGCGGCTCCGGAGGGCATGCGGACCGTCGTCATCGACGTCAGCTGCCTGCAGACCGTGCTGCACACCGCCGGGTCGAGCACCCCTCTCGCCGAACAGACCTGGCGCACCACCGTCACCCGCACGGACGACGGTTGGCGTCTGACCGACTTTCGCTACCAGTAAGGACAACGACCATGACGGAAATGCGTCGCGACCGACCCCCCGTGAGTGGAGACAAGGAGATGGCGGTGCTCAAAGCCATCGCCGTAGCGGTTCCCGCGTCCTTCCTGCTCGTATTCGCCTACAACCTCGGTGGAGGTGGGGAGATCTTGTGGAACCCCCTCGGTCTGATTCTCGATCTGGGCTTGGGGAATCGGGCGTGGCCGGGTGGCGCGACCGCTGTACTGATCGGGGAAGTGGTCGTCATCGCGGCGCTCGCGGCCGGAGGGTTCTGGCTGCTCAAGAAGACGGGGCGGCTCGAAAAGATTCAGGAGAAGCGCGCGGAGAAGCGGATCGACAAGTACGCCGACTCCATGACTGATCCGCGGGACGTCGAGCAGACCGACGCGGCGGCCGCCGCCGACGAGACGAGGCGGCTTGCACCGACGATCAGCGAGACTCATCCCGGTCATGGCGGCATCGTCATGGGCAACACGGTCAAATCGAACCGCGAACTTCGGATGCCGTGGGAGTGGGTGTGCGTCGCGATCGCTGGCTCCCGAATGGGAAAGTCGGCGACCCTGGCGATTCCGGCCATCTGCTACGCCCCCGGATTCTGCCTGGGCACGTCCAACAAGCCCGACATCTACACCCACACCCTGTACCTGCGTAAACAAATGGGTAAGGTCTGGCTCTTCGACCTGGAAGGTGTGACCACCGGCAATCGGCGCGAGAAGGCAACCTTCTGGTTCAACCCGCTGCGCCGCGTCGACGATCTGCCGTCTGCGCGAGTGGTGTGCGACTACTTCATCTCCGCCGCCACCGACGACAACGCCCGGGTCGACGCCTACTTCGACGGTGCTGCCCGGGACCTGTTCGGCTCCTACCTCCTCGCCGCCTCGCTCGCCGGCGGCGATCTTCGGCACGTGGTGGACTGGCTCCGCGAAACACAGTCCCAGATCCCGGTGAAGGTGCTCGCCCAGAACGGGTACGCCGATCTCGCGAACACCATGCAGAGCAAGCAGAGCGTCAACGCCAAACAGCGCGACGGCTTCTACGACATGGCGCGCCGATTCCTCGCACCCCTGGACGAGCCCCGCTACGAAGAGGCGATCCTGCCGAACACTCGGATCACGATCGGGACGGACAGCGATGGGCGGATCCTCGTCACCCCCGGCCGTGAAGTCCACGACCTGCCCGAACTCGATATCGACCAGGTCATTCGCAGCACCGATACCGTCTACGCCATGAGCAAGAAGGGAGCCGGATCCGCATCCGCGCTCACCACAGCCTTGGTCGGCGCCATCGGGGACGCATTGCAGGAGTACGGCGCCCAACAGAGCGACGGGCGGGTCCCGATCCCGGCGGTCATGGTTCTCGACGAAGCCGCGAACATCTGCAAGCTGCAGCAACTCCCCGAGTGGTACTCGCACTTCGGATCCCGCGGATGCATCCTCATCACCATCCTGCAGTCACCGTCGCAGGCGAAGAAGGTGTGGGGTGAGACCAACTACGACGCCATGGTCGATGCCTCCAACATGATCTGGTACGGCGGCAACGTCAACGACAGAGGGTTCCTGGCCTCGCTGTCCGACGAGATCGGCGACCATTTCGTCGAGGTCGAGAACCGCAGCCGAAGCGGCGGCATCTTGGGCAGTGGGCAAACAACTATCAGCGCGTCGCACCAACGGGAGAAGATCCTCACCGTCGACGACCTCAAGGCTCTGCCGAAGACTCGGGCCATCGTCACGATGGGCGGCAGCAAGCCGCTGCTGGTCCGCAAGAACTTCTGGGGCAACACACCATTCGCCGACGACATCACGCGGTCCCTCGCCGAGTACAAGGCCAGCACCGACCGCGTTGAGCAGAAGGCGCTCCCGGTCGGATTCTCCGATCGGGAGGCGTCAGAGGAACCCACCGGCCCGATTCCACACGTCGCTGTCGCAGCCGACAAGGAACTGATCGAGCTACCCGTTCAGCAGAGCGGCGTCGCGCCGACCACGAGCATCGCCGCAGCACCTGATGCGGTCGACGACATCTTCGAGTCCGAGTTCTTCGCGGAAGGAAGGCAGTGATGGTCAAACTCTCAGCAACCGAGGACGAGTGGCAGAGCGACGACGAGACGGGGTACGAGAACCCGTACGACTACGACCCGAACGCCGTGGATGAGAACGACCCCACCGTGGACAGGGACGATCCCAGCCTCGACCCCGATGAAGACACGGAAGAGATCGCCGAGGACGAAGACGCCGAGTTCGAGGACGTCGAGGCCGGCGAAGAGGATGGCGAGCTCGCCGAGATCGAGCCGATGTACGGCAGCGTCGTCGAGTGGGTCGAAGGGTGGTTCACCAAGGTCATCCGCAGAAAAATGGGGACCGGAGGTGGTGAGGGTGGCCTCGCGTGGGACGAGCGCTGGTGGCTGTACCCCGAAGTCGCGGGGCGGCTCACGGCCGCGTGGTACGCATGGGAAGAAGCCCGAGCATCCGACAAACCCTCAGCAATGTCCAACTGGTGGATCCACCACCTCGAGCCACACCTGCGAGTGATTCTCGACGGAGACACCGGCCCAATGTCCCACGCCAAAGCCGACGGTTCCTTCCAAGGGTGGCCGGAACTTCCGCACCAATCGGTACCAGCGGATCTGTTCACCGTCATCACCGCCGACTAAGCATCGGCATACCGTTGACTTTCTGACGCAGCTCGCCAGCCTCTCGAATTCTCTAAGGAAGTCAAATTCACGACCATTACCACCGGATCGCCACCTGCTGGGCCAAATGGTCTGCCGTTCATGGCCGCCGGATCGGGGCCGGATGCTGCTCCCCGCTTCCTGGCGATCGAGTTCCCTGTATTGACCGGATCGGCTCGGCGCCGTGACACCAATCCAGTGTGATGCCGTATCGCACCTACCGCGCAGGCGTGGGTGGCCACTCGTGAGGCCGAACAGTGGCGGGTTTCAGGGTGACGTCTCGGTCCCAGTCGAAGTGCAAATTTTGCCATGCCGCTGGCCGCTCGAACGAGGTTTGCTCGCTTGTGAACTCCGCTCTGTCGAACGAGGTTTTCGTACCCGTGAACTCCGCTCCGTCGAACGAGGTTTTCGTACCCGTGAACTCCGCTCCGTCAAACCACGTGCGGTTCCCACTGAACCGCGCCTTCTCGAACGAGGTCTGCTCGCCCGCGAACCGCGTTCCATGGAACGAGGTCTCCTTCCCCGTGAACTCCGCGCTGACGAACCAGGCGTACTTCCCGCTGAACCGCGCGCCGAGAAACGAAGTCAGCTCACCGGTGAACCGCGTCCGATCGAAACAGGCCACCTTCCCGGCGAATCGCGCCCCATCGAACATGGTCCTCGCGCCGGTGAATTGCGCCCCGATGAAAGGGGTCCACGCGCCGGTGAACTGCACGGCGATAAATGAGGTCAGCTCGCTGGTGAACAGCGCCTCGTCGAACCGGGTCCACACGCCGTTGAACTGCGCCTTCGAAAACGAGGTCTCCGCGCTGGTGAATTGCGCCTTCTCGAAGAAGGTCAGCTCACCGGTGAATTGCGCGTTCTCAAACGATGTGTCCGCGCTGGTGAATTGCGCCTTCTCAAACGATGTCACCCCACCGGTGAATTGCGCGTTCGCGAACGATGTCACCCCACCGGTGAATTGCGCCCTTCGAAACGACACTGTGCCCCGAATGATTGCGTCCTTGAAGTCCGCGTCCTCTAGATATGCACCCGTGAAGTCGTAATCCGACTCGCTCCAACTGCTCAAGGCGTTGTCCCGGAGATGAGCGACGATGGTGCGGACGATGCTCTGTCGAACTTGGCCATCATCCTGTCGGTATTCAAGGTGTTCTTCTACCTCGCGATCAGCATTCCGGTGGTGGATGACCTGTTTCGTTTGGTGATGGTCTCGGTCACTGAGTGTGTAGGGCAAACGAAGGTAGCTGCACAGGACGTTGATGCAGGCCTGGACTTCACGGGTTTGGCCGCGTTGGAGCCAGTCATCGGCAAGGGCTTCCATGGCGTAGACGCCCGCAGTACGTACCGCGGCGGAGGGGTCGGCCAGCTGGCCAGCGATTGTAGTGAATCGGTCTCGCAGTCCGCGCACTTCGGCCAACTCATGCGACTGCTGAAAGTGCTTTTCTTTCTGCTTCCCGCTCCGGAGGGCAGTCCAATATGCAATTACAGCAGCCAATATGACACCGGCACTGGCGAGGACTGTGGCGGCCGGTTGAGTCAGCCACGGCTCGCTGGTGCCTGGGTCAATTTCAATCTTCCATGGCATGGGAGGAAGCGCGGGTCCGGTCGAGGGGTCCTGCGTCAGCAGGAGCGAAGTCAGCACGTCGCATTCTCGCGCATATGACGAAAGTTCACAGGCTGGAGTCCGATTGAATCTTACCGAGGGTTGTCTCTCAGACAAGCGCCGCCGTCCCCCACTAACCGGTATCCGGATCTGCGCGCCGATCTGATCGACGGTCACACGCTCGGGAAGAATGCGGCGAGATGACGGTGTTCAGTAGGTCGTGTGGTCGGGGGCCAATCACCGACCACACGCTTTACCGTGGATGACGGCCGCGGATCGCCCGCTCCCGGCTCGGCCATCTCGACGGGTACCTGAGACATGTCGTAGCGCGGTACTACACTGCCCGAGCGACGAGAAAGAGGTCGCTACCCACTGCCATGGTCGACGGGGAAGTTTCCCTGTCGCCCTGATCCGAGAAGTGTTCTCGGATCGGCGGGGTGGCGACCTCATTCTCTGTTCGGAGCCGCCGCTCTAGACCGAGTGCGCGGTGTCTCGGCGGTGTTCGCGGTCGAGTTCCGGTTCCTGCTCGAAGGCGAGTTCGCTCTCTTCGTCGGGCCGCTGTTCGACGTTGAGGAGTTCCTTGATGGATCGGGGGTGGCTGGACATGGCTGCCTTCATCGCGGGGGCAATGCTGGCGGCCAGGTTCGCGAGTTCTTCGTTGAGCTGGGTCAGGTTGATCGGCGAGAGATTGGCGGCGACGTCGTCGCCGCCGGCCACTGGTCCGGCTGCTTGGGCGAGTCCTCGTCCCACGGAATCGAGCACGCTCTTGGTCTTGTCGACCTTCGATTGACCCCCGCTGGTGGGTGCTTTCTCGGCAGATTCTTCCACTGCAGCTTCGGGCATGGGACCGAGCTGGGCTTCGGAAAGCTGGGCGAGCTGGTCGTAGGCGGGAAGCCCCCGCGCGGCGACATATCCCAGTGCGACGGCGGATGCTGCGTCGAAGACGCGGCGATCGTTGGTCGTCTCTCGCTCGATGCGCTCCTGATCGGCGGCGGCGAGTTCTTCCTTCGTTGTCTCGTTGGTGGCGTGGAAGAGGACCGCGTTTCGGCGTTCGTGCTCGCGCAGGGAGCGCAGCCGTGCGTCGTTGTCCTGGACGAGCTTGTTCAAGCGTCGGGCGTTGCCGGACTCCGCGCCTTCGAGGTGGCGTGCCGCGGCGGCGGCGGCCAGGATCTGGATTCGGGTCTGGTCGATCGGTGCCCCGCGGTAGACGCCCAACACCTCACGGATCGGTTTGGGGCGTGCGACCTTTTGACCGGTTCGACGGCGTTCCTCGACGTCGGTCAGGAACGCTGCGATGTCGTGCACTCGCTGATTGGACGGCGGTGCGGCGCGCTGCTTCGACCGTTTCGTCTGGTTGTCGCGTTGTCTCACTGCGATGGGATCGACACGTACTCCGTCGTCGACCGCTCGTGTAGGGGTGCGGGTGGGTGCGGGTTCTTTGGTGAGTGCCGGCGAGTGTGCGTAGTCGTCTGACCGGTCCGGATCGTCGGCGGCTACCTGTTCACCGTCTTCGCCTGTTGGCCAGGATGGATCGCGATCGAGTTGCTCTTGCGGTTCGAGTGAACCCGCGTCGGCCGCCACGGATTCGTTGGATTGGCCGGGGATCGGTTGGATGCCGGCCTCGCGGTCTTCGAGCTCCTCCTCGTACCCGGTCACCTCTTCGGAGTCGTAGTTCCGTTCGGCTTCCTCGTCCATGTATTGCCTGTACTCATCGCTGAATCGGTCGATGTCGGCCATGTCTCTCCTCCTCGTTTCCCCCCTCGCTGGTAGCGGCGAGGATGTTCAGTGCTCGGCTACAGCTCCGGGCCTCGATCGTGTTCCTCGTCGTAGGGCGGTTCCTCGTCGTAGGGCGGCGGTGGCTCCTGCTCGTAGATGGGCGGTGGATCTTGCTCGTAGATGGGCGGATCGTTCTGCTGCTCGTTGACCTGTGCCGTCCGGCGCTGGGGTGCGCGAGCGCTGTTGTCGGTCCGGTGACGTTGTTCTGCCTCGATGAGCGCGAGCCGCTTCCGGTCGGTGGCGAGCGACTTTTCGAGTCGCGCGATTCGCGTCTGGAGCTGCCCGAGCACCCGCTCGTCCGTCTGGTCGGCCCGCTGGCGGCGTCCGTGGTTGGCGCGGTTCGCGGCCGCCGATGCTTCGATCGCACCCCATCGTCGTTCGGACGGCGCATCCGCTTCGGCGGCCTGCCGTGCGGCGCGGGCCTGTTCGATCTGTGCGGTGGTGGCGGCGGGATCGCGCTGGATCCGATCATGGATCTCACGGGCGCGGCGCACCGCGAGGATCTTCTGCTCTTCGGCCTCGATCTCGGCGATGACCGAATTGACCGCGCCTGCGGTCGATTCGGTGGTCGCACGATCGAGTGCGTGCTTCGCCGATCCGAGCATCTGCCGTGAGTCGGAGATACGTCGGCGCGCGGCCGCGGCGGCGGTGTTCAGCTCGTCGGTGGCGTACGCCAAGTAGACACTGGCCGCCTGGCGTGGCGCGGTGATCTGCTCGACTTGCTTCTTCACTGCCTCGGTGCGGACCTCATTCAATGATGCGAACGGGTCGGCAACGTCGTCGCCTACGTTCCACAGAATCCGTGAGACCGCGACCTCACTGGCGGCGCTGTGGAACAGGGCTTGCTTCCGCGGGTCAGTACCTGGGTCGCCGAGTGCTGCGACCCATTCCACGCCGCAGTCGATCGCCTTCTCGATGTAGGTGTCGATGTAGGCGTGCATCTGCTCCTGGTGCTGGCGGGCGTAGGCGGCGAGAATCTTGTCCTCGCCGGCCGCGGCGTCGGAGAGGAACGGAACGCGGTATCGGGCAACCGTGTCGGTGCGGCGACGGGGCAGCTTTCCCGGTGCGGTTGCCTTCTCGAGCGCGGCGGCCATGACCTTGCCGGGGGTGTTCTCCTCGTCGTCGAGCTTCCCATTCTTGCCGACCGCCCGCATCACATTGGCGGCATCGGTGAGGAGCTGGCGGGTGTCCCAGCCGAATGTCTCTGACTGTGCGACGGTCTCGACGATCTTGTCCCAGCCGCCGAATGTGTGGACCCAGGTGAACTGTTTGTCGGTGAGGATTTCGTCCAGCAGGGTGGCGGTGTGTTCCTCGTACAGGGCACTGACTGCGGCGATGTAGCCGCCCTTGATCGCGTCGAATGACTCGGCGTGGGCGCGGGCCTCTTCGATCATCTGGTGCGCGGTGCGCTGCGATCCGTCACGGGCCAAGATCCCCTTGATCACGCCGAGAGCGCCGGGGTGCTCCTCGGGGAGGTGCTCGAAGTCCCAGTCGGGGAGTTCGTCTTCGGCCGCGTAGGCGATGTTCTTGCTCTTGCCTCGTGTCATCGCGACGTAGAAGCCCTGTCGGTCCATCCCCGCGGAGGTGAGGACGTGGCAGGACCCGACCGTCATTCCCTGCGACCGGTGGACCGTGGCGGCATAGCCGAGTTGGACGTTCTCGGCGATGTAGTCGGAGGCGACGACAACGCGGCCGCCGCTGGCGTGGTTCTCCAGGCGCAGGGAGCCGTCGGCGCCGATCTCGACGATGGTCCACAGATCACCGTTGTTGACGCGTCCGGTGCGTTTGCCCCTGTCGTCCTTCACGACGTACTTGCTGTTGTTCTTGCGGGTGACCACGACGTCACCGACCGCACCTTCGAGCCCATCGGCGAGCACGATCCCGGGCCCGGTGACGGTGCCGTTGTCCCGGTAGTAGGCGGTGGCTTTCAGGTTCAGTTCGCGCACCAGGTCGTTGGTCGGGGCGACCATGAGAGTGACCTCGTCGTCTTCGACGTCGGCGACGTACGCGTTGAAAACTTTGTCGGCGAGCTCGTGGGTCATGGCCGATTTGATGCGTTTGTTCTCCTTGTACCACTCGATCGCGCTCTCGTCGCCGTCGCGGAGCCTCAGGCTCGCGGAGGCTTCGCCCTCGGTGCGGAATCGGTGGATCTTCGACAGGAACGGGGCAAAGGTGCGTTCGGCCAGATCGCGAAGAACACCGCCGGACTCCACTGAGGCCAACTGCTGGTGATCGCCGAGGAGCCGCACCACGGCCCCGGCGTCCGCCGCGATTCGAGTGAGGTCGGCAAGGTTTCGCGCCGATGCCATGCCGGCCTCGTCCACCAGAAGAAGGTCGCCGGCATCGATCCCAGTCGGGACACCGTGCTTGTCGCGGGTCAGGATGTCCGCGATAGTGCGGCCCTCGACCTCGATCTCCGATCCGAGAACTTCCGCGGCGCGGGCGGACGGGCCGAGTGCGATGACCTTGCCGTTGGTCTGCTCCCATGCGCGGGCGACCACTTTGGCGGCGGTGGTCTTTCCGGCGCCGGCGGCGCCGACGGCTACAGCGACCGTCTTCTTGGCGGTGAGGAAGTGCTCGATCATCGCGATCTGATCGGTTCCGAGATGGAACCCGTTGATCTTCGATTCCTTCTCGACTGCCTTCTCGATCTTCCGGATCTGGCGCCGGATGACACGATCCGCGACGGTCAGTTCGCTCTCGGCGTCGGCTTTGCTGCGCATGAATGACTCAGCGGCGAGGACCGACTCGGAGGTGTAGCGCATGGTGGTGCGGTCGACGGTGTGCAGCCGAACCAGGCCGCCCTCGATCGTCTCGGACAGCTTGTCCGGGGCGACGTAGATCTCGGTGAACACGGGGATGCAATGGTTCTTCACGAGGGTGTCGACGGCCGCGCGGACATAGACGTCCAGGTCGAGGTCGTCGGCGAAGCTGAATGCTCGGGCTTGCCGCTGAACCTCGGCGGTGAGGCTGTAGACGGTCCAGGTTCCGACCTTGCGGGACAAGTCTTCTTCGACGTTGCGGATCAGTTCCGGGAGATCGGCGGGGCCGAACGGAGGCCGGTTGTCGTGACCGGTCTGCGCATCTTCCACCAGCTGCTGGGGTGAGGTGTCTACGATGATTGTGCGCGCCCGCTCGTCCCACTCGGCCCGAAGTTCTGCCATCGAGCGGGGCGGGTTCTTCGCGTTGCGGGTGTCCAGCGTTGCCTGCTGCGCTTGCGCGAACTGGACCTTCTTCGGCGGGTTCTTGCCGTGGCGGGCGGTGTATTCGCGGGCCAGTTCCGCCTGCCGATCCACGATGGCCTGACGGCGCGAGAACTCTTCGATCAGCGAGAGTGGGATGCCTTCGACTTCGTAGACCGGCTGCTTTCCGGCGGGGGTGTCGGCGCGTGGCGCGAAGCTCACGCCGAGGTTGCGCGCTACCAGATCCGCGACTCGGGTGTTGTACCGCTCGGACGCCGAGACGGCCGCACGGTAGAACATGCGTCCGTCGATGGTGGTCCACTTACCCTCCGCGTAGACCCGGTTCAGGACCGCGCAGTGAGTGTGCAGGTTCGGGTCGCCGACTCGGTTGTCCCAGTGGTCGAATCGGGCGATGAGCAGACCCTCGGCCTTGACCATCCGAGTTCCTCCGGCGCCGCGCCGGGTGTAGGTCAGATCTTCCTCGACGTACCCCAAGGTCTCGTCGACGGCCTGGCGGTGCGCCGCCTCGATGATCGCCTTAACGCGCGGATCGCCCAGCCCCCACAGCAGCGAGACCGACTTCATTGGGGTGAAGACGAGGTCATAGCCTGCGACGGGCTGCCGCATCTTCCGGTAGCTATCGGCGATGAACTTGGTTACCTCTGCGTCGCTAAGCAGAGCAGCCTTGTCGCCCTTCGCCTTGTTCAGATGGCGGATGGCGACATCCCGCTTAATCGCGTCCTTCGCCGCGGATTCGGGGAACTTTCCCGTTGCTCGCTTGTAGTCGTTGCAGCGGTCCACGACCTCATGGACGTATTCCTGGGAGGCGGTGAACCAGCTGAACGGCCGCCCGAGCGCCGTTGCGGCGGACCAGTCGTAGCGTTCCTTCTGCGAGGCCGTGACCGGCGGCATCGTGGCAAAAGCGTTCGGAGTTCGCGCCGCACCGAACGACGAGCGCATCGCGCTTTCGGTGACTACGTCGCCGACGGCGACTCCGGCACGCGCCGTTGCCTTCCCGTACCAACGCCCGGGCGGGGTGCCCTTGGCGTTGTAGTAATCGATGACGTCGCCCTTTTTCGACTCGGTCGCGTCGCCGGCAGCGACGTGATTCGTCAGGTACGTGTATCCATCCCCAGCTGAGAGCTTGTGGATGGTCATCATGGCGACCATTGTGCCAGGTGGCACCTTTAGTGCAAGAGGTGTGTAAAAGATTTTGTCCCTGCCGCAGGCAGGGACAGTTGTACGGCGCCGTGAGGCTCGATTTCTACTCGCCGGAGGCGGGGGTGTTAGGTAGTTGCTCGCTCGAACGTTGGCTGTGTCGATTCACTTCGGATCTGATTTCACAGATCGCTGTCTCCGCGTTGCGCCCGCCCCCGCGCGTGCCGAGCCGATACACTTCGCGCCATGGCCACCTCATCTGAAACGGCGGCGATCCGCTCCCGCCGACTGCACACCGTCAAGAACGTCGAAGAGAACGTCAAGGCAGCACGGCAACGCGCGCTCGAACATCAGAGGCGCATCGAGAGCTTGGCGAAGCCACTGAACTCGGTCTCAGAGAAGCTCGCCCGCCTCGACCGCGAGAGGGACTCGGTCGCCGCGGCGCGGGACCGACGGATCGAGTCGTTGCAGAGCGGCCTCGAGAAGAAGATCGAGAAGCTCAAAGCCGATACCGCCGCGAAGATCGAGCAGACCAAGAAGGACACGGAGACCAAGCTCGCGGAGCTTCACAACTCGCAGCGTGGGTCCGAGGATGCACTGCTACTCGAGTACGCCGAGGCGATCGTGCAGTTCTCCTTCGGCGGATCGAACGCCGACCTCGCCACCGTTCTCGGTGTCTCCCAGAAGGAGGCGAAGGAACTGATCGCGTCGTCGACGGCCGAACTGGAGAAGGCCGGCATCACCGCCTCTCGGTCCGCCGATGCAACGACCGTCGCGAACTCTTCGGCGTCGGCCGCGGAGCAGCCTGCGCCCGCAACGGAAACCAAGGACGAGGCTCAGCCCGCGCCGGTCGACGCGCCCGCCCTCGCCTCGGCGTGAGGGCCCGGACCGGGGCTGAAACTTTCGGAAGGCTAGACCATGACCCTCTACGACGTGGCCCCGTGGTTGCAGCCCGTGTGGCAGGGCGTGATCGACCTGTGGCTCTCGCTGTGGTGGCCGGGGTCGGTATGAACGATATGGACCGGCAAGGTCGATCGGACCGGACGGGACAGCGCGGGATCGAGTGATCGGTGATTGAAGAAGTCGAACAAGGGTTGTGGCCTGCAGAAAGATCTGACGGGACCGGCACCGGCTCCGTTGAGGTTCCGGCCGGCACTCGCAGACGACGTTCCGTCGATTCGACACTTGCTCCGAACGCGCGCGCGATCGCGTTGTTCTGGTCGAAGGTCGTGAAGTCCCCGACGTGCTGGTACTGGACTGGAGCAATCAGCGCGCCGGACGGGTACGGCCGCTTCAATTACCAACGCGACAACCGTCAGCGGACGGTTCTCGCGCACCGGTTCTCGGTGGAGCTGGTGCACGGTCCGATGGACGACGGCGTCGTGTGCGAGCACAAGTGCAACGAGCCGCTCTGCGTACGTGTGCACGCGAAACATCTGGTGCAGTCGACGTACTCAGAGAACGTCCGGTTCGCGATCGCCCTCGGGCGGCTATCCGGGCACACACTTCTCGACGGAAGCGGGCGATCACGTGTCGACCGCTCGATCGCCATTCGGGAAGCACTGCGGTACGGCTACAACGAAGAGGCCGTGCTGCGCGCCAAGACGGATCCCGGCCCGGATCAAGAGGTTCTGTTTTGACGTTTGACCTCGCACTCAAGGCAGCTCGCGCAGCTCACTTCCGATTGACGGCCGGGCCATACTCTGCGCATTTCTCTGCTGAGAGATTCTCGGCGGCATAGCTCTTCCTGTGATCGGATAGAGCAGTGGATAAGTCGAGCAGCGCGTGGTCGTGGTTCATCGAGAGCGCGCAAAGCCTGTGGTCTCAGATCGCGACGGCCGCTTGGCTCGCGAATGTCGGAATACCTCTCTTGGTTGCTCTCGCCGCGATCGTCATCGCATACCGCTCATTCCTCTCCCAGCTGCGCCAAGATCGAGAGCTCGTCGATCAGGAGCGCCGTCGCAACTTTGCACATCGATATGCTGCCGAGGCACGACAATGCGCGGCAGAACTCGACACGCTTTCGGCAACCTTCACGAGCAGTGACTCACCAACCTCGCTGCGAGAGTTTCGGACAGGCGCAAACGAGGTCTTTCAGCGACTGAGTACTGCTTTGGCGATCTTACGAGAAACGACCGGTGACAGCTCCACCGTCGAGATTGCCCGTTCCATCCCGGAGATCTTCAGAGTTCGCCTTGATGGAGCTCTCGGGTACGAGGATCTCTGCATCGCCAGTCCTGAACGGCACGCGGTGTCTGCCTTCGCCGCCCGCAGTCGTATCGCAAACCTTATTGCTGAAGAATCGGCGAAACACCTCCGTGTCCTCGCCCTCCAACTCGAGAAGTGGGACGGTAACCCTAACCACCCGCCGGAGCCCGACGGTATCCATGCCGAGCTCGCACCACCACCCGATCCGCAGGGAATGTCGATCACCGAATACGGTCCCGCGATCGCAACTTGGCGTAATCAGCACAGGGAAACGATGCGACAGCATCTCGACAACTTGCGGGCGATCACCGAATGAGCTGCCGCCCTATAGCCGATACCTCCCACGAAGACCAGACTCGTAACCAACATCGCCTCTGAGGTTGTCACCGCGCTGGTTGTCCAGCGCGGGGTCGCGTATCTCCATCCGACGATTCTCGACACTCCGCGTGAACGTGCCGGCCCGTCAGTGCGTCCGACGCACGCGGGCCGACGCCGGGCCTGCAACAAACTGCAGTCGAAACGTGTCCAGCAGTACTTTGCTGATCTGGGACAGCGTGTCCGGATCCGACATGATGTCGACGGAGCTGACGATATCGAGCGACGCCGGACTAAGACTTCCCCGATCGAGCAGCATGAACGCTTTCTCGTTCCCGTTATGTCGGCAGCGATACACGACTCCATCCACGTGGTCTGCGACGGACAGGATCTCGTGACAGGTCGACCTGCAATCGTCGTAGCCGGTACTACCGCAGTTCAGCAGATCTCCATCGAGGTTGAGTGAGAGTAGCTCGCCATCCATCAGCACGGCCACTTCGATGTCGTGCTTCAGCACCATCACGGTGTGCGTCCTGCCAGCAACTCGCTTCGCCCGAATTAACCCGCTCTTCGGTATCTTCTGGTTGCGAAGAATGCCCTCCGCAACAGCGCCTTCGATTGTCTCGGCAACATACAGATATCCACCGTGCGAGTTGTCGATCGGCTCGAATCGTCCCTGGTCCGGATCGCCGAGCGCCTTGACCGTCATGTTGAAGGAGTTGGGATCGTACGAGGACCCGCTGCCGCTGATCCGGTGCAGCTCGGTGCCCGCCTCGATGGTCCAGGTCTCCGGCTGCCTGCCGTTGTACTGTCTCACGTCAGTCCATGCCGATCTGCTCGGAACGGACCATGCGATCGACGTCCTCCTCTGTGAGACGCTGCTCCACGAGCCGATCGATCGGGCTCTCGTCACTGATCATCTCGTTCTCCGAGAACCACCAGTCCAACGTTCCCCACGGGTCGTCGTCGCATTCCAATTCGCGGTTCGCGTACTCCACGATTGGGTTAATACGCTTCCGGTCGGACTCGAATTGGAACACCGGGTACCGATACGTGTTACCGAGCGGCAGTCCGAGAAGCCGGTGTTCCTTCCGACGATTGCCAGCGATCGCACGGTTGACCTTGCCCGGCTGGGAAAGGATGGTCGAGACCTCCATAGAGGTAATGGTGTCTTGCTCCAGCGAGATCGGCAGGGTGTACTCCAAAGGCCCGGTAGTTGTCTCCAGCTCGACAACATCTGCGCTCAACTTGGGCCGTTGGCGATGACCGGCCGCATCCCGCGGAACCTCTTTGAGTACCTTCACCAGATCGGCGGGAGACAGCTCAAGATTGGCCGGACGACTCGATGTCAGCGAAAATCTCACTAACGAAGAATCGGCGAGGCCCTTCATCTCCAACCGCTTTACCCAGCGTTCAGGGACCGTGACCGCCTTCATCTCGTCCGTCACGACCCCAGTGACTTCCGTCAGCTCCGCGTCGATCTCGGCCAGGTTTATCGTGAACTCAATGGAGACATCGGAAGGCTGCTTGAGATCCGCCGTCTCGGCCGCGATCCGGAAAGACGAAACCCAGCTCTTCACCGCTGCAGTCCAGTTGCCCCTGTCGGGAGACTTGTCGATCCTCCCGACATAGGTGCCACCTGTGATCGGCAGCGATCCGACCACGTCGATCTCAGCACCGCCGATGAGAACACCGCTGTCGTACAGCAGGACATGCTGATGATCAGCCTTGGCCACGGCGCTCTTCTCCCGCCGCAGACCCGCCAGCTTGCCCGTCTTGATGACTCCGGACCTGGGGTCGTAGAACTTGATGAATCCGGAACTGTGGCCGTAGGCATGCTTGACGTATCCGCGGGCCTTCTTGTCGAAGTAGATCTTCTTGGTCAATGCATCCTCACTTACACTAGTTACCACAATTACCCTAGTGTAATAGCCGTAAGCAAGATGCGCTACCTGCTGGTCAGAGGGCCAGGGGCGATCGTGATCCTGAGGTCGCGTGCGACTGGCGGCCGCGTCCTTCCCTACCTCATGCCGCCTTGTTGTATCTGTTTCTGGTCTTCTACAGGTCGTATCCGGCGCCGCGTGCGGGCAACCGCTCCGGAGCACCCTCCACTGGCTTTATCCGTGATTCGGTCCTGCTCGAGAGCATCCCGCCGATGGGGCGGGGATGCCCGGCAGTCGCCGTTCGTACCGCGCTCACGTCGTAGCCGTGGCCTCGGTTCGATGTCTCCGGTTCGCGCGGTGGTGCGGCGACGACTGCGGCGTCGATCGTTTCGCGTAGCAGCGTGGTCTCGCCGGTCTGCATGTACTCGAATCGGCCCCACACGAACTGCTCCCGCAGGTCCCCGACCAACGAACTCTCGTGGGGAAGGTTCGCTTCGACGGGTTGGAATCGTGCGGTGTCGAAGGAGTAGCCGGCGTCCGCGCTGAGTTGGGTGAGGAACGCGAACTGCGCCCGGGTGTTTCCCTCCCGGAAGGGGTGGACGTAGTTGATCCGCGCCCACACCTTCGTCAGCTCGTCGACGAAGGTCTCGCGGTCGAGTCCGCGCAAGTGGTTCTTGGCGGCCATGCGATCGAGCACCGCGGTGCCGTATCCGCGGACCTCCTTGGCTGCGAAGTAGCGGTGCGCAACCTCCGGGGGATTTCGGATGCCGTTCCGGTACGCCTGCACGTCCGGGCCGAGCTTGACCATCGGCCAATCACGTGGGGCGGTGCGCAATTCCCCGGCCCATGGGTAGACGTCCTGGAACAGGTGGTGATGGATCCGCCGTAGGTGCTGCAGGTCGTAGTTGCCGGGGATCGGCTCTCGTCTCAGTTCGGACATGCGCTTGTACGTCGCCAGCCCCTCGTACACGTCGAGGACCTCCGGGTCGGTGATCCCGTACGGCCGATCGGCGGACACCCGAACGAGGTTGCGCATGACGGCGCCGGAGATGTCCGGGAATCCGGTGGCATCCCATTGCACCGTCGACGGGATGAAGTAGTCGATCCACTCCTGTGAGAACGGGCGCGGCCGGGTCACTGCTCGGTCTGGGCTCGTCGGCGAAGGATCGAGTCGAGAGCATCGTCGAGCGTGATGTTCTCCTGCAGCAGTTGGACGAGGAGTTCCTTGGTGGGCTCGTCCATCGTTCGGCCCTCGATCGCCATGATCGGCGCGAGCCACTCGTATTCGGCGCGCGCCTGCGCCTCGGTCAGACCGCGCGGTGCTTTGTCGTCGTTCATACGGCGCGCTCGCCTTCTTCGTCGATGCTGTAGCCGTGGTCGATCTCGGTATCCGGGTGGATCGGGGTGACGTTCCCATTGTCCGCGGCAGTGGTGGTGCCGATGACATCTCGGATCGGGCGGGCGTGTCCGCTGTTGGCGGCCTTGATGCCGTCGACGACGGACTGCTCCACGAGCGTGGCGACCGGTTGGGTCGGCTCGATGATGGTGTCCGTCGACTGATCCGGTGCCGGCGTTTGTTCGTCGCGCAGCTGGATGCCGCGTTCAAGGCTGGCTTCGTAGAGCTTCTCCCGGGAAACTCCGCGTTCCTTGGCGAGCCTGTCGGCGCTCCGTTCGCCGGTGGCGAAGGCGTCGCCGCGGCGGTTGGAGGCTCCGCGATCGGTCTGCCCGGCGCCGTCCCAGGATTCCCAGTTCCACTGCCGGCCGTGCCAGAACGTGCGGGCGCCGGGCATTCCGGAATTGGGGTCGAAGCCGTACCGCCACTCGTATTCGCTGGCGTCGACGGTTTGCCAGGACCGCCGTGCGAGGTCTTCGGCGCGGGCTTGGGCGTTTTCTTCCCACTCCTTACGGGCGGCGGCCATGCGCCCCGGCACGCTCGCGATCACCGCTTCTCGGGTCATCCCTTGCTCCTCCGCCCATCCTTCGGTCGGATTGAGGTCGAGCGACCATCCTCGGTACTGGCCGTCGGCCCGGCGTCGTTCGGTGTCGAGCCGCTCGCGGCGTAGCGCCTCGGGTGAGTTCTCCCGCGAGTTGACCTCAAGGCTCAGTTCGTGGGCCTCGAGCTTCGCCTGTTCGAGTTCGTCTTCCTGGGTGAACACCAGCTCGGGTTCGGCGGTGGCGACTTCGAGTTTTGCCTTGTCGCGTTCGAGCTGAGCTGCGAGTGCGTCGCCGCGGTTGCTGACGGCGGAGAGGTGATTTCGGGTGGACTGGATGAACCCGGTGGTGGCGCTGTCGAGTGCGACGATGTCGATCATCTTGTCGCGCTCGATGTAGCGCTCCTCCCCCGCGATGTCGACGATGTAGTTGGCGAGGGTGTGCGAGTAGCCGAGCGTGATCGGGACTCCGTTGATCGACCCGATCGGAAGGAACTTGCGTGCCTTCGTGACCTCTTCGCGGGCCTGTGCCAGCGCTTCGGTGATCGCATCGCGGAGTTCGGGTGCCTCGCTGTCGGGCACCGCGCGGCCGGCGACGTGCCAGATACGTTTGCTGCGGTCCTCGACGGCGAGCCACTCCTGGAGTTTCGCGCTCTGTTCCCTCAGCTCGGGAAGCCGTTCCGTCGCGGCCGCGATCTGCCGTTCGAGGGAGCGGATCGTGGCCTGTCGGGCGGCGTTGTTGTTGGTGACGGCGTTGCGTTGGGCTTCGAGCATGGTGACGTTCTGCTCGGCCTCGACCTGCCGGACGAACACCGGGTCTCCGGTTGCGGCCGCCTTGGTCTGCGCCCACGACAACGACAGGTCGCCTCCGACGTCCTCCATCGTCTGGGGGACGTCTTCGCGGCGCAGCTGGGCGACGAACCCGGACTTGCGGGCGACGTATTGGTACATCATCGCGTCGTAGGAACGCCGGGCCACGACGTTGATGACGCTGACCTTCTCGAAGGTGTTGCCCTGGCGGATGATGCGCCCGATCCGCTGTTCCATGTCCGCAGCCGTCCAGGCCGGATCGAGGTTGACCAGCTGCTTGAGTGCGCGCTGGACGTTGAGTCCGGTGCCGCCCTTCTTCGTCGATGTCAGCAGGACACGGATCCGCCCGTCGCGGCACGCCTCGGTGAGTTTGGCTTTCGCCTTGGGCGAGTTGTGGTCGTGCATGAAGGCGATTTCCTCGGCCTTGATCCCGCGTGCGATCAGGGCGTCGCGCAGTTCGGTGTAGACGTTGCGGGCGCGGCGGCTGTCACCGACCTTCGGTGTCCCGCGGTCGCAGAACACGAGCTGGAAGGCGCCGGTCATGTCCGGGCCGTATTTGTCGGCCGGAATGACCACGTCGGCGTTGTCGACGTAGGCGTTCCAGATGGCGTCGGCGGCGACCTCGACCCGGGAGTTCTCCGGGGGCGGGGACGGCAGGTTCGCCAGTCTCGGGTGCATGGCAACGTTGCGCCCGTCGGTGGAGATCTTGAGCGTGTTGTCGATGTGCATCTCGTCGCCCTTGACGTTGCCCAGCCGTTCGTCCAGGTCGGCGACGAAATCGAGGACGTCATGGCCCTGGTCGAATTCGAGGATCGTGGGCGTTCCTCCCTCGATGACGGGAAGCCGAACCGGGATCTGGTCGGCGGTCACGACGTCCCGGAACTGGTCGAGCATCGCGACGAGCTGGCGCACGTTCGCGTACTCGGCCATGCGGGTGACCATCCGCAGTTTGGTGCCGGTGATGTTCATTTCGACCGCGGTGACGGGCTTGGCGAAGGTGCCGGCCCAGTTGTCGATCCGGCTCATTCCCGTCCGCACCAGCAGGTCCGGCCGCAGCATCTTGGTCATCACCCAGATCTCCGACATGGCGTTGGTGATCGGGGTGCCGGTGGCGAAGGCCATCGCCTTGGCGGGCGCGTTGGGTTTGCCGGCCCGGGCGTTGCGCTCCTGAGCTTGCTTGCGCAGGAACCGCGCCTTCATTTCCAGGTCGGTGGCCCGCTGCGACCCTTCCGCTACCGACAGGTCCGCGGAGTTCGAGGGCCTCGAGAGGTTCTTGTAGTCGTGTGCCTCGTCGATGAACATGAAGTCGCACCCGGACTGCTCGAAGCTCAGACCGTCGTCGGTGGACTTCTGCCCGACGATCGTCTCGATGCGCTTCTTCATCGCCTTGATCGCGTTTTCGATCTGTTTGACCGAGAACTCCGATCCGGATTTGGTGGCGGCCGCGAGGGCGCCCCGCAGTTCGGCTTCCTCGTTCTCGAGGTATTCGATCTGCGCCTCGCGTTTCATCCCGATCAGCCCGAACACGGACTGCGGGACGATCACCATGTCCCAGTCACCGACGGCGGTCTGCCCGATGAACCGTTGCCGGTCCTCGATCCCGTCGAGCTCGGAGGCGACGAGGATCTTCGCGTTCGGGTAGGCGTCGCGGGCTTCGTTGCCCCACTGCGAGAGCAGGTGGTTGGGGACGACGACCCACGGCTGGCGGACCTGCCCGAGTCGTTTGGCCTCCATGCAGGACACCGTCATGGTCAACGTCTTGCCGGCGCCGACGACGTGATCGAGCAGGATGGTCTCGTCGTGCAGGAACCGTTGGACGGCGGCGGCCTGGTAGTCGTACAGCTCGTACTTGGGGTTCAGCCCGGGGAACTGCTTGAACTCGGTGCCGTACTTCGGTTTGACGAACGAGTTGCACAGCTCGTTGTAGGTGGCGGCGAGTGTGACGTAGCGGTCGCCGTCCGACCACAACCATTCGGCGAACCGTTCCTGCAGGGCGGCCGCGTTCGACCGGGCCGCGGCCGTCAATTCGGGATGGAACCGCGGCTTCGGGGACCGCTCCAGTTCCTCGGCCGTCTTGAGGACCTGAACAGCCTTGTTGTTGGCGATCAGGTTGAACATCTCGACGCCGGAGAGCTGGGCGCTGCCGTACTTGTCGGTGTAGCCGCTGGTGGGGTTCTTGTGGCGGCTGTTCTGCTCGGTCTCGAAATTCCAGTTGCCGCTGACCTTGTCGAACTCGGTGGTGAGCCGGTTCGGGTTGAGGCCGAACTCCTTGATGAGGAATTCCCGGTAGTACTCCATCGGCACCCAGATCGCTCCGGGGCGGACACCGATGGCGGCTGGATCGACATCGGGCGGGATGACCCGTTCGAGGGCTTCGACAGCCCCGCCGTACAGCTCGGGGTCCTCGGCCGCGAGCCTCTGTGCCTTGGCGTGCTTGTCGCGGACGTGCCCGGACAGGAACGTCTCGGCGATCTCCCATTCGCCGGGGTGATCGAGGGACGGAAACATGCGCCCGCGGGCCTGGTCGATGACATCGCCGACCTCGAGGTCGAGCAACTCCCCCATCCGCTCGGGTGAGAGGTAGCCGAGTTCGTCGAAGCTGATCGCCATTGCCTCGTCGACATGGTCGGCCGTCTCGGCTCGACTCTTGAACGGGGTGGTGTCCTCGGTGAAGATCGGTGACTTGCTGGCCTCGGCGTCGGTGCCGTCGAACCGCGACGTGAAGTTCTCGATCGACAGCACCATGCCGATTCGAGGATCACGCAGGATCGCACCCTTGAGGTGGTTCTGGTTCTTCTGCGGGATCGGCTCCGTAGCGGCCTTGTCCTGCATGTCCTCGAGGACATCGTCGGGGATCGGCCCCGTGTAGGGGCCGGCCTCGTCGGCGCTGAGCCCTTCCTCCCGGGCCTCGGCCTTGCCGGTCTTGATGCGCCACCGGGTGATGGCCTTGTCGAGGCGTTCGGCGATCTTCTTCTCGGTCAGCGGCGCAGGTTCGGTGAGGGTGAACCTGTTGAGCGGTCCCCACCTGTTGGTGTAGCGGTCGTAGAGGGTGCCCAGCTGAACTCGCAGGGCGTCGCGTTCGGCCCGGGTGGAGTCGACCTGGCGGCTCGCCTCGGTCAGATTCATGACGGTCTCACCGAGTGCGATGAGTACCTTCCACTGCTCGGCCTTGTCCTTGCCGATGCAGTTGACGTACGTCCATCCCTGACCGATCTTGAACTGCTCGAACTGGCCTTTGACCTCGTCGAACCGCATCGTTCCGGGTTCGACTGTGGTTGCTTCGATTCCGGTGCCGGTCAACAGGCCAGCGGCGGTGAACGGTGCGGCGGCCGTCGGCGACGGTCGGGGTGCGGTGAATCCGAGTCCGCGCTCGACGGCCCGGTCGATGATCGGGTCGAGCCGGCGGCGGATCTGCTCGGCCAGCGGGGTGTGGGGGCGGGGTTCGACGATCAGATTCAGTTTGCCGTTCGGACCGTTCCCCACCGCCAGGGTGCCCAGCACCCGCTCGGGGTGCTGCTCGAAGTAGCGGTTGATCCAGTACTGCGCTGTCGGTGCACCGCCCTGGTCCGCGCCCTGTCGATGGTCGAGCGGAATGCTCTTGACCTCGCCAGCCCACTGCACGGTCTCGGGGGATGGTTCCTGCCCGTCGGGGCGGCGCCGGAACACCAGTACGTCGGTGACGACCGCGGTCTTGGCCTGCCGGTCGAAAGCTCCGGTCGGCAGCCGCACCGCGCCGATCAGGTCCGCGGTCTCGGTGATCTTCTGACGTGCGCCCGGCCGTCTCGCGTCGGAGGTGTACGCGGAGGTCACGACCGCGACGTAGCCGCCGGGGGCGGTGAGGGCCAGGGATTTGACGATGAACTGGTTGTGCAGTGAATGGCCGTCGGCGTTGTGGATCGGGTCGTAGACGCCGTCCTTGCCGAAGGGCACGTTGCCGATCGCGCCGGTGAAGGTGTCGTTTCCGGCGAAGTTGCGCTCGAATCCGTGGTTGCGGATCTGCTGCGACGGATACAGGTGGTGCGCGATCTGAGCGCTGATCGGCTCGATTTCGACGCCGACCATGTTCACCCCGGCCGGGGCGGTGCCGACGAAGTACCCGGCTCCGCAGCCGGGTTCGAGCATCAGGGCGTTCTTCGGCATCCCTGCGCGTTCGACGGCACGCCAGAGTTCGTGGACCACGGCCGGATCGGTGTAGTGCGCGTTGAGGGTGGTCTCGCGGGCCTGCGCGAAGCCTCGCTCGCCGAGGAGCTCGTACAACTCGTCGCGTTCGGTGCGCCAGGTATCGCGGAACCGTGCCCGGTTGTCGAATACCTCGGGGACCGCGCCCCAGCCGGACCACTGGGCGAGTACTGTCTGTTCTTCCGCCGTCGCCAGCCGCTGCTCGCGGCCGAGCTCGGTGACCAGCCGGACAGCGGCGATGTTGGCGCGGACACGGGCCTTCGCGCCGGACGGGACCAGGATGTCGGTGCCCAGCTCGAAGTCCGCGGGTGCCGCGATGGGCTCTGCCGGCCGCGGGATCTCCGCGATCTCCTCGGCCTCGGCATCCTCGACCGCCTCGGAGTCCGCGAGCATCGACTCCAGCAGCGCCTGCCGTTGCGCCAGCTCGCCGGTGGTGGCGATCAGCGGGTCCAGGGCGGACAGCTCGTCCGGTGTGAGCGGCGCGGCGGCCTCGGGTGCCTGGGTGATCCCCGGCTCCGGCTCCGCGGCCGGTGCGGAGTCGGCGGGCGCGTACTGGGCGGCGGTCTCGGGGGAAACCCAGACGTGACCGCTGCTTTCCTTGCGGACCTCGATCAGGCCGCCGTTGCGCCACAGCGGACTGGTGATCGGTTCGCCGTGAACATGATCGGGGACTACCGGCAACTCCGCGTCGGCGGTGCGAGGGGTCTGCTCAGTGGGGGCCGCCTGGTTGGCGACCCCGGGTTGTTCCGACGACGGGTCGGCCCCTTCTACCTGGGCGGTGGTCTCCTGGTGTTCGTCGAGGACAGGCGGGCTGACCGGCTCCGCCGCGATCTCGATCTCATCAGCGGTGGCCTGTTCGGACTGCGTCTGAGCGTCCCGTTCGGCCTCGACCGTCTGAGTCACCTCGGCCGTTTCGGACGAGGCAGCGGCGCGTTTGCGCGGCAGGAGCACGCGGGCCTCGTCGATGGCCTCGCGCCAGGAATGAACCTCGCTGTAGACCTGCCCGTCCAGTTCGGCGGCCTCGGTATCTCGGTTCTGCCACGGAATTCTCAGCTCGATGTGGGTGCCCTCGGGGTCACCGACGTACACGCTGTCGTTTTGGTAGATCGTCAGATCGCTGACGTCGAAGGTGGCGTATGGGTCCTTCGCGTTCTTGTTCTTCCGCAGCTCGGTGATCAGCGCACGGTCCACCTCGGTCCGCAGCACCCAGTCCAGATTGAAGCCCTTCGCTTCGAGCAGGGAGACGTCGCCGGGCAGTGTGCGGCGCAGGTCGTCGATGATGCCGCGGCGCGCTTCCTGGACGGGCCCGGTGTCGGCTGCGGCGGATCCGTTCTTCGAGTACTTCCAGAGCGGATCGCTGTGTGCGGCTGCGTGGTAGAACTCGTGCCCGAGTGCGAGCATGGCGGCGGTGGACGTGACACGATCGCGTGCCTCGCGCACGGGCCGGTAGGTGCGTTCGACCCACGCCGGCATCGGGTGGCCGGCGTCTTCGAGAAGGCCACCGACGGCGACGCGGTAGTCGTCACCGCAGTTGACCTCGTTGTCGGCTCCGTTGAGGGTGTACTCCCACCCCACCGAGACGTGGCGGATTCCGGACCGCGGCTTCGACTTCAGCCGCAGTCCGTGCATGCCGCCTTGTTCGAAGTATTCGTGGCCGTTGTGGGCGTAGACGACCTCCATGTCGTCGTGGAGGTTGGGCACGATGGTGCGCCGCAGTTCGGCGGCGAGTCGCTCTTGGCCGATGCCCGCGGTGGCGTCGACGAGATCGGGACGCTCGAAGCTCAGGACATCGAAGGCGACCTCGATGGCGGCTTCGAGCTGCGGGACACGCGTCGCGGAGGGCAGACCTGCCCAGGGCGCGAGCGGATCGCTGCGCAGGTGCGCGCGCATCCACTGCGTCCACTCCTCGCGTACCGATTTGTCCCACGTCAGATCGTCGCGGTGCGCCTCGGTCCAGGCCTGGGTCACCGTGTCGTAGAACCCGGTGTCCCGGAGTTGGCGGTGGTCGCGGACGATGAGTTGGGCGGCTGCTTGTCGGGTTGTGGATCCGTCCCGGGCGAGGTCGACGATCTTGTCGTGGACCATTCGCGCGAATGGGAAGTGCGCCGCGAGGTCGTCGGCGAGGCGGCCGCCGACGGCGTCGATGATGTTCGGATCCGCGGCGGCCGCCGCGTACAGGAATGCCTGGTCGGCGGCCGTGACGTCGCGTTGCGCGGCGACGCAGCCCTTCCACCACTGGTTCGTCATTGCGACCCGGGCTTTTTCGCCCTTGAGCTTGCGCAGGGCGGTGACGAAGGCCGGATCGCAGTCGGGATGCGGCAGGTCCAGCGGTGTGGCGGGGTCGAACTTGACGCGGGCGCGCCGGTACCAGTCGTTCTCGGGGATGACGCCCAGGTCCAGGGCTTCCTGAACGGCCGCGAGGGTCTCGACTCGGTCGTTGAGTTCGAGGAGTTCGGCCTCGGCCTGTTCGACACTCATCTCGTCGTCAAGATCGAGATCGAGGTCGGTGTTCTCGTCGGCCGCCAGCACGGACTCTGCGGCCCGCTGCGCGGTTTCGAGGTAGGACTCGCCGACCTCGCGTTGGTCGGCGTCTCGCGCGGCCACCACTGCCTCGGTGACCGCCGTGGTGATCGGGTGTTGGATCGCTTCGGGGCGGCGGGCTTCCCAGTACGCCTCGGCGGCCTTGCGGCCGAGTTCGTGCCACCGGTCGGTGTGGAGCAGAATCGTCCGGCACGCGGTGAACATCTCGTCCGAGATGTTCTGCCGGTCGCTCATCAGGTCGGCCAGCGCCACCTGGGCTTTCGTCTTGAAATGTCCCTCTGCCCAGGCGAGGAACTGGGTGGCGGTGTTCGCCGAGGATGCGGCGCCGGTATCTGCTTCGGTGTCCGGCTCGGAGAGTGCCTGCAGGATTCTGGCTTCGACCTCGGCGGTCGCGTCCACAGTCGTCGTGACGGGCGCTGCGACCGGTTCGATCTCGGCAGAAGCATCGGCGGTTGCGGTGTCGACCTGCGCATTGTCGGTGGGCGCGGCCTCTGGGAACAGGGGGCCGGCGGGACGATCGCGGAACTGGACCTCTTTGAGGTTGCCGCTGAGGATGGCCGAGATGAGGTCGTGCGCTTCGCCCTTGGTGATCGTCGTGTCGACCGTGAACGGCTTCTCGACCTCGCCGGCCAGCTGTTCGAGCTTGCGGATCTGCGCTCGGCTGATCGTGTCGTTACGCCAACCGGCGGCCGGGGTGCGCTCTGCCGTGGACATTTCCTGCACGAGGGCACGGGGCACCTCATGCGGATCGACGCCCAGCGCCTGAATCTGATTGCGCAGCTCACCCTCTCGGGCTGACTGGACGCGCCACTGGGTGCGCAGCCGCTCGAGCTTCCCGGTGATGCTGTGGATGTTCTCGGTGTTCGCGACGATCCCGGCCTGCAGCCCCCGCTGCTGCGCGGTCGCGAGCGCTCGCTGAGCGGCCGCCAACTGCCGGGTGAGCTTGGCGCCGTGCCGTTCGAGTTCGGCGACCTGCTCGCTGGCGGCTGCCCACTGCGCTTGTGCAGCTAGAACGGAAGATTCGGGTCCTCTGGCGGATTGCGCCGGATCTCCTCGTCGATCATCTCCGCCAGCTCGTCCGCGATCGGGTCGTACGCGGTCATCGGCACCGGCTGGTTGTCCTCGATCCGCTGCGCCACCAGCGCCCGCCCCAACTGCTGGAACCACGCCTGCCGATCGAGCCACACCCGGTGCACGATCTGTTCCGCCACCGGCATCGGCCGCACGTTCAGGCTCTTCCACCGGTCCGGATCGTGTTCCCGACGGGCCCGATCCTGCGCTGCCTCGATCTGGCTGTCCGCCCAGGCCTCGAATTCCGTCCTGCGGGCGGCGATCTCCGGTGTCACCTGCGGATACAGTTCCTCGGCGAGGATCATCTCCCGCGCCGCCCGCCACGCCGTTTCCTTCGCCTGCACCACGTTCCAGTAGGTCGGGGTCATGCCCCGGTTCGCCTCGGCCCACTGCTCGTGCGCCTGTGTCTCTAGTGGCCCGCTCGCGGACTCGGTCAGCTGCTGCAGGCGCAGAGCCTCCCGGTCGATCTGCTCCAGGTCCTGCGGGGACGTCGGGTCCAGGCCGAGCCACTCGACCAGAATCCGATGCGTCTCGTCCGCGATCGTCACGTCGATTCCCTCGACCTGCTCGATCGCTTCCTCGCTCTGCGCTTCCATCCCCTGCTCCTTCATCCTCGAAATCGAACGCGCCCTGGTTGACGTTTCCGCGTGCCACTCGACCTCCTCGTCAGCGCCCATCCAGGGCGACACCCACCCGAAAACGGGGAGTTTCTGAGGTCGATTTTACTACAGAACACCGACAAAAATGGTGCCTGACCTGCGCTAATGCCGAATTACTCGGTGGGTTCAGGAGCTTCGCTGAGCCCCCTGAGGGCGCACCAGAGCGACGCACACCATCAGCACCAACGGGGCGATAAACAACCCGCCGATACCCGCCATGAACGCCCGTGCGGGGCGGCGATGGCGGTTGTACGAGCGGCGAGCACAGACCACCGCCCCTGTGATGGAAAACACATTGAACGCGACAAACACGGTGGTGGCGAACGCGTTTCCGTCCATCACGGGGCCAACCTCTCTAGCGGGTGTTAGGTGCCTTCATCGAACCGCACGGGATCGACATCGCTAATCCGGGAGGGGCTGCCGCCCCCGAAAGCGAAACTTCCCGGGGCGGCAGCCCCGGGAATCGTTGCCACCTCGGGGGCAACGGCCCCACCGATCGTTGCGCCCGGGATTCCGGCCGCGAACGGCACGGGCCTCCATTGCGCACCCGACAGGGGCTGCCGCCCTCCGCGGCCGCGCCTGGGAAGCCCAGGATCTGAGTGACCGCCTCGATCCTGGTCCATGGCAGTTCGACCTCGATCTTCGCCGGTTGCAGCCGCAGGCGCGAACTGGAGGGATCCAGCTCCCTGGCCTTCGCCAGCAAGCCCGCGAGAGGGTTCTCCACGGTGAACCACGCGGACGAGTGACCGGACTCGAAAACTGCGGTGTGCACGGATCGGTAGCCCTCCAGCGCCTCCAACGTGGCGAGGAACTTGACCTTCTGCGGCCCCAGCTTGGACTGTTCGCTCTCGTCGAGAACCTCGTGGCGGCGCGCCCACGCATCGAAGAGTTCGTTCAGCTCGACCATTTCGACATCGGTGGCGTAGTACTCCAGGTACGGAATCCTCACGCCCTCCGCGAGGTGAACAACCTTGGCCATGCCTCCTCCTTCTGGATTCCCGTTCATGCCATCAGTAGTGAGATCAATTGCCAGACTGCGTGTGCGGTGCTGGCGGCGTCGCGCGGGTCGACGGGTCGGTCTGCGACGGTAACCCAGCCGTCCGACGACTTCTCCAACGCTCGGACGAGGCGCGTTCCGGATACGTCCACAACGGTGAACAGGATGTCGTGGCCGTCGCCGCTGTGCCAGATGAGGTCGCCGTCGTCGAGCGTGATGTTCGAAGCCAGGGATTCGGTCTCGGCGTGCGAGTCGTTGCGCTCGTAGAACTCGCGCGCCAGCTGCGCCAGTGCCTGTTCGTGGCCGGCGCCCATCGGTTGATGCACCGCCAGCCCTCCCCCGCCGCGCAACGACGCCTGGTCGATCAACAGAACCGTCATAACCCGCCCTTCCGTTCACGCTTCATCCGCGTTTCAACGCGACAACTCACCACCTACTCTACATAGAGACCTCTCCAAGTAGAATAGTTACGTGTCGGCCGTTGCTCGTCGGGCACAGAATCTGTCGGTACAGCTGCGCGGCGGACGTCAACGACTGACGGCAAGATGAGCGGAGGCGGCTCTCGGCTGCCTTCTCCGACAGGACGTCGGCGGCGAGTACGCAGGTGATGCGTCCTGGGTTGTCCTTCGATTGGGGCTGGTGGGCCCTGTCTGGGTAACGTGCCATGCCAGGTCAGCGATACCTCAGGCAGGTCGGGAGGACCAGGAGCTCCCGTATGGGCAAGAACGGTGACATGTACCCGCCCCAGTTGGATTGGCTACCACCATGGGCCTATCCACTGTATGCAGCAGGCTACGGCTTCTTCTGGCTGCTCAGGAACGGCTACAACCCTCTAACCGGATATCCCTGGTAAGGAGCAATCATGGGAACGACACCATGGGGCCCATTGTGGGACTTCTTCAACTGGATCGGCTTGCTGATCGCACCACTGTTCGGGTGGCTGTGATGTTCGGGCTATTCACCGATGCAAGCAATTGGCTCTCGCTGCACGTCTTGCAGCCGACTCAGCACCTCTGGCAGCCATTGCTTCAAGCCTGGATGGACTGGCGGTACTGATCATGATCGGCAACTTTCCTGACCTCCCAGAATGGTTTTCGGAATCGGAATCGGCCTTCTGGTTCCCGACCCTTACCCAAATCACCAACTGGTGGAATCCGTTCTAAGGAGCGCGCAATGATCGGCATACTGCCTGACCTTGGCTACACGTCTTGGCTTCCGGGCGCAATTGAATGGAACAACTTCGTTGATTGGTTCAATCAGCTCTGATCGTTCTGTCACGGCCGCATGGTGGCAGTCGCTCGTTCGATGTGTTCGCGCCATTTTTCACAGCTGCCCTCCTCGGATTTTGGTGAGTCGTTCGGTGGCTTCTCATAGTCGGCAGCCGTGGGCGCCCATGTGCTCGAAGAGATCCCGTTTCGGGGAGGCGTTCTGCCGCGTATTCCAGGGATTGCGCGGCCCCCTAGGCTACGTCAGCCTAGGGGGCTCGACACTCCTATTCGTCCAGGTCGAAGACCTGGACGGGGGTCCGTCGTCCGGCCATGATTTCTTCGATCGGTGTCAGCGGATGCCCCTGTTCCTCGAGGTATTCCAGGTAGGCCTCGGTACCCCTGCGCCTTGACCGCCACGAATCCTTGACGATTCGCGACTCCTGGGCGGCGAGGACCAATGCCAGGGTGAGCACCTGGGCGCGGGATGCGCCGGCCTTGACGACCTGGTCGGCCACGAAATCCGCCTTGTACGGGGCCTTGATTGCCAGCACTTCCTTGAGGACGGCGTCCGCCCGGTACTCGGTGAGCAGGTGCCCGTCAGCGGCGAGGGTGGTGGCGACGTACGCGGCAGCGGACTTCGGTGGCGTCTTGGTCGCCAGCAGACCGCTCAAGAATTTTCGCCTGACGACGGTGGCGGCTTCGGCCTTGAGGTTGAGCGCACGCACCATCCTGCGCTCGCGCCGCACCCGCTCCTCGGTCTCGAGTTCCTTACGTCTGGCCTCGGCCTGGGCTTCGAGCCACTCCTGGTGCACGATCCGCTCTGCCTCCGTGCCGGGATCCGCTGCGGTCACCGCGGTGTCCCCGCCCGGCCCGCCAGTTCGTACCGCCACCATCACCGGCGAGAGTTGCAGTCCTGCAGCGTCCGGATCGGCGCACACGTACTCGGGTAGCCACGTGTCTTCGATGTTGACGGTGTTGACGTGGACCAACCCTTCCTCGGCCTCGATGTCGGCCTGGCCCTCGGTGTACCAGTCGATGGCGTCCTCATCGAGTGGTAGCCCGGTCTCGATGTCGGAGAGCAGCTGGCCTTTGCTCAGGACCACGGTCCAGTGCTCGGCGTTGGTCTCGACGTGCTCGAGGGTGACCTCGCCGCCGTCGCGGGTGCGCAGATCAGCCATCGCGAGCACGGTTCCGTAGCCGGGGTGCTCGGACAGTACGCGGAAACCCTTGTCCGCGTATGGTGCGGCCGCGTCCTCGAATTCTTCTTGTGCGATTCGGTCTGCCCGCAGCTCCTCGGCGGTCGAGACGAACCGCCAGCGAGGGCAATTGCGCAACTGCTGCACGGCTTCCTCGTCGCCGTCGAATTCGGCGAGGATGGCGGCACTTTCGAAGTCGAGCTGGTCATCGTCGACGAGGGTGCGTGCGATCTTGGATTTGCCGACCTTGGCTGCCTGCTGCACCCATGCCTTGTCTTCATGGATGGCCTTGGCGACCTTGGCCACCGAGATGCCCATGTCCAGCAGTTCCGCTGCTCCTGCGGCGCGCTGACCCGGTGTGAGGGCCAGTCTTTGGTCGTTTGCCTCCATCTGCGCGATCACCCGCTCGGCGTTGCGCGTCGGCTCGTCTGCGGCGGTGTCCTGGCGCACGATCACCGGAATCGATTTGGCGCCGGTCGCTCTTGCGGCGAGCGTGCGTCTTTGACCGTCTCGTACGACGATCTGCCCGTCCGCGAGCTGCACGGCGCTGATCGCCTCGAGCACTCCGTGGTCACGGATGGATTCCACGAAATCGGGCGTCTCGGACAGGTCGACCTGGTCGCGGACGTTGGCACCGATGTCGAGAGCGTGCGGGTCGAGACGGACGAAGATTTCGCCGTCGATGACCTCGGCGACGGGGCCGTTCTGAATTGCAGTCATGCTGGTCTCTCTCCTAGGATTCCGATCCAAGACACCGGGCAGGTACCAACTGCCCGGTGTCTTGTGTTTTCCGGTGGGAATGTCTCGGTTAGCCGGTCGCGGACCCGTCATGCGCGGGAAGGCCGGTCACCCTTCTCCACGTGGTTCCCGTGTTGAGGTAGTACTCCGAGATGTGGAGTTCCTGAAGGTCGGCGGCGAGTGCGCCGTATCCCAGCGCTTCCAGCAACGCGACGTAGCGGGCGACGTATCGGCAGTCGAGAAGAGCCACTTGCCGGACCACCGATCCTTCCGTGAACACTTCCTCGGCGAACTTGTCTGCGGCTTCGCAGATAGCCAGGATGTCGTACACCTTGTGCGCCTTTCGTTCGGTGAGTGGTGCCTGTGCCAGTTCGGCGCGGGCGACATCGGGGCTGTTGGTGATGACCCCATTGACCACGAAATCTTCTGTGCCGCTCACAGTTACCTCCATTGCTAAATTGTCACGGCCCGGTGCCCTGACAATTTTTTTCCGTTCTGGCATGGAGGTTCGGATCGGCGGTATGAGGGCCTGGCGCAACCTCTGGGCCGGGAAGTTTCTCTGCGAGCGAAGCGAGCGGGTTGAGAAAGTTCTCGGAGCCGGAGGCCGGCGAAGCCGCCAGGGGTTTTGCCGGGACCGGCCGTCGATCAGGATCGGAAGGACAGAAAAGGAAACAAAATCGGTGCTCTTCTACCGGGCGGAGCGCAGCGGAGCTTCCTCTTGGAGGACACCGAAGGTGGCCAGGCCGTCGGGCAGGCGGATCCCCAGCTGGTACATGGCTACGTGCGAGCGGATGACTGGTCCGCACCAGACCGTGAGGCTCGACGCTATGGCCAAACTCATCGGAGATCGCCACTCCAAACGGGCTCGCGCCCACCACGTGCACGGCTCTATCCGATCACCAGGGTGTCGGGACCCTGCCCTGCCCGCAAACCCGGGGCGAGGCCGCCAACGGTTCCGACCGGGGCCTTTACTTCGCGATGCCGCCAGAGCATCCTGGCAGGTGGATCCCGCATCCTCCTTCGAACCCCAGACCCGGGAGGTCCGTCGATGCGACCACACCACCGACTCCGCGGCACCTCGCTCGTCGCCGGCGCCGCGGTCGGAGTTGCGGGAGCGTTGCTGTTCGGGGCACCACCGGCCACCGCGGGGCCGACCGAAACCGTCTTTCCCATTCCGGTCGCCGGGATCGGGGTTGGCGTGACCGGACTCCCTAACGCGGGCCACTTCTACATGACGGCCACCACAGACTCGGACACGCCGGGAGTCACCCGCGTGGGCCCCTACACCGGCGTCTTCGTCCACTGGCGGAACGTCTCGACCGGCGAGGGCGGCATCACGTACCTCGACAACCCCGGCGGTACGCAGGTCCGGACCGGTTCCGGGACAGTGGTTGCCGCGGTCACGGTGCCCGACCAGACGGGTACCCGAGTACTCGCCCTCGTACCAGGCGCCGGCGCCTGGTACGTGCCGTGACTGTCTGACACTCGTGCCTGGGATCGCGGCAAAATAGGACGCCGGATACCGGATCTTCCCCGGGTGCGACCCGATGAGACACCTCCGCGGGTGTCCTGTTTGTCAATCGGTAATTGGCCATGGATCCCGGAAAGTAAATGGGGGTCACTCGTCTTGTTCCTCAGGCGGAGCGTCAACCTCGTGGGCAGTGCGAACAGTCTGGTTGTGGTCGGCGAGCGTCGCCGGTTTCTCCGCCGGTGCCGACCGCGAGTGTTCCGGAGCTCCGCGGCCGTGTGCTTCGGTCCATACCTGCCGCTCCCAATCTGCATCTGACCGTGCCCGTGAAATGCTCATGCGATCTCCTCTGAAATGCGCCCCCCAGGAGTTGCTCTCCGCCCAGACCACGCGAGAGCGACTCACCACAATCGCGCGCCCCGACGCGACTCAAGCCTGTCCTTCCTTTGTAGTGGTCCGGGCCACCGGTGTCACTACCCGAGGGACAAGGTAACGCCAGCACGGTACGGGGCGCTCTCTCGAAGTGTGGAGCCCTGCCGCTCCATAGGTTCTCGGGTCGCACCCGCAGACGAGCACGCGGGGATTATCGCGTCGTTCGAGTGTGGACCGACCTGCCCGGCAAGCGATCCACGACCGGGGATGATTGCCATAGCAAGGAAGCCGGACAGCGTCGTGCCCGTTAGCCTTAGACCTGTAGATGATCCCCGGTACCGAGGAGCCCTGTGCGCAAGCGCCTTTTGTTCGCGGCCGCCGCAGTGGTGGTTGCCGGTGTGGCGGTAGGGGTGCTCATCAACGGTGCAGCCTCCGACCTCATTCCTGCCTCAGTTCCCGACGCACCTGATGTCGGCGCTGAAGATACTCGACCGCCAAGCCGAGGCGTGGTCCGTAGCTGGGATATCGAGGGTATGCAGGGCATTATCGACGGCGACGGTATCCCAGGCGGATGCCACATCATGTTCGGGGCGGTCGCGGTAGACGGATTCCCCGCATTGTCCATAGGACAACAGGTGGAGTTCGAATGGTATCGCAACGAACAGTCCGAGTCGGGCCTTCCATATGAATGCAGTCGGGCCTGGCCGGCCGGGGAACAGCCATATGACGAACCGAAGGCTTTCAGGTCGAGAGCGTGGACGGTTCACGCGGACGGCACCGTCGAAGAGATCACCGAAGCGGATCTGGCAGAGCCGGCGCCAGCTCTGCCCCGTGTTACCGGCCAGGCAATAGGCACCGTGCAGATGTGGAATAGCGAGGAGGGGTGGGGAGTTATCGACTCCGCTCAGACACCGGGCGGTTGCTGGGCCTTTTACAGCGACATCGTCGGAGAAGGGTTCCGAACCTTGGTTGTGGGTGCCACCGTCACGCTCGACTGGGAACAGGTAACCGATCAGGACGGCTATCGGTATCGGGCCACGCGTGTGGAGCAACACGGCAACTAGCACCCTGCGGTGGTGGCGGAGCCTCTCCAGCGGCATCCCGAGCGCGGAACCTTCGGTGGAATGAATCCCCGGCCCGTTTCGATCGGCAATCGACGCTCGTTCCGTAAGCGGATCCCGTTCCGGGACGAGCGTCGCCGGGCAGCCGGACATGCGCTCGGCGCCGATCTCGTCCCCGCTGGTGGTTCCGCTAACGGCAACGGGCCTCACCCATAGGGATAAGGGTCCTGGTGGAACAGAACGAAATTCTCTGATGATAGACCTGGTGAGCGCTATCCCTTGCGAACGCCGACCACGAAGGATTGCAAACATGCTTGCAGCCAGGCGAAACAACGTAAGCGTGGCAGCCCTCGTCCTTTGTCTTCCGGTTCTGACCCTATCGACGGCATGCGGCGGAGGGCCGGACGAGACACCCCCGAGCGCCGCCGCCGTTGAGACGACACGGGATGGGCAGTGTCAACAGTTCGAGTCGTTCTCCGGGCAACTCCTCGTCGGCAATCCTCCGCCGGTTCGTACTGGGTTGGTGCCAGCGCAACCTGGCGAGCTTTTGCCCGGTCCGGCTCGACCCAGGTTGGATTCGGTCGATCTCGAACCGACCTTGGACGGTGAGACCGTTACATTCAGCCTCGGGGGCGACGGGTCGATGGGCTGGTCCGTCCGCTTCGTCCAGACGCCGTTCCTTCGAGGAACGGATGGCGCCGTGCCGATTTTGGGTTCGTGCATTCTGCAGATCGATCTGACCTCCGTGGACTCCAATAAAGCCGGAGACGGCCCCGGACTGCCGATGCGCCTCACACCCGACGGCGACGCAGCGGCAGTGGTCGAGGTTCTCACTTACTCGAGCAGCGGCACTGTGACGCAATCCTTCGTCGGAACCCGAAGCAGCACACCCGAGGTCACGGTCGACACATCAACCGACAACCGCGCGATCACGGTCGCGGTTGCTCACTGAGCGATCGGTAACGGGTCCAGCGATCCACTGTTGGAACGTCGAGTTGGGGGTCGCGGTAGACAATGGTCAGGTGAGCATTGAACTGTGCAGAGAGTCCTCTGCCGCAGATTGGCTGAAGAAGCAGGGTCTTCCGTGGTGGCGACTAGCGGTGCTCGGTCCGGTCGGATATCCGAAGTACTCATCAACGCGAACCTGCGCTTCACGTTCGGTCAATAGTCACCCGATCAAGGATGGACCAGCGGTCGGCTTGAGACTCGGGGCCCGCGCATGCAGGGGTCCGCATCACGACCCGGCAGCGGCGACAGAAATGGGTGCGGTGCCCACCGTTCTCGTCGGTCGAACACCCGCAGAGCAGCCCCAACCGGGAGCGCATTACGCACGTCGTGCCCGAAGGCGGCATTCTGCAGGATCGGTCAAGAACGTGCGGTGCGAACGCGACTGGTGGAGGGTTACGGCGAGCACGAGGGCGAGGTCGAGCGTCTCGTTTCGTAAGCGAATCATCGGTGACTTTGCTGGTGGGACGGAGGATAATCGAACCGACCGGTCCTGTCCTTGGAGGTGAGTCGGCTGATCACTTCCGCTTTGGCATGCCGCTCGACGAACATCAGCACACCATCGCGTTAAAAGCTGACAGTGGTCGTTGACCCTCAGATGAAGGAGGCCCTCGCAACACCCGCGCTGTGGCACATAGGATCTTGCGCAGGATTCAGACCGCCCTGTGGCACCAAGGTGGTTTCGCTGGCGATGTCGGATGAAGGAACGACGGCGCCATGAGTAGCAGTTCCATCGGTCGGGCAGTCTGTTCAGTAGCGCCTTTTGGGCGTGTTTCATCTGGCCGTGCTGCTTCTCCTACCGAATTTTCGGGATCCGGAACTATGTCGCCACCCACGCCACATTTTCGCGCGCGCGATGAAGCGCAGACGCAGTATGAGCAATTCCAGGCCGCGGTAGTGCGCAACGAGCGAAGACGCCGAGGTTAGACGGACACGCATAACTAGCTGGAGAGCCCACCGGCGATCGGTGCGACCCAGCGATCGCTACGTCAAATTCGATCTTGAAGGAACATCCGGTACAAGCCCCCTTGCTGGGAGGATGGCGATGACGTTTCACATTTGGAATCCCGAGTGGTTTTCGTTGCCGGGGCGGCACGTGTTCGACCACGTCAACCAGCAGATCGCTGCCGTCTCCCGCGGTCTGGACAAGCTGGATCTGTTCGTCATCG
>NZ_JASHKU010000027.1:0-34547 GCF_030056875.1 Rhodococcus sp. IEGM 1351 | reverse complement strand
CTGTTCGTCATCGGCTACGACGACAAGGTCTACACGCAGGCATGGCCCGTCGGCGAACGGGGTGACTGGGCCGACGACTGGTGGCCGCTGCCCGGCCGGGATGTGTTCGACCACGTCTATCAGCAGATCGCTGCCGTCCCCCGCTTTCCGGACAAGCGGGATCTGTTGGAGCTGTTTGTCGACAAGCTGGATCTGTTCGTCATCGGAAATAACGACAAGGCATGGTCAACTTACTGGGGTCCGGTGGAGCCGATCACCCTGAACGCACGCGTTAACCAAACGTCAAGTGTGACTCCGTCGCAGCTCGGCCTCTTTATCGACCCCAGTGACGGCATTGTCAACGAAACCAGCTGGAGGATAAGCAAGAACGGGATTGTAGTAGGCAGCGTCGAGAGCGTGACCGGCCCCCCGGGGGGCCCAATCCAACGAATCTATGCAGTCAATGACGCTGGCTTGTATCAAATATCGGTCAGCCGTACTGGGTTAGTCGATCCGGGGCGCGAGGGGACGCTCGCTAAGCAGTTCACACTACGAGTAGAAACTCCCAGTGCACCTACACCGAGCGAACCTACACCGAGCGAACCTACACCGAGCGGCGCACCGACTTGTTCGGTGGAGGTGGACCCAGGTGTGCCATTATCAGACTCCTTTGTGGGGGTTCGCGTGTTCGGTGCAGGATTCACCGGCAAGGAACAGGTCCGTATCGACCTAGATGGCAACCCGACCGCAGTGGGTGAAGCAAACGACTTCGGCGGTTACAGCATCAAATTCGGCATCCCGAGACGACGTCCGCCGGTTTTGCACAAAATCCGGGCCGAGGGGTTACTGAGCGGCAAGAAGTCAAAGGAAGTTGGCTACACGGCATAGGAGACAAAGAGAAGGTTGCATTGGTTTCGACCTGGCTAGTAGACCGTCGCGGCCAAGTGTTGGGATACAGGCGGCAAGTGACACGGGTTCGCGGAACCTGCATCACTTGTAGGGTTCCACGGCTCGGTGTCACCTCAATGTTCATCCGACCTGCGGATTCTCGCTGCCGTCTCAGTTCCTGATTCTCACGAACTTGTCGGAATCCTCAGTCCCGTCAGTCCCCGTTAGCGGATCACCGACCGAACACCGATCCTTGGCAACTCCGAGCGCTAACTACCGATTCGTTCGACGCGCCAAGGTGGGATCTCCCGCCGCGGCCGGACCTTGATCGCCCGGAATTTGTATCCGCCCTGATCGATGACCGACTCCCATTCGAAGTCGACCTGCTCGCCGACGTCGAGACCACGGATTCCTCCGCCGATGCTGAAACTGTCGCCCGGCTGGGCATTGATGACTTCGTCGGGGTGTAGGGCGGTGTAGAAGGTCCAACAACCGCCCGGTGTGTCCGCAGAGTCGATGACTCCCCAGCCTTCGTCGTCATTCCACGTGGTGACGACGCCGCTCGCTAGGGTGCCGGTCCGGGGCGGTATAGCCACGCGGTCGAACACACGTTCGACTGATGAATGGTCGGCGGAGCCCATGGCCCCTCATTGCAGGTCAGGGGCGCTAGCCGGTGAGACCTGGTCCGGGAATACCCGGTCAGGCGGTGGTGGGGATGGTGATGTCCGCGCGGGCCTCGATGGCGGGGAGAAGGTACTGGGGGCAGGTGACCAGTTGCCGGGGCGCGAGAATCGCTCGGCGGTCGGTGTCGAGGTACAAGCGATAGGCGAGCTGCCCGCGGCGATGGGTGCCGGTGTCCGGGTCGACGGCGCCGAGGAAGTATCCGCGCGTGGCATCGGCGGTGGAGAAGATCGCCCGCGCCCACTCGTCGGGCTCCGCGGGCGGCAGATACCGCACCTCGCCCGTGGCCGCATCGACGGTGCGCACGATGACCGTGACGGTGACCCCGGTCGCTGCCGGAAACCACTGCTCGGCCGGGACGTCGTACGCCGCGATCGAGATGTGGATCCGCAACTCGATGTTCGCTGCGGTGCGGGCCACCGCCGTGATGAGGTACGGATCCGCCGGGCCGTCACCGCTGGCCAGATTCGGTAGCGGCTGGTCGGCTGCGGCGCGCAGGTTGTCGGGGTCGGCGGACATGGGGCAAGGGTACGGGCCCTCGATACCCGGCCGGCACAGTGACGGCGATGCCGTCGGACCCTCGCCCGGCCCCCACCTGATGCGGGCGCCGACATGGTCTGACCTGGTTCGGTTGGCTCGCCGATTCAGAACAGAGTCGTCTGATGTTCCGCGGCCGCCGCGTCGGTGTGCCGCTGATAGGCGTGGGCGAAGGATTCGGCTGCGGCCGCGGTGCAGCCGAGTTCACGGCCCACTTCGATCCAACTCTTTCCCTGGGCGTGCAGGGTGTAGGCATCCTTCTGGTCGTCGTCGACGAACATTGCGGTTCCCCCTCAATCGATGGTGGCGCAGATGGCTGCGTAGCGGGCGTGGGCGTCGCGTTGGCGGCGGCCGAGCCGGCACATGTACTCGTAGAGGTCGTCGGTGGCCACGGTCACGGTGGCTTCGCTCAGTGCGTGGGCCGCGGTCTCGAAGGACCGTCGGTAGGACTGGGCGAGAACGGCTTTGGCGTAATAGGGAGCGCGTTCGGGAAACGGTGCCGCCCCGATGATGCGCACGAGCTGCTGACGCAACGGCACCGGGTGGTGCTCGATGCCTGCGGGCTTGCTGTCGATCTCGTGGGCGACCATGACGTAGTCGTGTGGCTGTCCCCGGCGGATCAGGCCGTGAATCAGCCCGTAGAGGGCGGCGTACGCGGGGTCGGTGAAATCGTCGCGACCCAGGATGTCGACGATCGGACGGGCCTGATCCGCCGGGATCTGCATCAGTGCGGACAGGCAGCACGCTTCGGGACCCAGATGCGGCGCGGCGGCGGACAGCTCCACCTCGCCGACCATATCCTCGGTCGGCGGTGCAATTCGCAGTGGCGCAGCCATTTTTCATCCCCTTCTTTTGACAATTCTTATTGTAGTCGATAAATCGGCTTTTCTCACGATTCCAAGACAATTTACTTCTATTGAATCGCATTGCTTCCGACGCTCCCGACTAGTGCGTGAGGTCGTACCTAAATCCCATACACCAGCGACGATGCGACTCGAACCGGGCCATCTAGGCATTTCTTGGTTTCAGACTAGAGACCGGGCTCTTGCCAAGAGAGCAATGCTCGAAATTCAAAACATTTGAGCCGTCATTGCGGTGCGGAAGATTGTCGAATCCAAATTCTTACCCCCACTCGAATCGCGAGGAAATAACTTTTCCCGAAAGCGCGAGTGACGCATCCCGAGTTCCCTGTTCGGGGAATCCCGGGGTTCCGTCCGTTGCGGTGACGGGGTGTCGGTGACACTTACGCGCACACGACGCGGAGCCGTGAGCACGTCTGCCGGCGTGTACGGTTCGGCGAGCACACCGGGCAGATAGCTGCTGCCCGGTGTGCTCATTCCGGTGGCTCGGGATGTGCGCCTGTCGCGGATTGGTCGTTACGCGGGAATCCAGGTCAGGCCCCGGTCCCCGATCAGTGCGAGCTTCCCGTCCGGCGCACCGCCGGCGTACTGGTGCAGCGCCGTGCAAGCGCGGGTGAGCGCGCAGCCGAGTGCATCGAGAGAGTCACCGAGTGCCTCGACGCTGGCCTCGCCCATAGCCAGGGCGGCCGAATCGCCCTGGTCCTCGTACAGGCCAACAACCCAGCTCGTGATCGGCGTATCGGTGGTCAGAGCGGGGTCGCCGTTGGTGGTGGCGAGGAGGTAGATCGACCGGCCATCGGCAGTGCGCCCCGGATCGCCGGTGAGGGCGTAACAGTTCCCTCCGGTCGAGATCACCTCAGGATCTGCGACGGCCTCGGCCAGTCGGTCCAGCTCATGGGCGTAGTTCTCCTCCAGAGTGCCGTAGTGCCGGTAGTCGAGCAGCTCAGACGCCCCTACGACGGGATCCGCGGATGCTGTTGCTGTGCACATAGGTCAGTGACCTTTCGTACGGGATCGGACCACTCGCGTGCCCCGATCGTTCGTTTTGCCGTGCTGGCAAAGGGAGAGTCGGATCGGCGGTATCAGGGCCTGGCGCAACTCCTGGGCCGGGAAGTTTCTCTGCGAGCGCCAGCGAGTGCGGGTTGAGAAAGTTCTCGGAGCTGTGCCGGCGCTTGCGCCGCCAGTGGTTGCGCCAGGACCGCCGTCGATCAGGATCGGAAGGCCAGCACGTCAACGAACGATGTTCTTCAACAGGGCGGAGCGCAGCGGAGTTCGATGTAGGGTCTCGAGAATCGTGGCCAAATCTCAGCTTGGATGGCCACTCGGTGGCCAGTTGGCCAAATGGGTGAGATGGCATTCGGCGGGGGGCTGCATTTCGGCAGCCTCTGCCAGACGCGCGGACACCACCAGCGGATCCGTCCGGGCTAGGCTCGACGCCTTGCAGGAGGTGAAACCATGTTCCGAACCGCTTCGATGTCCAACGATTGCGGTCTGCAGCCAAAGATGCGGTTCGCCGACGCGCGACTGTCTCGTTTCGACTGTGATCTGACTTTATCGATACTGCTATGGCAGCACGCCGTACATGGCATCGTGCAGAGATGGTCGGCGCAGGTCGGACGGACAGCTACACAACCCGTAACGCGTACATTCCGCCTCACCGGCGGCACAATCCAGAGCGGACTGTCCGAGAGGCACAGGCAGACATTCGGGACCTCGGACTCAGAGCGGATCTCGAGGTCCTCGGCAAGGATCCGTGGCCAACGTCGCGTTGTATACTTCGCGACGCTAATGAAAACGAAGTTGCGCGCGGTGCCGGAAAAGGATTCCTTGAGGACTCAATATCCGGTGCATACGCTGAAGCGCTAGAGCACTATTGGAGCGGAATGCACTTAGCAATTCCGTCAGATCAAACCACTTTGATGCGCGCAAGCGAAATCGCGGACCAACCACAACTCTCAAAGGATCAAGTCATCCGACGGCTTGGCGAGGAATTTTCTGAATGTATGGTGGGTTGCTGCTGGTTCTATCCATATCTCGCGAGCGGTCCGGAAATCGCCTATCCAATGTTTCTTAAATTTCCACAGTATATCAATGCCCCATTTCCTGGCGACGAACTGGAATATTTAACTTTGAGTAGATATATGTGTGGGTCCGGAACGGCGGCGGGATTGTCAGATCAGGAAGCTACACTTCATGGGATTCTGGAGAAAATTGAGCATGATGCGTTATCACTGAGCCTACTTGATTGGTTTGCATTCGGAGGAAAAAGGCACTGCAAAATACTCAATAGAACCCGCCTACCTGAACCTATAGCGAACCTGTGGGCAACCGCCGAGGATACTATTGGCTGTGAAATTAGGGTGATCGACGTTACCTCCGACCTCGGCCTACCGGCGTTCCTTGCGTTAACAGCAGAAGAGTGCTTCCAGGTGGGAGTCACAGGTGCGGGTGCGAGCACAGACGGGCCTTACGCGGTTCAGCGCGCATTATCTGAGTGTATGCAGGACTACCGCCTACGAAATTCAATGCGCGAACAGAGCCTGCTCGAAGATTCTGCAATCTTAGCCAGCTTAAAAGCGTGGCCATTTCTTCAATCTTGCTCACGCTTGAGTTGGAGCGAACTATCGTCGGTTGCGGAAATATCAGAAACGTATCTGCACGAGAACAAGACATGGTGGAATATATCAAGATGCGAGCAAATCACACGGAAACATTTAAAGCAAGCCGGATTTGAAAGCTATTTCACACCTCTCAATCCATCGCCGTATAGGGTTCGAGTCACGACTGTAGTGGTACCCGGTTTGGAGCTCTTCAATATCGTTAGAGGTGGAATCCCAATTGCACCGACAGGTCGCGGGTTATCAAATAGTTAGTTCCAAGCCGACTGTGACCAACTACGATTGAACCGGCGGCGCTAGCACCACGGCCGCGAGCCTGACCGACCATACTATGGAGGCGACAGACAGTGGGACGTAGCCAGATGACACAAACACAGACGGCCGCGCTGGATCTGTCAGGCCTAAACCTGACTGACAGCGAGTTTTCTGAACTCGACGATCTTGCGGAGAAGATAGGGCCCGAGGCCGCGGAGGAAATTCGCGTCCAGAATCAGAACAGTCCTGAAGTTGCGGTTCAGAAGCTCCGAGACGCTGCGAAGGCGGCCGATTAGGGTCAACCTCACGTAAATGTAACCGTCGCAATATTACTCAGCATGCAAGAGACGCATAACGGTGGCGAGGTACCAGGCCGTATATTGATACGGCCTGGTGCGTAATTCCGATGGCGCAGGCGAGCTCTTCAGCCTTGATCTTCCGGCGGGCGAGTGCGACACCGCTGAAGGCACGGACACCGATGCCGGAGGGGCATCGTGTTCCCTTCTGTACGTGTCCCGATGGCTATCACTGTGGCTGCGATGGCCACTTGACCGGGGGCGTGGTGGCGGATGCGGTTGGTGATAGTTCTCATCCTGCCGTCGGAAGGCTCCGTCCCTTCGCTTCGCTGCTTGATTGGATCAGTTTTCTGTTCGATGCAATCAGACCGTTCTGGAACACGGGTGCTGATGTAACGGCATGTACGGACCTCTTGGTGATGCAGGACTGATCAATTTCCTCAATTGACAACTTCATACAAAAGAAGTCAGCTCATGGCGGGCTGGGTGGACCACTGCTGGTGTTCTGCGCCGGACATCGGGCTCCGCAAGGTGGAGAGTACCTGTGCATACATCGTTTTCTTGATCGCCCCGAGAGTGGGGCCGCGGGTGCCCGCGAGTTGGTGTGCCCCGTCGACAGCATGGGACAGCAGGTCGGCGGCACTCGCGGTGGCGTGCACCAGTCCTGCGGTCAGGGCCTGGTTGCCGCCGTATCGGTGCCCCGTCGTCGGGGCCTGGTGAAGGGCGTCGGGGTGCAGGCGGGCGTCGGGGCGGGCGGCGAGTAAGTCCACCGTGCCCGTCCAGGTGGCGCCGATGTGGACCCCGCCAACTCCATGAAGACTTCCGCGTCGCCATCGTGCTAGCAGAATTCGCCTCCCTGCCTTACGCCGCCATCGCCGAGCACCAAGGCGTCACCGTCGCTACCGTGAAAACACGAATCCACCGCGCCCGCAAACAACTAGCCACACTCCTCACACCCGCGGCCGAGCGGCGTCCACGAGTCGTGAGCGTGAATGATGTTGACCCCGCGGTTGTTCCCCATCCTTATCCGCTGAACTGTCCGCAACGCACGGAACGTTACGACTGTGGCCTTGCCTGAAGGCTGATGAAACTAACACAGGTGTAGACGGCCGACTCCAGATGAATCCCTCGTTCCTGTCGTACGGGTCGGGTGCTGACCTGAGATTGCCCGCATCGTCCGCGTGGCAATAGATCGCGCCGCCGACATTCGGAGCCAGAGAACCGCCCGAGCGGCGGGTCAGGGACCGCGGCCCCTTATCGGTCTTGACGCGGCCGAAGAGTGGCCCAGGTCGTCTGCAAAGTCCTTAGGCGAGTGAACCATCAGTGACATCGGCCGATTCTGCGCGCACCATTGGAAGTACCGACCAGTCTTGCGGTTGCAAGCGAATCGCGCCAGGTTCGATCCGAGAAAATTTCGCAAACCACTGTAGGACGAGGTGTCTTGTGCGCATCATGCTGATTGCACCGCCAATCATGGATGACCACGGCCTTGGGATGGCCTCAATAGCCATGGACGCTATCCGTGAATGCCCGCCTTACGGAATCTATCTACTCCACGCAGTTCTGTGCGATGCAGGTTACGATGCGTTCCTAGTCGATCTAATAGCGCCAGGGACAGAATCGGTGCAAGATCAGCCAGTCGAAGATATGGACTTGATCGCGATTGGCGCTACGTCTATGTCTTGGCCCACCGCTTTGCGCGTTGTTGCGCAAATCCGCACTCGCAATCCGAACGTTCCAATAGTCGTTGGCGGAATACACCCCACGATGTTCGACTGGTACTTGATGTCTGAGTTTGATATCGACTTCGTGATACGCGGAGAGGGAGAAGTCGCGTTGGTCGCGCTAGTAGAGGCCATACGGACAGCCCAAGAGCCCAGCACTGTACCCAACCTCACTTGGAGAAGTAAAGAAGGCAAAATAGTAAGGAACCCGGCTGGCAGGCAACTAAGCGCAATCGAATTGGCGACCGCAGCCTTGCCGAAATATGAACTACTTCCAAAGAACGTATACCAAGGTTTATCTATAGAATCGTCACGTGGATGTGCGTTTGACTGCTCTTTTTGTAGCACCTCTTACCGAAAGAGTTTCCGCGCCATGCCGGCGCAGCTGTTCGTCGATAGACTCGAATACGTGATTGGATTTCAAGACCGCACTCGTCAACCATTCACCCACATCGTCGATGACGAGTTCACTCTTAACGTAAAGAGAGCGGTAGACATTGCCTCCGAAATACACAGAAGAGGGCTACAGCCCGCAATCGTCTACGATTCCCGGGCGACGGATCTACTAAAGGGTGAGTTGGTGGAAAACCTTGCACCGTATACATATCAATTCCTTTTAGGGGCCGAGTGTGGATACGATGAAGGATTGAAGAAAATCGGCAAGGGCACGACCACAGAAATACTTACTCAGGTCGCGAAAATTCTAAATAAGAACGGAATAGCCGATCGGGCCGACTTTTCTTTCATCTTAGGATTGCCTTGGGAGACAGCCAAGGAGGTCGAAGCCACCTGCCGTTTTGCCCTAGGTTTAAACGAGCGATACGGGGTCAGGGTACTTTTGCAATGGTATTGCCAGATACCGGGTTCGCGTTTATGGCAGGAAGCCCGCGACCTAGGCCTTGTCAGCGAGGCGATGTATAACGAACCCGGATTTTTTCGCAATTTGTATCTATTCCGGTCGGCCGTCAAACTCACCAATGAGGAAATTGATCGAATCAGTAGGTTAGTAAGAATCGTCGGCGACGTCGCAGCAGTAAAGGCTGATGGCCGTCGAATGGTCGAGTACTCCCATCCGGAGTCTCTACGTATTTACTTCCCGCCTGGCATCTACGGCCGGCCAAACGATTCACTTCAGAATCTCCGGGAAGTTGCGCGGGCCGACCATCGCCGTGTTTACAAAGAGAAGAAAGATCTTGGGCATAAGCAAGCTCTGGTAAACCACTCCATAGACTTCCTCGCAGGACGACCACCGAAACATCCAGCGAATGTTCGAGCGGACGAAGGGAGTGATAGCAGTGGCTGATGGCAATGACGATGACGATGACGATGACGAACAAGCATCAGATGAGCGGGGTGAGGATGAAGGTACAGCAGACTCAAAAATTTATGGACTCGTCGGACGACTGTTCCTGGATGAGGAGTTCGCGCTGAGGATGGAGCAGGAGCCGTTTGACGCGCTCGCGGAAATGGGCCTGGAGCTGACCGAGGACCAGAAGAAGGAGTACGAGCGTCAGCGTGCTGAGACGACGGAACGCGAGGAAGCGATAAGCGCCCCCAATGCGTTGCCCGCTGTAGCCGTTGCCGCTGCGGTTCGCGTAGCTACTTCGCCAGCGGTTCGGGCGGCCGTCGCGACCGCCCCATCTGTCCGTGTCGCCACTTCGCCAACTGTTGAAGTCAGAGCTGCGACGGCCGCAACGTCGGTGCCTAGATTCCTTTCTGCGGTTGACAAACCGGCTCGCGCATCCGGTGATACCGCCCACGAAGACGAAGACAACAACGGACCCCCGAAAGATGGAGAGCAGCGAGAGTAAGTCGGATTCGAGTCGTTCGCGTGGCGATAGGTCGCGCCACCGACATTCAGAGTCAGAGGACTCGTGCGTGCGTTGTCAGGTCTTCAGCCGAGACGCCGACCGCACCGCGGGACTGAGTTGGCCGTGGCTGGCCGGCGCGATGGTCCGTTGCGCGATGGTCCGTTGACCGAGAACGGGATGTTCTCGCCGTTACCTTGAGGGATGGGGCACTGGTGGCCCGCGCGATCTCCGGAAGTGGGGCGTTGACCGAGACTCCCTGAGCTACGCGTCCCCGGTAGCCCTGTCCGGTGATGATTTTGCTTTCGGGGCGTCAAACGGGACAGTCCGAACGATCGGGATCACGCTGCCAGCAAACCCGCACAAACGCCCCGGAACCGCAGGACACGGGCAGCTGGCGGCAGCGAGATTGTCCTCTGAAGAAATGCCACGAAGTTGAGACAGATCGCGGTGGCCATACCGTGAGACCCAAGATGAACGCGCAGGTCGCAGCGTCTCGGAATGTCATCGGCACCGAGACCCTACATTCGAATCGGGGGACGCTGCAGGCGGTCCGGTAGCCGCCGGAGGCGGATACATCACGATCCGAGTCGCCCCGATGCGGTCAGTTGCGGCGGGTGTCGCGCCGCGCCTGACGGCGAGCGTGCCGGGCCATGAGGTGCGCCTTGTTTTTCTCGCTGCGGAAGATCTCGCGGTTCACGGCCTGCTCGATCATTCCGGGATCGTCGAGCACGCGTTTGGCGGCGAGGCGCATCAACTCGGCGCGATCGGACCCGACCCGTGCTGCCAGCGCGTCGAGCTTGTCGCGTAGTGGTGGGTCGAAGTGAACATTCGCCCTGGCGGGATAGATTTCAGGTCTGAGGTCTCGCAGTGGGGCGATGGTTTCCAGGTCCGTGGTGAGGTCACCGGGCTCGTCGAGTAGGTGTCGTAGGGCGACTCGGAGCAGTGCGGTGTTGAGCTTCTCCCCGTATTGGCCGGCGAGTTTCCAGATTTGCTGCTTGCTGGATGGGTTGACCATGACGTCGACCCAGTCGGACAGTCCGGTGCGATCGGCCTCGCGGAGCATCGGGTGTTTGTAGCGGCCAGGCGCTTCCAGGAAGCGATGCAATGCAATCCGCATCAGCGCACTAACCGTGGTGTCATGCTCGACAGCCAACTCCGCGAACTGCCGGGCAGTCTCTGGTTCAAGCTTGACTTTCAGCATGACCAGCGGGATCGCCCGCAGCGCTTCCGAGAGTCGCCGCGCTTCCTCGAGACCACGACCGACGGCCTTGGGCTGGGTGACAAGTCGCCGGCAGGCAACACGGACCAGCGCCCCGAATCGACGCGGGCCAATCCCCTCGGCCATGTCCTCGAGTCGGCGTTTGATCTCAGGGTCGAAGCGAAGCGCGATGGGATCGCCCACGGGGATGCGACCTGGCCTCGTCTCCGTCATCCCTCGATCTTCTCGTCCGACTGTGCGCATGATTGTGCCCCGGCATCGGGGGGAGGTGACGCCGGGGCACTGGGGGTTCTGAAAACAAAATTGGGGGGAAGTTCAGCAGAACCAAGCTGAGTTTACGGAACCCCATCGAGATGCGATCGCGCGCCGCGGTTCGCCATCAGATGGACTTGGGAGGAGTGAACCACCGGTCCGCCTGGCCGTGTTCCGCGGATTGGCAGGTGCGTGGTGGCCTGTTGCTCTTTGCGATCTGCAGATAAACCCGCCATCACTCGGCCTGCACCTACTAGGGCCCACTCGATTGGGTAGCTGTACCGATCCGCCTCCGGCGGGCGATACACAGCGCAGGAGGAGCCCGTTTCCGACCAAGGAGTTCGCCATATTAGACCTGGGATTTTCTCTGCTTTCCCTGAGTTCACCGACGCCCTCGTGGCAATAAGCATGTGGTGGGACTCGCTTCCATTCAACTGAGCCCGGAGGTGATGACGATGATTCCGATCCCCCGTACGGGTTGGGCGACAGCTGGATGGTGTGGACACCTTGGCTGTGCCCATAGTTCTCTGGTGGAACTCCTGGCACTGACCCAGTACCTACCGCGCGCTGCGCCGGCGACGGACGGGGCGGTGACGGCTGTGTGGTTGTCGCGATTCCGAAAACCGGCGGCGGTTCGATGCAATCGCCCTGTCCTGAGCCTTCTACCTGCGTAGCTCCCAGGTCACGGGCACAATCGGGCCTATGCGGCTGATCGCGCCCATGCTGGCCACGGCCGGCACCCTCCCTGACAACACGGACCGCCCGTGGAGTTTCGAGATGAAGTACGACGGGTGCCGGATTCTGGCCTCGGTCGGGGGTGGCCACGAGCCGGTGCTCTGGACCCGCGCCATGAATGTGGTGACCGGCTCGTATCCCGAGATTGCCGAAGCATTGACGGCAGCGTTCGGCGGCCGCGGCCGCATCGTTCTCGACGGGGAGGTCGTCGTACTCGATCACGGCAAACCTTCGTTCGGGCTACTCCAGAGAAGAATGGGGGTAGCCCATGCGACGAAGCCGCTGCAACGGCGAATCCCTGTGACATTCCTACCCTTTGACGTACTTTCGCTCGACAACCGGGACCTGATGAGCGCGTCGTACCTGGAGCGGCGGGCAGAACTGTCCGAGCTGGATGCGATCCTCCAGAAGGTCGGCGGCCTGCCCATCACCGCCCCTCCGCACTGGGAGAATCAGAGCAGCAAAATCATGCTGAATGCCGCAAAAAGTGCTGGCATGGAAGGGATCTTGGCCAAGAGGTCGGCATCGATCTACCTTCCGGGCCAGCGTAGCCGAGCCTGGATCAAACACGCAATCCGCACGCGCAGTTCGGTTTTGGTCATCGGATTCGTCGGCTCGAGCCGATCGATTGCGGCGCTGATCCTCGGAGCGTACGACGCCGAAGGACGGTTGGTCCAGGTCGGTTCTGTCTCCTCCGGGCTCACGGTGTCGATGCGCCGACAGCTCCGGGAGGACTTCCGTCCGCTGGAATCCCCTAGCAGCCCTCTCACGGACCCGTCAGCGGCCGCGGAGAGGTTCCCTGGGGTTCAGTGGCTGACTCCTCGGCTGGTCGTGGACGTCGCCTACAGGGCGCACACGGCGGGTGGGCTGAGGCACCCCTCCCTGAAAGGCCGGCGCTTCGACGTCGATTTTCGCTCGGTTCGGGTGGAGGACCTGTAGGGAGGCCAGAGGAAAGCCGCCGACACCTTCCCCGGTGTCAGCGGCTCCTCATCCTGTCCGGGGAACGCTGCGCAGTGCAGGTCTTACCCCGTTCAGGGCGACGGGGACGCCATATCGCCTCTCGGCAAGTGGTCGCTCGCAGCGACTTTTCTGGTGTGGTACCCGGGGTATGCGCGCCACCGTCAGCCTCTTCAACAGCGGGCGGTGTAGTCGTATTCCAACCCTCGATGGGGCGCCGAGCACGGGGCCCACGTGGGGTCACACCGTGGTCAGTGGGCTTCCTCGACCGTGATCGGCTTCAACAGGTCAGCGCCGTTGTTGCGGACGTTGTTCACGGCCTTGGACACCGGGTAGGTCTGCAGGCTGCCCGGTGCCGGTGGCGCCATCAGGGAGCGGGCGTAGTCGACGTCGGTGTTGGTCGGGTCGAGCCAGTCCGCCCAGTTCTCCGGTGACACGCTCATCGGCATCCGGTCGTGAATGTGCCCGACGTCGTCGGTGGCCTCGGTCGTGATCACCGAGAAGGTGACCAGCCAGGCGTCCGGGTCCTCGTCGGGGACGTCGGGGTTGCGCCAGAAGTCGAAGATGCCGGCCAGAGGCAGAATGTCACCCTCGGCCGGGTGGATGAAATACGGTTGTTTCAGCGGTTTCCCGGACTTTCCGACCTCGTCGGTCGGGAACCACTCGTAGAACCCCGCCACCGGAACAATCCCGCGCCTCGACTTGAAACACTGCCTGTACGCAGGCTTCTCGTGCACGGTCTCGGCGCGGGCATTGATCATGCGGGAGCCGATCTTCGGATCCTTCGACCAGAACGGTGTCAAACCCCATTTGAGGTTGCGCAACTGTCGGTGGGGCTGCTCGTCGTCGGTGTCCTTCGGCACGCGGGCGATCACGACCGGCGAGGTCTTCGTGGGCGCCACGTTGTAGTCCGGCGCCATCTCCGGGTCGGCCCGCTCGGGGTCGATCTCGAAGGTCTCGAGCAGTGTGTTCCGGCTCGTCGTCGATGCGTAGCGACCGCACATACCGATAGCGTGCCACGGCGCACCGACGAGCCCCTGCCGGATGCATGATAAGACCAGGTAAGCCGGCACACGGAGTCCGCCCACGACCCAAAGACGCCATGTTCGACCCTCGCCTCCTGGTTCCCCTGGCTCGCGCCATCGCCGGCCACAGACTCGTCGTGGTGGGACTCCTGGAGCTGACACCCGTGTCGGGTGAGACCGTTCAGTGGGCGTCGTGAAACCACCGCTCGATCTCGGTGGGGATACGGCCGCGGGACGAGAGCTCGTAGCCCTGCTCGATCGCCCAGGCGCGGATCTTCTTCGTTTCGGCCCGCGGCCGCTTCCCTCCAGTGGGGTTGCCCGGCCGGTCCGTGCGGTGCTTGCGGCCGCCGACCCGGGTGGAGTGCGCGATGTAGTACTCGAAGGTCTCCCGGAGTTCCTTGGCGTGCTCGTCCTTCAGGTCGATCACGTACTCGACGCCCTCGACGGCATAGTGGATGCTCTCGCCGTCCTCACCGAAGGCGGTGCCGTCGATGTCGTCGACCATCTCTACTACGACCTTGCGTGCCACAGATTTCACTCCTCGAGGTCTTCGGTACGGACCAGATGACAGTACTGACCTGCCGCCGGTGCCTGCGGCAGATGGAGGGCACCGGAAACACGCGGCGTCCGGACAGCCGATCGCGTCAGCGACACTCCGTAGGACCGGCGGCGACACGCCCGGGCGTTGGCGGTCTTGTTAGGCTCAGCGATGCCCGCTGGCATCGCTGCTGGTCAGAGCCGCCGCCATCCTCACCTGCGTCCTGCGGAATCTGGTCTAACGTGCGCAGTCATGACGAACTTCCCCGCCTTGTACGGCGGCGCCCTGGAATCCGCCCCTGCTGATACGGAGTCAAGGCTGCGGACGATCGAAGGGGTCGTCGAGTTCATCGGCCCGTGGGCCGGCTTTCTGATGATGCTGGGCGGGATCGCCGCCCTGGTCGGGTCCATCTCGTCACCGGGCGTCGGATGAACATGAGCAACGAAGGCCTCGGTGCTCCTCGGCGGCCCGGGACGTTCGTCACCGGATTCAATGGCCTGGCCGGCGTAGCGGCCCCCGGGCACGCGATCCCAGTGGCGACGGTGCCGGTGGTGCCCGAGAGTGTTGATACACCAAGAGTGAGCCTTGAGGGGGGCGTGTGCGTTTCAAAGAGAAGCACCCAGAACTGTTTCGCCAGCTACATCCGACCCGCAATACCGGGGTCGATCTCGACTCGACCACGAACTCGTCCCACGAGATGCTGTGGTGGCGCTGCCCTGCCGGGCACGAGTGGCGCGAAACCCCGCTGCAACGGCGCTCGCCCGCTGCGTGGAAGAACGGGGACCTGCACGCCTGCCTGTACTGCGTCGCTCCCGGCGCCATCGTGCACAGTTGCGGTCACCGGCGATTCCAGCCCTCCGAATCGACCTTCCGGGTGCTCCCCCACCCGTGCCGCAAGTGCGAGGTCACCGAGCACGCACGCCTGATCCTCGACGCCCACGACGACTCGGCGGCCGCCGCGATCCGCCTCCTCGACGACAGTCCCCTCTACGCCCTGTTCTGCGCCAGGGCGGCCGACACGGTCGGGTGGTGGGATCAGATCTTTCCCCTGGTGGAGGCGTACTTCGTGCGGATGGTCAGCGTGTACGTCGCCATCGCGGCCGTCGAGCATCGACCCGCGCCCAGCTACCCGACCTCGAGTCTGCTCGGCGCGTGCATGCTGCGCATCCTCGACGCGCTGCCGCCCCTCTGCCGGGAGGAGATGCACGCGGCCGTGCCGGACGATGCCGGCCACTTCCGTCACACGTATCTTCCCGGCGGGCATGACAGCGAGATCGGTTGGGCGCTGAAGAAGCTCGGCTTCGACATCCTCGACACACCCCTGGACGGCGATATCGAACGGCGCCTGCAATTCTGCGAGCAACAACGCTTCACCGCGACCGGAGAGCTGCCCCCGGTCAACCTCGCCGACAGGCACTATCCCCCGTTCACCCATCTTCCCCGGGACCGCGACAGCGGGGCGTTGTCCGAGCTGCGGGGATTCCGCCCGAAGCAGCCCCCACCTCGCATCACCGCAGTCCGGGTCACGCTCGCCGAATCCTGCCCCGCCGATCCCGACGACCCCCTGGGCCGGACACACCTCGGCTACGCCCCAGGTCTCACGCCGCCGGAGCTGTGGAAGCGCGGCCGCGGGGTGTGGAAGCTGCGTGCCGACCACGTCGCTGCCTCGACGATCATCCTCATCGTGTTCGACAAGACCATCGTGTTAGTCGCGTCGGTCACCGGACTGACCCTGCACCGCGGCGGTGTGGCCATTCTCGGTGAACCCGTTCCCGATCACCCTCTCATCGGCAGACCGGACCCGCTGCATACACCGAATCCCCTTGCGCATGGCGTCATCAAAGGTGAAGTCGAACGTGGTGGGAGGGAGTCGGAGCACCGCATCCGTACGTCACCGTGGCGACCCGCGCCGATCCCACTGCCACGAACGGCGTACTAGTTCGATGCCGTCAGGTCCGGCGGGGGACGGAATCGATCAGCTCACGCCTCGACATCATCCGGCGTTTCACGGTCTACAGCCAGCCCCGAACTCGCCTCGCCTGGTCGCAGCATCCGGAAACCCACAATCACCGCTAGCCAGCGCACAGGAAGGCTCGTGGTCCGGTTCTAGCCGCCGGCCGGTCCGGTGGGATCTTGCTCGGCCGCGAAGGTGGCTTTCGCCAGGCCCAGGTAACGCTCGGCCTCTGCACGGCTGCGGGCCTGGATGTCGTAGCCGAGGCGGGTGACGATCTCCGCCGGTGTGGTCTCGAACCTGCCCATCGCGTCGTGATCGTCCAGAATCCAGGCAGCGGCTTCCCGCTCGCCGGACGACCAGGGTTCGGCGACGGACCACCCGCCACGGTGCACGGCGCGGGCGCGGGCAACCCAGTCGGCGAGCCGATTCCGGCGCAGGGCCTCGACACCTCCGTTCGCCTCCGCGTCCATCGCCCAGATCGTTTCGACGAGGCCGCCGACCGGCCAGTCGTCGTCCGCGGCAAGCGCGGGCTGCGCATCCACGGGAGCGATCGCATCGTCTACGTCGGAAGCGGGATGTTCTACCGCGCGGAGCGCCTCGGGGAAGGTCGTTCCCGGGTGGGTGGTCTGATAGGTGCGGGCGGCTTTCTTCTTCGAGGAATTCTTCGTCATCGCGGCGGTCCAATCGCTACTCACACGGGCGACGACCCGCATTCGCCGCCGCAGTCAGTGACGGATCGGCTGTCGCAGATCCAGGGGACCTTGCCCTTCAATGCCACCGGAAATGATGATGCGGGCATCGACGGTGGCTCGGGGTCAGCCGTGCAACAAGCGGCTCTGACCACGAATCTAGCAGCAGCCGGCGACATCACCTTCCGAAACGGGTCAGCACCATCCAGTCCTATCTCGACCGTCCGCTGCCGACGGGTCCAGCGGCGGGGAGATCATTCTCGCGAGGGGTCCACCCGGTGCGGTCGCCGCCTGGATGTCCCGTGGCCCACACACCTAATCACGCCGCCGTCGGTCCTTCCTTCGGTACCAGTAGCACGAGCAGCGCGACGATCATGCCACCGCCGGCGACGTACAGGCCCCAGCGATCGGTGAGCACGGTGTCGTACCACTGACACGCTCACGGTTCATGCAGATGAGCGCCGTTGGTATCAGCTTCCGTCACCGTTGTGGATGCTCCATCGCTTCGAAGGCTTCGGGCTCCTGCGGGTTGACGGACGACCAGGGGACGGAATCGCTAGCTATGGCGCCATGTGTCGCTATGAGTAGCTTCTGAACTGACGGGTTCTGGAGATCTGTTGCTCGGAGTCTGAGCGATATCGGATTTGCGCCGGCATTGTAGTTCTGGGTCCAGCTCAGGGAGATGCCCGATTCCTCGAGCAAGTCCCGAAAATGGTTGAATGCAGGCGACTCCTCGTCCCGCGAGTGATCCGGATCGGGGAGATAGACATAGGCACCATCCTTCCGCGGCCACAATGGTGCCCACACTCGGCGTCCGACACGGATCCCGACATACGACTTCGGCGAGTAGTCGACAAATACGGAACCGACATTCTGTTGCGCCCAGCCGACGAAAAGCTGCTTGAACTGCCAGGCGTCCTGCGTCATTGACTCGCGCCAGTCGTTCTCCGTTCTGGTAGCCCCTGCAGTCACGGCCAATGGCGTCCCGCTGAGGTCGAGGTTTTGATTCTGTATGACGAGGTCGGAAACCATCACAACTTCATCGCCGCCGCGCCATGAACGCAGTTCAACTACGAGGAGCGGAACGAACTCCGCCAATTCCTCTAAGGCGGTTCGGTATCGGCCCGACGCGCTTTCTGCGACAAGTACCGCAACATGCTTCTTGTCGGCGTACCTTCGGCGATTTCTGGCCCAGTAGTCGAACACACGAAACCCATGATTGGCATCGACCTCACCGAGCTGCACCTCGACGCTGTAGTAGGTGTCTTCCGATGCGGCGAGGAGATCCAGGCTGCCTCCGCCTGCCTGAGTCTGCTCTTGTTCGACAATTTTGAGACTTCCAAGACCGAGCCTGGACATGTCCTCCGCGAGCCAATCCTGCAGCCAGTGCTCGTTTCGACCAATCGAATTAAGAAGAACCAACTGTCCAGAGTGAATGCGGACCTCATCGGCAGGAGACATGTGTAGAGGCTAATCGACAGTACAACTCGCACTCTCGCCCTGCGGTTGCGCATGATCCAGGGAAACCGATGGAATGTCAGATAACGTGCTTTGTCGTGAGCGATGCTGATGCGATGGATCGGATTGCGGCCGCGGTGCGAGATCTCGATCCGCAGCCACGGCAACGGCGCTGGGTGAGCTTGGCGTTCTGCATTCTCGACGCGGTCTACAGCATCGGTGCGCGGTACGACACCGTCGTCGTTCCGCTCGTGCACCGGGTGGCCACCGACTTCGACATCACGAAGCCCTCGGTAGGCCAAGCAACTGGTGACGCACCGGACCCTCTGCCGCTCGGTAAGTTTCTGGGTCGATATCCCGACGAGGCGGGTTTGGTGCGCGCGACCAACAAACAGCGAACCTCGACACGTGGCGGCATCTTGAAAGCGGACGCCGCGCTGCGCTACGCCCGCATCCTGCACGACCACGACGTGCGAACCCTGCAGGAAGGGCGCGAGCTGCTGGCCGATCCAGTCCGCCTCGACACCGTCGAGACGGCGTTGCGCCGGGTGCCCGGCGAGGGAGCCGCCGGCGTGCGGCGGGGTTACTTGTGGATGCTCATCGGCGACGAGGACACCATCAAGCCGGATCGCATGGTGCTGCGCTGGCTGGCCACTCACGGTGTCGACACCACGCCCGCCCAAGCACGGACGCTGTTGAGCGGCGTCGCGGACCGCGTCAGTTCCGAGCTGGGCCGACGCGTGACAGCGTGGGAGATCGACCACGCCGTCTGGACAGCGGCACGTTCGCCGAAATAGCGGCAAGCGCTACCGGACCGGACGCCCAATTCTGCATGTCCGGGTTACGGCATCGGTCGATTCGGAACTCAGTAACGCCTTCCTGCAAGGAGATTGAGGTGATCCGCACAAGCGGCCCGCGTCACATCACTCACCTCACTACGGTAACCCAACCACGCCGTGACCTGTTGGCGTTCCGGTACCGTCACCCTATGACCCTGCCTGTACCCAGCTTTGCTAGTCCAGCGGGTGAAGGAACTTGTTTGCGAGTGAGACCAGTGTTGCAGAGTTCAGGGCGACTAAGTTCACGAGACCAGCGTCAAATGATCCGGTATCTGGATGACAGTGAGGACCTCCTGACTCCCGCACTAACTGGGCTTTCCGGTCCCGTTGCACTCCGCCTGGATGTTGGCCTCCCTTCAACCAGGCCGCTGCTCCAGCAGCCGAGTCTGGATAGTTATGCCTTTCCTCTCATAGAGAGGTTGAACCACGTGATCGGACAACAGTTCGCAAGCGTGTGGTGTATTAAAAAGCACGCGGGCTTTTCAACGGTCACGGTTGGGCCTGCTGTGCCGATCCCGGCATCCAACGCGGGACAGACAGTGACACTGCTGACGCGCCGATCATACGCAAAACCCCAGTTCAAAGAAGAGATTCGTGACGCTGTTGCTGGGTTGACGCCCGTCCCAGACGGTCCAGTCGCTCTACATATCGCCTATGTGACTGGGCTACCGCGCACTTGGGCCAACCTGTGGAAACCAACCATCGATGGCCTGGGCGGGTTGCTCGGTCGTAGTCCGCTAGATCCGTGGGATGTCGACGCCGGGCGAATAACCCAACTTGCTGTGCATCACCGGTCAGAAGGTCCACCGCTGGGACACAGCGTTCAAATCACGATCACCGCTGGGCCAGTTCTCGAAGGTTCCGTATAGAGTTGCAAACTCCGCTGCGACCGCGATCCTGCTGACATATATTCACAGATTCATGGTCGGGGCCGGCGGGGCGCCAGTCTGGTCTCAGTCTTCGGTGAGCATATACAGCGACCCATGCTTGCTCGACATCGTCGATTCGATCGAGGTGGCAAGTCCGCTGTCCTGTATGAGGAGTCCGAATTCGATGTTGCGGGTTTCTGCGCTGTAGGAGAAGTTGGCGCTGGTCAGCAGAACGATCTCATGGTCTACGACGACGAACTTGGCGTGACTCACGATCGAACGACCGTCACTGAGCTGCGCCGATCGGTAGACCGTAGCCAGTGGCAGTTGGGCTTTTACTTTGTCCGAGTCGCCCTTTTCGGAGTCTACGTACACGCAGACGGTGACACCTGGTTGCGCGGAGGCGAGTCTGAGCGCATGCCACATGTTGGAGTTCTTTGTGAAGTTGTACGTCGCGCACGTCACGGACAGCCGCGCTCCGGTTACGAGGCGATGGAACTCGCCGGTGAGATGGCCGACGGTGGCCTCGTTACCGGGCATCGTCCACACCGGGACGAGTTGGCGATGGACCGCTTTCGCTCCCGCGACCGCTCGCAGCACCGCAGCGGACAGTGCGGGTTCGGCGTGACCGAGCCCGCCTCCCGACAGTAAGTTCCCGACATGCTCGCGGCGCGCGGCGTTGATGGATCGCAGCGCGTGCGCGGTGTGCTCTCCGGCCTCGAGTAGCACTGCGAGCCCGATGGCTTCATTTGCGGTGAGGTACTCCCCGAGCGCGCCAAACGGGTCAGAGGGCATCGACATTCCCGAAGAACCCGGGCACGGAATCGCCCGTGACCGTCGGGAGGTTCAGCAGGAAGCGCCGATCGAGGAAACGGTTGGCCTTCTCACAGGAGGTCTCGGACGCGAACGAACAGCAGTGACATGCGGCGCCATGCAGGAAGTCCTCGGGATCGCTTGGGGTTCGCATGGCGCACACCGGGTCTGATGAGCACCGTGCCGCTCGGCGTAAGGCCGACACGACCAGGCCCTGGAGCCGGGTCGGCTCGGAGAGTGCGACCAGGCCACCGAGTGTGCCTTCGCTGTCGGAGGCGGTCGTACAGATGAGCAATCCCGCAGCCGCCTCGCGCTGCGGGGTCGAGGTCCATCCGTAGATCCGCTCGCTGAGGCTTGCAGCGCCGTAGCCGCACGACATCGCCATCTCGCGGATGAGGATGTGCGAGAGGGTGTGCAGCAGCCAGTAGCGCGGGGCCGGCAACCGGGTGTCGGGGTCGACCTGCTTGGCGGTCTCGGAGAATCGCCGCTGAAAGTTGTTCCGATGCGCGGCCCGGTGGGCCTCCCACAGGCCCGTGCCGAGAATGTTGTCCTCCCATGCGGCGACCGCATCGAGGTCGAGCTGAAGGAAGACCCCCTCGCCGCGGTCCTCGGTGGCGGGAACCCAGGAGGGTTTGCCGTTGCGAGTGAGCTTGACCAGGCGGCTCGTCAGGTCGTTGACCCGGTCCATTTCGTCGAGCCGGGTGAAGCCGAGGACGGCGTTGACCTTCTTCATCTGATTGACCGCAACGACCCGGCTGATCCTGGGATGCAGCTCTGGTCCGCGCTGCATCTCGGTGACCATGAGACCGCTGGAGTTCTGTTGCTGTGGGAACAACGCGGGCTTCTGCAAGTACCGCCATTCCGGCACGAGCAGCTCGACCGGGTCCCACGCCGCCAGCTTCTCCTGCCGTACTTCCTCGGAGTCCGCGGGGGCGAGCACGTCGGCGATGGCCGTATTGAGGTCGTCGTCGGTGACGTCCGACATGTCGATGTTCTTGGCCGTGGCCAGGGCGCGGATCACCTCGACCTGGTTCCCGAACTGCTTGACCTGGTCGACGCCGAGTTCGACGCGGAGTCGGGCGGCGAGGGCTTCCTTCTCCTCGGCGTCGGTGCGGGGCATGACGATGATCGACTGCGTGGACGCGAACCACAGGTTGGAGGCGCCCATCATGATGAGGGTGGGGCGGCCGCCGCATTCGCTGTCGAAGGCGCCGAGGTGCGGATGACGGCCGCGGCACTTCTGGGGGAGCTTGTCGCGCCCCACTGCTCCCTGGGCTTCGGCCATGCCGCGGGTGGCGCCGCAGGAGGCGCAGAGGATGGTCGAGCCAACGCTCTTGCCGACGTTGGCGTCGCGCATCTTCAGGTCAGGCAGTTCGGCCTTGGGGCACTTGGCACCCCGATGCACCCACAGGGTGTAGGGAAACTCATCCAAATGTCCGTTCGTGCAAGTCAACAGGTGCTGCGCCGGGACCGCGGGACTCTCACGTTTACGGCTGGGCGTACCGGGCCGCTGTCGCCCGCGGCCCGGACAGCCCTTATGCGTGAACTGGGCGAGGTCGGGCCGGAACGGGTGGGTATTGGTGTAACTGAACCGCGGCAGCGGACCGAGATAGTCGCACCCGGTGCAGCGGAACCACTGCGGAAACACTCGGGCCGGAATGCCGAGATCGGCGCCCTCCTTCGACATTGCCCCCTGCTTGGGTTGCCACGGGTACGGCCGCAGCGCGTCAACCTGAGGTCCGAGGTGGAGCCGGACCACGTTGAGCAGCCGCGGTTCGAGGATGCTCGGGATGTGCTCCCGCCGCTTCCAAATGGGCGCCCAGTCGTCGAGTCCCGCGGGCATGACGGCGAAGCCGGGCAGGTCCATGATCGCGCCGGGGCCGTAGGTGTAGAGCAGCGACGAGGGGCGCGCCGAGCCGACCTTGGCGCGGTTCTTGACCACACCCTCCTCGGCGTCGGCGAGCGGGTCGAGCGTGTCCGACGCATCGCGGAGCATCTCGGCAGGAAACCCGGACTCTGCAGAAACGGTATCGGTCATCAGTCATCCTCCCCAGACGGCAGAGACCATGTCGGTGCATCCTCGGGTGTCCGCGCGAACAGGCGTTCCGGAATCGGGCTGACCAGCAGATTGATCTCGGGTTGCACCTCACGCATCGAGTTGGCGATCACGAACGGTGCCTCCATGGATCCGCCCACGGACGCCTTGGCGTTCTCCGGGCTGATGATGAGCGGCAGGTACTTGTCGCCTTCACCGGTGCGCTCGTAGACGAGGGTCTTGCTCATCTCGGCCGCGCGCTTGGCTCGCTCGGCCCACCGGTCGATGCGGTTGACCAACAGGTCGCTGGCACGCTTGGTCGCGTCATCGCTCTGCGCGGCAGCTGCGATCCGCACCTTGAGCCGTTCTGCCATCGTCTCGACGGCGGACCGCTGGTCCTTGATCCGCCATGCGTCGCGTTCGGGTGAGAGCCCGTCGGCGTGGGCGGCCTGGATGACGCGTGCGACGCTCACCAGCAGGCCGTCGATCCCGCGGGCGAGCGAGGTCGGTGAGTAGGGGGTGACCGACAGTGCCTCGACCTGGGCGTAGAAGGTTTCGTGGTAGTGCCTGAACTGTTCGAAGTGCGCCAGGTCGCGCGGTCTGGCCCAGTTGCCGAGCGAGACGACAAGTCCGGGCCGATCCGAGGGGTCACGGCCGACGCGAGAGGACGCCTGGATGTATTCCGCAGTGTTCTTCGGCTGCCCGACCACGAGCATCAGGCCGAGCCGCTGGACGTCGACACCGACCTGGAGCATGGAGGTCGCGAGCACGACGTCGAACGGCATCTCGGTACGTGCCGGCATCTTTTTGCCCGTGTCCTGCGCGGCGAGTCGCGCCCGGAACGCGTCGGTGGTGTCGTAACCCGGGTCGAACTCGAGGCCGAGCCGGTCGAGGGTGCGGCCGATCTCGGCCGACGCAATGCGCGAGGTCAGCTCGCCCACGTTGAGCAACCCGAATGATGCCCCGAGCCGGGACGGGAACCCGGAGTCCTTGCGGGGGCGTTTGACCCGGTTCTGCACGTCATCGGCCATGTACCTGGCCATGCCCGCCAGCTCGCGGGTGGCGTTGAAGTAGCCGACGAGGGTCATGTACGGGTCCGCTGCGGTGCCTGCGCGGTCGAACAGCAACTGTCCCGAGGACAGCAGGACCTCGGCGACGCGGATCTCGGCACTCGACAGGCGCACCCCCTGGGCGCTCACCCCGACGTAGCGGCGTCCGGGGTTGTCTCGGTCGATCGGGACCTCTTCGGAGAAGTACGTGTCGGCCACGTCGAGCACCTGCGGAGGGAAGATCTCGACCTGCCGGCCATACAGTCCGCGCACCTGTTCCTGGGCGTTGCGCACGGTCGCGGTCGACGCAACGATCAGCGGCTTGACCGGCTTGCCGTTGGGCGCCTCCCAAGACGACAGCGTCTCGACCGCGACCTCGAACAAGCCGACCGATGTTCCCAACGCGCCGGTGATCAGATGCAGCTCGTCCTGGATGATGAGGTCCGGCGGACGGAGCCGCCCGACCGGCCGCACGGTCGCCGCGGGGTGCCCGTCCTTGCTGGCCGGGTGCGTGGTGGTGATGTCGCACTTGGTGTAGTCAGAATGCACGTAGCCGTGCCGGCCGCATCGGCGACTGACATACCCGAACAGCGCCGCGGCCTCGCCCTCGCGGGCGAGCCGGGCGAACTTGTCGACGGTGGCGATGACGAACGCCGGCGTCAGCCGGTAGATCTCCTCGTCCACCGTGAGCACCGGCAGACCCTCGGAGACCGCACCGCCCTTGGCGAACGGGCACCGTGCCAGCTCGTCCCCGCAGTACACGAACACCCGGCGCACGGTGGCGTCTGCCTTCACCTGCGCGGCCGTGATCGGGGTGCCACACCACGGGCACCGCTGAATCTGGAGCACCGTGAGCCGATGTGAGCCGTACTCGTTGGCCTTGGTCAGCTGCTCGTCGGCTTCCTCGAACCGCTTGGGGCTCACGTCGGTTCCGACCCAGAGGCCGATCCGGAACGGCTCGACACCCCACGTCGCCTCATCTTCCCGACGGGCGAGCTCGGCCGCACACATCAGTGTCGTCGCGCGCTGGAACTGCTGAGCGGTCAGGAGCCGGAGTGTGTATCGCATCAGGACCGCGACACCGTCGCGGCCGTCGAGCGGTCCGTCGGCGGAGTCGATGACGCCTTGCCGTCGGCGGATCGCGAACGTATACGCCGCCAGGCCGAGGTAGGCCTCGGTCTTGCCGCCACCGGTGGGGAAGAACAGTAGTTCCACCCGCGCCAGGTGCTCGGCACTGCGCAGTGGCTCGGTCGGATCGGTCAACGCGCCCAGCTGCATCAGGATGAACGCGAGCTGGAACGGACGCCATGACGCGGCACCCGTGCCCTTGGCGGCGACGTCGGCCCGCGCCTGCTCGATCGTCATTGCGGCGTCGGATGCGCGTGCTGCCGCGACCTGTGAGGCCAGTCGCTGGTCACGCATCACGCGGTTCATGAATTGGAAGCAACGCAGCGCCTCGGGGTCGGTCGCCATGTGTTCCAGACCCGTAACCAACCGGCGGTGCGCCTGCCGCGCCTCTCGCAGCACTATCTCGGCCGTGGCCTGCAAGTGCGCGGGTAGCCCTTTGGCGGTTGCCTCTTGCTGGTCGATCCAAGCGCCGTAGCCCGCAACCAGGGGGTCGAGCCCCGCGCGCAGCTCCTCCGGGGTGACGGTCGACAGCGCGTCCATCGACAGCAGTGCGTCCTTCACCGACCGGGCTCGCGTCTGCGGTGTCTCCGCGACGGGAAGCCACGTGGTGGACACCTCGGTCGCTCGTCGCGCGCCTTTTCTGACCACCCAGTCGACCGAGCAGGTGCGACCGATCGCGAACTCCAGACGGTTGAGGTATTGGAGGTTGAGCCGACGTACCTCCTCGTCGTGCTCCGGCCAGTCCTGCTCCAGCACGTCGCGTACGGGTAGGAACATTTCGGCACCGCCCGCGTCGACCCGCAGGTTGGTCTGAAACATCCACATGCTCACCGGGATCGGCATGGGAGTCTCGCGGTCGTTGCACAGCGCGATCTCGACCAGCACCCGCCCGAATGCAGGGTCGTCGTAGCGGTCCACGCGCAGGCAGATCGATTCGCGCAGCGGAATCGTGGCGGTCCGGCCGGACGTCAGGTCAGCGAGCCGAATCGTGCGCGGCTCCTGGACTGGTGTGCGTTGGTAGTGGCGCACCGGCCGTCCGGCCTTGGTCACCTTGTCGGTCTCGACTGTCTCGTAGGTACCCCAGGACGCGGTGACCGTGAATGATTTCAACTCAGAGGGCACCTGGAACCGCAATCCCATTGATGCCGGGATCATCAACCCCTGCTTCGGTGTGCGGTCCTCGGCGTCGTCGTCCTCAGCGTCGGCCTCGGTCTCATCGGCCGCGTGGGCGGGAACCCCGCGCTGCTCACGAGCGGCGTCATCGTCCATTCGCGCTTCGACCAGGTGGCCCCGTTCGGCCGCGCCGTCGGAATCATCGTCCTTGAGTGCTGCACCGTTCAGCTTGACCGGTGCAATGTGGCCCACGAGATACTGCGAGCGGGGACTGAAGGGGAGCTCTTCCTCCGGACCGTGGATCGGCCCGAGGAGCTCACGCTCCAGGATGTCGATGAGGTTCTCGCGCACCGTGAATGACGTGCCATCCGGTTCGAAGTTCAGCTCGTAGGACGCCTCCGGTCCCGCGCCTGTGGTCACGCCACTCATGCGAACAGTTCCTCCTGCCCCTCTGCCACACGCTTGGACTTTCGGCTCTTGTTGCCGCTGCTGCTGGTGGTTGCCTCGGCTGCGGCGCGGCGGTGGTTCTCTTCCAACAGGCGATCCAAAATCTCAACCCGCGCAGCCGGGCTGACTGTCCAGCGCTCCATTTGTCGGTACGTGTGGAATCCGTGATCGAGTTGAAGGTCTGACCAGCCATATGCGTCTATCACCGCTCTGTCCAACTCGACGTGAATCGCCCGCATACGCGCTACATCCGGGTCGACCGCATCGGCGATGCCCGGATCATTCACGAGGTTGTAGAGCTTCGTCAGCCCGAGATCGCGACGCAGCATGATCTCCCGCCGCTCCTCGTCGAGTGTCCGCCCCACTTGCTCCAGCCACTCTGAGTGAATAGGGCGGGGGTACGTCTCGAAGACATCCGATGGGGTATAGCGCGGATCGCTTCGCATTCCAGATCCGTACTTTATCGCCCAGAGCTGGTGAGGAGTCGCTGAAAGGACCGCCTGATCCGCGTAAGAATCGGTCGCAAATATTGTCAGCGAATCGCTCAAGACTTGTTTGGCGCTGACGCGAGCAGGCATCACAGTTTTGCTGACCCGCGTAATAACCAGCACCTCTCTCATTGAGGCGGTCGCTGACCGCATTGCTGGCGCCGGTCGCTTGTAAAGCCACCAGCGGTCGCGAAGATCGCCCGTCATCCGTTGTCGATCGGGTCGTACCCTCTCATTAACGTGCTCGTACGGGTACCTAAAGCGCTTCGCTTCTGGCTCAGTCATCCCAGTAAAGTCCACGACCCAGCGCGAAGGTGACAACTGCGGCGACGAGTTGAGGTCTTCTCCATTGAGGTATGGCCGTAGCACTCGTGCGGTGTCGCCATCAAGGCGAATCCATTCCTGCGCCAGATCTGGGGCGAGCGTGAATCCTGTGCCATGGATGTACGTTCCTATGAATGCGTTGCCAGTGTTGGCGAGGAGTCTGCGTGGCTCTCCTTCGACACGCCCCTCGGCTTCAAGAAGTGTTGATATGCGACCGCACGGTTCGCCGTTCGCCATCCGCACCGCTTCAGTCGCAACATCTGCGCTCGTTCCCCATACTGCGGCGTACTCCAATGTCGCGCTACTCGCTGGCCACGCGGCACTCTGGATTGCCCGAGTCAGCCTCAGGCCGCGTCCGACCATCTGGTCAAGCCCTACGGCTCGCGTATCGCCCTGGGCGATCGTATTTGTTGCAATGAGGCCCAGTGTGAACCGACTCACCCCAAGAGTCGCAGCACGCAAGAAGAAGTAGGCAACGAGATCTGCAGTTCCGCGGCGACCGAAAGCGACCTGCTCAACCAACCAATCACGTAGGTTGCTGCCAATTGCACTGGTGATGTTGGATCCACCTACAAACGGCGGATTACCAATAACCGCGTCAAACCCTCCGTGGTCGAGAACTACGTCTGGAGCCTCAAGAACCCAATGCAGTGGTTGCCATCGCTCGTAGTCAGTTTGCACCGTAGGCGTGAGCCCCCGAGCGATAATCGAATCTAGGAACGTCGGATCGGACTTGCCGGTGTGCGAGTGGGCTGCCTTTACCGCGATGCGCAGATTCTCATACGCCTCGTCGAGTGCCCTTCCGGGCTTTCCTCCGAGGAGCAACCCGGCACCGACTACCCCGTCGGCAATCTTCCGGAGCTCGGCCGTGATATCGCGGAGTTGCATAAGCTGCCGCCGCTTCGCTGCACTGTTCCGTGCCGGATCGTCCTCGTCGATCTCGGTGGAGAGTCGGAGGCGGAGGTCGACCGCCTTACGGATGATCGTGTCAACGTCGACGTCATAGAAGTCGATCATCACTGTGGACTCAACACGTGACGGATCGATGTGGAGCTTGCGGAGCTGCTCAAGGCTCGTAAGACCGAGCAGTGAGTTGCCGAGGAAGACCTTGTCGTCGACGAAGGAGAACGGCAGGTCGCGGTCGAGTGAGACGAGCCACAGCGAAAGTTTGCACATCTCTACAGCCATCTCGTTGATGTCCGAACCGTAGAGACAGTTTGCAACAACTTGGCGGATAGCCCGTCGTCGCAGATTCTTGCGATGCTCGTTGGCGGGATCCTCACGAACCCACGCCTCGACGACCCGATCCGCCAGATAGTTGGCAGCGGCGACGAGGAAGGCCCCGGATCCGCAGGCGATGTCGACGACTTTGAGATCGAGCAATTCGTCGGAAGACATGGGGTTCCACGCGGCCTTGTCGGCCGTCTGGTGCGGTCCGGGCGAATAACACAGCGGCTGGAGCGCGTGGAGAACTACTTCTTCGGCGAGCGACTTGGGGGTGTAGTGGGCGCCCGCGTTCTTTCGTGACGGGGTCTCCTTGACGACAAGCCCGCCTGCCAGCACGACGAACGGGTGCGTGCGCAGGTCCCGCCGGATGAGACCGAGCCAGGGGCGGACGCGCTCACGCAGTTCGTGGTCATCGCCGACAGCCTGGGTTAGGGCGCTGACCACGCTCGGGTCGACGTCCGCGTTGATCGCCTTGGCAATGGCGGCCGCGGAGGGTGGTTTCGCTGAAGGCTGATCCTCCTCGACCCAAGCGCGGACAACTGCTGCCAATTTCTTCGGCTCGGGGTTGGTGGTAGCCAAATCCTCAAGCGTCGACAACGGAATTTCCGGCTCCTCGCCGGTCTTACCTATGAGTCCGAGGTAGGTCTCGTCGACTGTCACACACGTGTATCCGAGAAGGCCCTCGTAGATGTAGCCGATCTGCTCGACGTCGATGTCTCGGAAGGAGATCTGGCGAGCCTCACCGCCTTTGAGGATGGCGAGCTGCACCGACCGCAGAACGTGCAGCATGACGCGGTCGGACACGGTGACCGCGAGGGTCCCCTGTTCGTTGGTAGCGGTGAGGAACGGGAACCTGGTCGGGTCAAACAGTGAGCCACCGTACGCGGGCATACGCAGGCCCTCGAATGACGCGCCACTGTACAGAGCTTGGCTGGTCGCGAGCAGGCGGTGCCATGTCAGCGAGGTGGCGTCGAGTGCCTCTTCGCTCTCCTCACTCTCGCGCGCGACGAGTCGGGCCAACTCGCGGGAAATGCCGTACCCCTGCTCGAATAACTCGCCAGTAGGCAGCAGGCCGCGCTCCTCCGCGAACAGCAGGAACACGACGCGCATCATTACGGTGACTGCGGCCTCGTACGTGTCGTGAGTGCGGGCCGGGAGCGGATCCGGCAAGCCACGCCGGCGAGCGTCGGCAGCGGACTCCGAGAACGACTGGATGAGCAACTCGACCGCTCGGCGTACCTGAGCACCGAGAGCCTCGGTGATCTCCTCGGCCGCGGCCACGGATTCCTCGAACAGCACCGGTAGGCGTTCAGCCGGGTCGCCACCGATGATGTGTTGGCGACCGATCAGGGTGAGGAACGCGTCGCGGGTGCGTGGTTCCTCGATCCAGGTGAGGGCGTCGACGATGCCGGACGCGGACATGCTGCCTTCACGAGCGCAAACGAGACCCCACCAACGTCCGTCGGTGACGATGCCGATCTCGACCTTGTTCTCCTGCAACAGTGCCTCAAGGCGGTCCACGGGGGTAGCGGCCCACATGTCGCTGGGTGTCTGCCGGAGCGAGTCGACCGGGTCGACCACGTGCACCAAGGCGCCGATGCCGTCCGCGCCATGGAGCGCCGCCTGCGCTCCGACGGTGACGATGCGGTTCGGTGACTGTGCCTGTACGCCGGGAACCTCACCCCACGATAGAGACTCGGCCCACCCGGCGACCTCGCGCAGCACGGTCTCGATCCACACATCCCGGGCGGCTCGATAGGCATCGATCGTGGTCTCGCTGTCGGGGTTACTGTCGAGCGCCTCCCATGCCGCCTCGAAGTCCTTGCGGGCGTCGACGAGTACGTCGAAACGATCCGGGTGTGTCTTCCTGAAGTCGGGGATGCCGTTCGGCCAGACCCGCTTGAGCGGCGGGATGGCGAGGAACGGTCCCTCGCTGTCGACTAGTTCTAGCCATCCGCGATGCAGCTCGGCGGCATTGGTCGTCGAGATGTGGCGCCGTGTCGGGCGTGCCATCAGTTCACCCATCCTTCGGCGTCGGTGCGGGTCAATGCGAAGACCACGGCGGCTGCGGTGGTGTGAGGCTTGACGTCGGCGTACCGGTCGGTGATCGCGGCAATCTCGCGCCTCTCCTCGTCGTCCAGTTCCTCGAGGCGGCGGCTCATCGCCTCGATGTCGCGGCGCCGCTGGCGCTGCTGGTCGTCGGGCAAGAGCATCATCTGCGACTCTTCCTCGGCAGCCCTGAGGACCTTGAGCGAGTCACGCAGATTGATGCCGAAGGCCGCGAAGATCTCTTTGGCGCGCTGCACATCCGCCTCTTGCCGCCTGGCAAGCTGCTCCATCACGAGTTCGTGGCGCCGAGCGGCGCGGGCCTGCATCGACTCCTCCAGGCGCACGCGCAGCGGCGCGTCCGGGACGTTCCAGATGTCGCAGAGTTGGTCGCGTACCCGCTGGTCCGCGAGCATGAGGTTTTCGCCGTCGAGCGCCTTGTCGAGTGCCGCCTCGGCCTTCTCCTCGGCCATCGCGCGGCGCCCCTTCAGACGCACGCCGGCGAGGAAGACCTCCTCATGCAGGCGCAGGCCGCCCCTACCAACGAGGACCATGCGGGTGACCGCCGCGACGAACGACTCGGGCAGATCGTCGACCACCACCGCGGTGACGCGGTTCAAAGGTGAGTCGACGCTCCACAATGATCGGCGGAGGAGACGTTGGGCCTTCTGCACGATCGGGTGACCTAGGTGGACGTACACCAGATCGTTGCGCCCCTCGGCGCCCTCGGGGTCGAACGTAATGGGACGCAACACCCCCGGGTTCAATCGGGTGTCAAGTCCCCTCAGGGTGCCGTGCCAGCCCGGTGAGAGCGTGGGTACCTCGAACACCTCGGCGTCGGTGTCCTCGACGAAGACATGGTTGGAAACGAGTGGCGACTGGTGGTTGATCCGCAGCGCGGTGTCGACCACCCGGCGCAGGTTCGCCGGATCCAAGTGCATCTCGGTTCGCGAAGCGTCGTAGCCCTGCTCCAGTTGGGTCAACCGAGCGTTGAGTTCCATACCGCCGGCAAGTGCGGTGTTGATGACTGCGTTCGGGTCGACACCCTTGGCCTTCACTCGCGCTGGCGCCCGGCGGGTGAAGTGGTGCTGGATCTCCCCGCCGATCACCTGGTTCGCCGAGCCCAGGTCCTGCTCGACGTTCGCCACCTTCTTCGCGATGCGCGCCATGAAGCCCGCGTCTGCGGCGTAGGTCGACGATTCGGTGTCGGGTAGGAAGTGGAAGACCTGAGGCTCCTCGGTCTGCCCGTATCGGTCGATGCGGCCGATCCGCTGTTCCAGACGGGAGGGGTTGAACGGGATGTCGAAGTTCACCAGCCGGTGGCAATGCGTCTGGAGGTCGATCCCCTCGCCGGCGGCGTCCGTCGCAAGTAGCACGCGCACCGGTTCCTTGCAGGGGTCCTCGGTGAACTGGGAGCGGATGTACTCGCGCTCTTCGGGATCGGTGGAGCCCTGAATGACAGCGAGTACGTCGGCGTAGCCGCGCTGCGTCAGCACACGGGTGAGCCAGTCGACGGTGTGGGCATATTCGGTGAAGATGACGACGCGCTCGTTCGTCCAGGACTTGCCGTCCGGGCGGCACACTGCGTCAAGGAATGCGAGGAGCTCGTCGAGGCGGGAGTCGGCGCGGCTCTCATAGCCGAGTCCCCAGTCCACCAGGAGCTCTAGTTGACCGGGGTCAGCGGCGCACAGTGGGTCGGAGCCCTTCGACTCGCGCAGCCGTTCGGCCTCGTCCTGCTCCCATAGGCCCTCTTCTTCGTCGGACTGGCCCTCGCCGAAGACGTCGTCGTAGTCGTCGTCGGACAGACCGCGACCGGCCTTGGAACTGAGGTAGTTGCTCAGCGTCATGCCGAACGCGAAGGGGCTGGACAGGAACCGCTTCTTCAGCAGCATCGTGACGATGTCACCACTGGGCTTGGTTCCGTTGAGCTTCGCGCTCTTGGTGACGATCTGGTCGAGGAGGGCGAACATCTCCTGCTCGGAGGCGGACGGTGTGAAAGGCAAGGTACGAATCTTGCGGTTCTTGAAGCCCTTGCCTGTGAGGTCGCGCTTGAGTCGACGAACGGTGACGTCCGCGAGCGCTTTGGAGTCCAGCAGTGCTCCGCGGGAGAACCGCCGCGGGTCGATCATCTCCAATAAGGCTGTGAAGGACTCCGGGTGCCCATTGTGCGGGGTGGCGCTGAGGAAAAGTCGGTGCTCGCATTTGTCGGCCAGCTGACGCACCGCAACGGTCCGCTGGGTGTCCACGGCATACCCGCGGCCGCCTGCGATCGCTGACGGGCTCGACGGGGCAACATGGTGTGCCTCGTCCACCACGAGGAGGTCGAAAGCGAAACGCTTGCCCGATTTCGGGTTGCCAGCCTGTGCGTAGACGTCGCGAAGCAGCCGCTGCGCACGGACCTGGGGAAGCCAGGCCATGCTCACGATCACCCGCGGGAACATCAGGAACGGATTGGCGTGCAGTCCGTGGGTGCGGCGGACCTGCGCCATCAGATCGCTGTTGACGATCGTGAAGTCCAGGCCGAACTTGTCGCGCATCTCGTCCTGCCATTTCAGTGACAGGCTCGGCGGGCACACGATCACGGCCGTTCGTGCCCGGTGGCGCAGGAGCAGCTCCTGGATAACCAGCCCGGCCTCGATCGTCTTGCCCAAGCCCACGTCGTCGGCGAGAAGAAGGTTCGTGCGCGGGGCGCCGAGCGCACGGCGCAGCGGTTCGAGCTGGTACGCCTCGACGTTGACCCCCGACCAGAACGGTGCTTGGTAGCGGTTCGGATCCGCCGAGGTCACCGCACCCCAGCGCATGGCGTCGACAAACCCGGCGAGGGTGGTCGGATCGTCGAACGATTCGGCATAGATGCGGTCCGGCAGACCCTGTGCGGGCGTAACAGTGTGGCCGACCTCCAGCTCCCACACCACGCTCAGCTGCTCGCCGAGTCGGTCTTCGTCGAGCGACTGGAGATCCACCACGTGATTGAGCTGCGCGGTAGCGTCGTCTGCTGGACTGCGCGGAAGACCCTGCGCGTGAACGTTGGCGACCGCCCACGTCGAACCGCGTACCTCGACGACTTGTCCATGTTCCGGCAACTGTGGACTGCTCAGCTCCGTTGTTGGTGACGCCATCCGAGGCTGCTCCGTTTCAATAGTCCACATGCCAGAACTAGGCTGTCCCAAAATCGAAAACGGACAACCGTTACCTGTCGGAACATACCTGCTCAGCTATCACCCAACCGCGACAGTTCCCTACTCGGGGACCTCGTGCTCGCTCCGTCGGCCGACCTATCTCTCGCTCGTCGCCATCGATCGAGTCGGTCCGCGGGACGCGGCGGGACCGGCGCCCGACTGATGGTGCCCCGTCAGCGCGGCGAGCGTGTGCGGCACTCCTCATAACTCAGCCCGGAACTGAAACAGTCGTAGAAACCCGACTGAATGTCCCCAGACGTGGGCGGTTCCCCGCAGAGAGTTCCACAGCGGAGGTAGTTCGGAGCAATGGAACCATCCGGATAGCGGCACACGCTGTCACAGGTGTACTTGCGGCCGTTCGGGTCTATTGGCATCAGGTCAGGGGTGTAGGCCCACACGTAAGCGTCGGTGCGAGCCACTCGAGTGCAGTAGACGGTCCTTCCGTCTGCCAGATGCCCCACCGGGTTACGTCCACGATGATGGTGTACGAGCCGGATCTCGTACCAATGACCGG
>NZ_JASHKU010000026.1:0-108347 GCF_030056875.1 Rhodococcus sp. IEGM 1351 | reverse complement strand
CCCTCACCAACGCCACCCTCCCCTACGTCGCCGCCCTCGCCGACAAGGGCTGGAAGGAGGCCACCGCGACCGTCCCCGGACTCGCCGAGGGCCTGTCCACCCACGACGGACAACTGCTGTCCGCCGAAGTCGCTGCCGCGCACAGCTACACCGCAGTCTCCTGAGCGATTGATCCGTCGAGAGCGTATCCAGCAGACCTGCGGTTGCGGGACAATCGAACGATGGCTTGGCTCGAGGTCGTGCGCACCGGACCCTTCACCACCGTGCAGGATCGGGGCCGACCCGGTTACGCGTCGATCGGGGTCGGCGAGTCGGGTGCCGCCGACCGCGACGCGCACGACAGCGCAAACCGGTTGGTGGGCAACCATTCCGGCGCAGCCACGTTGGAGGTCACGCTCGGTGGGCTCGCAGTACGTGCGGCCGGGACCGTCTCTGTCGCCGTCACGGGCGCCCGGAACCCCGTCACCGTCAATTCCGAACCCCGGCCCGCCTACACGATGCTGCACCTGAACACCGGCGACCTGCTGGAGATCGCGTTCGCATCGGAAGGACTCCGCAGCTATGTCGCGGTGCGCGGAGGTTTCGACGTGCCCGCGGTGATGGGGAGCAGGTCCACCGACACTCTGTCGGGGATCGGCCCCGATCCCGTCGCCGAGGGTGATCGGCTGCTGGTCGGTGCGGATGCCGGCGACTGGCCTGCGGACGAGATCATCCCCCCACCGGCCGCCCCCGAGGATCCGCTGATGATGCGCGTCCGGCTCGGACCGCGGGACGACTGGTTCACCCCCGCGTCCGTCGAAGCCCTTCTCCGCGAGACGTGGACGGTCAGCTCCGACACCAATCGTGTGGGGGCGCGACTCGCGGGTCCGGGACCGTTGCACCGCGCGGTGACGGAGGAGATGCCGAGCGAGGCCATGGTGGCGGGGGCGCTGCAGGTGCCGCCCAACGGTCAGCCCATCCTGTTCCTGGCCGATCATCCGGTGACCGGCGGCTATCCGGTGATCGCCGTGGTCGCCGAGGCCGATTTGCCGGTGGCTGCGCAGTTGCGGCCCGGGCACCGAGTCCGCTTCCACCGGATGGTGGCGCCGACCATTCCGCGGTGACGCCCTACCTCGCTGCCAGCGCTGTTCGGAGCCCGCGAAGCCGTCCGGTCACGGGATCGGCCCCGACCGCCGCCCGCCCACGGAACTTCACTTCCGAGGCCGTCTCCGGCGCGTCGTCCGACGTCGCCCGGAGGAATCGGTTGGGCAGCGCCAGTTTGTGAATGGTGCGCAGCGTCAGAAGGTATTGCCGCGCAAGCGAACCGGTGGTGTACGGCAGGTCGTACTTCTCGCACAGGCCGCGCACCGCGGTCGAGATCTCGGCGTACCGATTGCTGGGAATGTCAGGGAAGAGATGGTGCTCGATCTGATAGCACAGGTTGCCGCTCATGAAGGCCATGACGGCGCCGGCCCGGAAGTTCGCGGTGCCGAGCATCTGGCGGAGATACCACTCGGCCCGGCTTTCGTCCTCGAGTTCCGCAAGCGTGAACTTTTCGGCTCCGTCGGGGAAGTGCCCGCAGAAGATCACGACGTACGACCACACGTTCCGCAGCAGGTTGGCAACGAGATTCGCCTTCAACGTTCGTCGCCACCGCCGCCCGCTGAGAACGGGGAACAACACGTAGTCCTTGCCCATCTGCCGCGCGATCTTGCCGAGCAGATCTCGCACCGGTGGACGCAGACGCCGGCTCGCTTTGTCTTCGGCACTCGGCGGAAGCAGATCGTGGAGCGCGATGCCCCATTCGAACGACGCCGCGAGCAGAAGATTCTGAATCGGCTGTAGCAGGTGGATCGGACGCCATTCCTGATCACGAGTGACGCGCATGACGCCGAACCCGACGTCATCGTCCATCCCGAGCACGTTGGTGTACTTGTGGTGACGGAAGTTGTGCGCATACTTCCACTGCGACGACGGACCCACCTGATCCCACTCCCAGGTGCTCGAGTGGATCTCGGGATCGTTCATCCAGTCCCACTGCCCGTGCGAGACGTTGTGGCCGATCTCCATGTTCTCGACGCTCTTGGCCACACCCAGTGCCGTCGTCCCGAGGACCACGCCCGTGGACGACCGGCTGCCGTGGATCATCAGTCGGGCGAGTCCGTCGAGCACGCGCTGGAACGCGATGGTGCGGCGGATGTACGTCGCGTCCTTCGCCCCGAGGGACTCCGCGACGTCGCGGCGTAGTGCGTCGAGTTCGAATCCGAGCGCCTCGACGTCCTGCTGGGTGAGGTGCGCGTATTCCTTGATATCGGTGATTGCCATGACCGGCCTCCAACCTCGCGGTCACTGATGACCTCAGTGAACGCCGCTGGTAGCAGCCTGTCAACACTGTAGGTCTACGGTAGGTGCCGACAGTGTTGAAGCGGCACCCTCAGCCCGCTACCGACCGTGCGGGCTTGCCCGACGACGACCTGCTGTTCGCGGGTCGGGGAGCCTAGCCGCGGCGACGACGGGCGATGTCGGCGAGCACGACACCCGCGGCGACGGACGCGTTGAGCGATTCGACGGGGCCCGCCATCGGAATGCTGAGGATGGCGTCGCAGTTCTCGCGGACCAGGCGCGACAGTCCCTTGCCCTCCGAGCCGACCACGACCACCACGGGGCCGCTGCCGTCGAACTCGTCGAGGGTGGTATCGCCGCCCGCATCGAGACCAACCACCTGGACGCCCTTGGACGCCCAATCCTTCAGTGTGCGAGTGAGGTTGGTGGCGCGGGCGATCGGCAGGCGGGCTGCCGCGCCGGCGCTCGTCCGCCACGCGACCGCGGTGACCGACGCACTGCGGCGCTCCGGGATCACCACACCGTGACCACCGAACGCGGCCACCGAACGCACGACGGCACCGAGGTTGCGGGGATCGGTGATGTTGTCGAGGGCCACGAGCAGCGGCGCCTCCTGATGCTTGCGGGCTTCCGCGATCAGGTCGTCGGGGTGCGCGTAACGGTACGGGGGCACCTGCAACGCGATGCCCTGGTGCATGCCGTTGGCGCTGAGCCGGTCGAGATCGGTCCGGGGAACCTCGAGGATGGAGATGCCCGCGTCGGCAGCCCGCTGAACGGATTCCTTCAGGCGATCGTCGCTCTCGGTCCCGACCGCGACGTACAGCGCGGTCGCGGGGACGCCGGCGCGCAGGCACTCGACGACGGGGTTGCGGCCCAGCACGTTCTCGGGGCCGTCGAGCACCTTGCGTCCGGCGGTCTGACGACCGCGGCCGGGCTGCTTGTCGGCTTCCCTGGCCGCGCGGGCGGCGCGCTTGGCGGCGGGGTGCTTGGTGCGGGATTCCGCGGGCGGGGTGGCGCCGCGGCCTTCCAGTCCCTTGCGGCGCTGGCCACCGGAACCGGCGACCTGCCCCTTCTTGGTACCGGCCTTGCGGATGGCTCCGCGCCTACTCGAATTTCCAGCCATTACTACTGTCCTGCCTTGAGAGACCACTCGGGCCCGTTGGGGGTATCGGTGACCTCGATGCCCGCCCGGATGAGACGGTCACGCACCTCGTCGGCCACAGCCCAGTTCTTCTCGGCGCGGGCACTCTGCCTGCGCTCGAGTTCGGCCCGGACCAGAACGTCCAGGGCATCGGTTGCCGCGGACGCATCCGCGGTCTCCTGAGTCCAGTGCTCGTCCAGCGGGTCGACGCCGAGGATTCCGAGCATGGCCCGGACCTGCGACGCGATCTCGCGCGCACCCTCGAGATCTCCGCCGTCGAGGGCGATGTTGCCCTCGCGGACCTTGCCGTGCACCTCGGCGAGCGCGGCGGGGACGGCGAGGTCGTCGTCGAGCGCGCGAGCGAATGCCTCCGTCCACCGACCGACCGGCACCTCACCGGCACGCTCCTGCGTGCGCATGACGAACGACTCGATCCGGCGGAACGCCGCGGCCCCCTCGTCGAGCGCGGTGTCGGAGTACTCGAGCATCGACCGGTAGTGGGCACTGCCCAGGTAGTAGCGAAGCTCTTGCGGCCGAACCTTTTTCAACACGTTCGGCACCGAGAGAACGTTGCCGAGCGACTTCGACATCTTCTCGCCACCCATGGTGACCCAGCCGTTGTGCAGCCAGTACTGCGCGAAGTCGTCGCCGGAGCACTTGGCCTGCGCGATCTCGTTCTCGTGGTGCGGGAACACCAGGTCCAGGCCACCGCAGTGGATGTCGAACGCCGCCCCGAGATAGAACTCGGCCATCGCCGAGCACTCGAGGTGCCAGCCAGGCCGGCCCCGGCCCCACGGCGTCGGCCACGACGGCTCGCCCGGCTTCTCCGCCTTCCACAGCGTGAAGTCGCGGGGATCACGCTTGCATTCGCCGGCGCTCTCGCCCTGGTGCACGTCGTCGAGCTTGTGCCCGGACAGGCTGCCGTACCGGGGGTAGCTGCGGACGTCGAAGTAGACGTCCCCGCCCGCGGCGTACGCGTGGCCGTTGTCGATGAGGCGCTGCATCATCTCGACCATCTGCGTGATGTGACCGGTGGCTCGCGGCTCGACGGACGGCGGCAGCACACCCAGCTGCTGATAGGCCCACGTGAAGGACCGCTCGAACGTGGCGGCCCACTCCCACCACGGCCTGCCCGCCTCCGCGGCCTTGTTCAGGATCTTGTCTTCGATGTCCGTGACGTTGCGGACGAACGCCACGTCGTAGTCGTGGGCGAGCAGCCAGCGTCGCAGCACGTCGAATGCGACGCCGCTGCGTACGTGGCCGATATGGGGGTCGCCCTGCACCGTGGCGCCACACAGGTACACCGATGCGTGTCCAGGGGCCAGCGGAACGAAGTCACGCATGGCCCGCGTCTCGGTGTCGAATAGGCGCAGGGTCACGACCAGCGATCCTACCTGGCGCTTCGATCGGGAATGACCAACGCGGTGGCCATGGCGGCGATCCCCTCGCCGCGCCCGGTGAGGCCGAGCCCGTCCGTGGTGGTCGCGGACACCGAAACCGGCGCGCCCAAAATGTCGCTGAGCACCTTCTGCGCCTCGTTTCGGCGCGGGCCGATCTTCGGCCGGTTCCCGATTACCTGGACCGCGGCGTTGGCGACACCGAAGTCGTCTTCTTCGAGGAGGCGGCGTACCTCGGCGAGCATCGCGGCACCGCTCACCCCGGACCATTCGGGCCTGCCGGTTCCGAAGACGGAGCCGAGATCGCCGAGTCCGGCGGCGGAGAGGAGGGCGTCGCAGAGTGCGTGAACGGCCACGTCGCCGTCGGAATGGCCCGCGCAGCCGTTCTCGTCCTCGAAGAGCAGGCCGGCCATCCAGCACGGCCGTCCCTGCTCGATCGGGTGGACGTCCGTCCCGATTCCGACTCGCACTAGTGCGCTCCCTCTTCCACCAGCGCGCGGGCCAGCACGAGGTCCAGCGGCGTGGTGATCTTGAATGCTGTGGGTTCTCCGACGATGCTGCGGACCCGTTCCCCGAGGCGCTCCACCAGTCCGGCGTCGTCCGTGGCGATGCCGTCGGCGGCGTCGTAGGCGCGCCGGAGCAGTTCCGCGGTGAAACCCTGCGGCGTCTGCACGGCCCGCAGTTCGGACCGCTCGGGGGTGCCGGTGACCGCACCGAGAACGTCTACGGTCTTGATGGTGTCCGCCACCGGGAGGACTGGGATGACGGCGCTGCGGCCGCAGCGCAACTCCGCGACCACCCGCGCGATGAGCGACGGTGGTGTGAGCGCTCGGGCGGCGTCGTGCACTAGCACGTATTCGGCGTCGTCCGCGACGGCGAGTCCGGCGCGAACCGAATCGGTCCGCTCGCTTCCGCCGGCCACGACGGTGACTTCACCGGGGAGGAGGGTTCGCGTCGACTCGACGAGCTCCTCCGGAACGATCACGACGACGCGGTCGACAGCCCCCGACTGCAGGAGCCCGTCGACCGCGCGTGTAAGCATGGTCGTCCCACCCAGATCAACGAATGCCTTGGGCTTGTTCTCGCCCAAACGCACTCCCTGACCTGCGGCGGGAACCAGTGCGACTACAGGACCCTTTCCCTCGGCCACTGTGGGTATCGCGACTGTCTAGGACGCGGCCGCGAGGACCTCGTCGAGGATGGTCTCGGCCTTGTCGCTGTCGGTGCCTTCGGCCAGTGCGAGTTCGCCGACAAGAATCTGCCGCGCCTTCGCGAGCATGCGCTTCTCTCCTGCGGACAGGCCGCGATCCTGCTCACGACGCCACAGGTCCCGAACGACCTCGGCGACCTTGTTGACGTCACCTGACGCGAGCTTTTCGAGATTCGCCTTGTAACGGCGCGACCAGTTGGTGGGTTCTTCGGTGTGCGGTGCCCGCAGTACCTGGAAGACCTTGTCGAGACCTTCCTGGCCGACGACGTCGCGTACGCCCACGTACTCTGCGTTGTCTGCGGGAACCCGTACGGTGAGATCGCCCTGAGCAACCTTGAGAACGAGATATTCCTTCTGCTCACCCTTGATGGTGCGGGTTTCAATAGCTTCGATCAGCGCCGCACCGTGATGGGGGTATACGACGGTGTCTCCGACCTTAAAAATCATCTGTCCCGTGCCCCTTTCGATCATTCGAGTTTAACACGTGTCCGGAACCTGGTCTCATCAACGGTGCAGGTCAGGGGCATCATGGCCTGACCGTAGGGGTTGACAGGGTCCCCGATACGTGCATTCCGGACACCCCGATCGGGCGGTTCTCCAGCGCCGAAACCGCACGCAGACAACCATTGTGAGTACCCAGCGAGCAGGCCACGCGGACGAACTACTACTCTGCCTAGTTGAAGTGCGAACCTGACACCGGAGGACAACTCGTGACTGCTCTCGACAAGTCGACTCGCCGAGTCGCTACCGCCGTCGCTCTCGCTGCCGGCGCAGCACTCGTGCTGTCCGCCTGCAGCGCGGGCCAGATCACTCAGACGTCGAGTCAGGTCGCCGCGGTCAACGGCAACAGCGCGGACGTCGGGTCGATCGCCCTGCGCAACGTGCACGTGGTCTACCCCAACTCCGCCGAGTACAGCCTCGAGCCGGGCGGCACCGCCGTCCTCGCGTTCACCGCGATCAACAACAACGAGGACACCCCGGACAAGCTGACCCGGATCAGCACCGACTTCGCGCAGTCCGTCACCCTCGGCGACAAGGCGGGCGGCCTCGAGATCGCGCCGCAGACCGCGCTCGTCGCCGGACTTCCGGGCGAGGAAGCCGCTGAGGGCGCGGAGGCCGCGGGCCAGAAGGACGCCAGTGCCGACGCACCGGCCGACGTCGTCCTCGTCACCCTGGACGGCCTGAAGGAAGGCGTCCGCCCGGGCCTCACCTTCCCCGTCACGTTCGCGTTCGAGAAGGCCGGCGACGTCACCGTGTCCGTTCCCGTCGACGCGGGCCACGAGACCGAGCGCCACGTCTCCGACACGTCCCCCGGAGCCGAAGCCGAGGGCGGCGGACACTAGCAGCCGGACCGGGTCCGCTGTCGGACCCGATACCTAGGCTGGCCCGGTGGCCAAACTCAAAACCAGCTTCCGCTGCTCGTCGTGCCAGTGCACCGTTCCCAAATGGGTCGGCCGGTGCCCCGAGTGCGGTAGCTGGGGATCGATGGACGAGGCCCCGATCGTTGCGTCCGTCGCCAGCCGCCCCGGCGCCTCGCTCGCAAAAGCCGGGGCCGGAGCGGTACTTCCGTCCACCCCGGCCACTCCGATCACGCGGATCGACAGCACCTCCACCCGTGCCAAGCCCACGGGCATCGACGAACTGGACCGTGTCCTCGGCGGCGGGGTGGTGCCCGGTTCCGTCGTTCTCCTCGCCGGCGAACCCGGCGTCGGCAAGTCCACCCTCCTCCTCGAGGTGGTCCACCAGTGGGCCCGCCGCGGCCCGGACGACCGGTCCCTCTACGTCACCGGTGAGGAATCCGCCGGACAGGTGCGACTGCGGGCCGACCGCACCGGCGCCGTTCACGAGCGGGTCTATCTCGCCGCCGAATCCGACCTCGCGACCATCCTCGGCCACGTGGAGCAGGTGCGTCCCACCCTGCTGATCGTCGACTCCGTGCAGACCATGCTGGCCGCGGACGTCGACGGCGTGGTCGGCGGAGTCACCCAGGTGAAGGCCGTCACCAGCGCCCTCACCTCCCTCGCCAAGGCCAGCGGCGTGCCAGTGCTCCTCATCGGCCACGTCACCAAGGACGGCGCGGTCGCCGGACCGCGGTCGCTCGAGCATCTCGTCGACGTGGTGCTGCACTTCGAGGGCGACAAGCACTCCACGCTGCGGATGGTGCGCGGCGTCAAGAACCGTTTCGGCGCCGCCGACGAGGTCGGTTGCTTCGAACTGCGGGAAGACGGCATCGCCGGCATCAGCGACCCGTCCGGACTGTTCCTCCACCACCGCGCCGAGGCCGTTCCCGGAACCGCCGTCACCGTCATGATGGACGGCAAACGTCCCCTCCTCGGCGAGGTGCAGGCCCTCGTGGCCGCCACGTCCATGCCCGCCCCCCGGCGCGCCGTGAGCGGACTCGACAGCGCCCGCGTGGCCATGGTCCTGGCCGTGCTCGACCGCCGGTGCGGGGTGCCGATCGCGAAGAACGACGTCTACGCGGCCACCGTCGGCGGAATGCGGATGACCGAGCCCTCCGCCGATCTCGCGCTGGCCCTCGCCGTCGCGTCCGCGGTGAAGGACAAGCCCGTTCCGGACGGACTGGTGATCCTCGGCGAAGTGGGACTGGCCGGCGAGGTCCGCCGGGTACCCGGCGTCGGGCGCAGGCTCGCGGAGGCATTCCGCCTCGGATTCACCCGCGCCATCGTTCCCCTCGACTCCGGGGCGTCCCCGAAGGGCATGAAGGTCACCGAGGTCGGGAACCTGGGGGCAGCCATCGCGTCACTGCGGTGACGGTCGGATCGAAGTGTCGCTCAGATCGACGAGGTGCCGAACGGGCGCTCCGGCACACCGTCGACGAAGTCCTTGGTCTTCTCGAAGTGCTCGGCCGTCACGGTGAGGAACAGCCCCCGCGACGTCGCCACGACCACGTCGGGATCGGCCGTCGGCCCCTCGACGATGCGCGCCTCGGCGCTCGCGTACACCTTGCGGCGGATCGACCCGTCGATGCGCGCGTGGAATTCGAGGACGGAACCCAGCGGGATGGGCTTGGCGAAGTCGATCTCCAGATGACCCGTCACCACCGGTCCGTCGACGATCGATCGGCACACCATCCCCAGCGCCTCGTCGAACGCGGTCGAGAGGATGCCGCCGTGGATCACTCCCGGACCGCCCTGGTAGCGAGGAGCCACCTCGAGCCGGCCCCACACGTCGAGCCCTTCCCCGGCCGTGAAGCTCATCGACATCCCGGCAGGCGACTGGTCGCCGCACCCGAAGCACCGTGACCAGTGCTGCGGCACGGGCTGACCTGCAGCGGGGAAGCTGCCGACCGGTGCGGGCAGGGTCAGGTCGTCGGGCAAAGTCCAGGTACTACTCATGGATAGGTAATCTAAACGCGGGTCCGGACGTGTTTCCGCGGCGGGCCCCGACAAGTGACGTCTACCTCAGCGGGAGTATTGCGCGATGAACGATGCCGAGTCGTCGTCTGCGCTGCGCGAAACGATAGCCCGGCTGGCTCCCGGAACGGCACTCCGCGACGGCCTGGAGCGCATTCTGCGCGGACGCACGGGCGCCCTGATCGTCCTCGGCTACGACGAGCAGATGGAAGAGATCTGCGACGGCGGCTTCGAGCTCGACGTGGAGTTCGCGCCGACCCGCCTGCGTGAGCTGTCGAAGATGGACGGCGCCGTGGTTCTGTCCACCGACGGGTCCCGCATCGTGCGCGCCAACGTCCAGCTGGTCCCCGACCACAAGATCCCGACCGTCGAGTCCGGCACGCGTCACCGCGCCGCCGAGCGGACGGCCATGCAGACCGGGTACCCCGTGGTGTCGGTCAGCCAGTCGATGAGCATCGTCAGCGTGTACGTCGGCGGCATCCGGCACGTCATCGACGGGTCCGCCACGATCCTGTCGCGTGCCAATCAGGCGGTGGCCACCCTCGAGCGGTACAAGGCGCGGCTCGACGAGGTGACCCGCCAGCTGTCGGTGGTCGAGATCGAGGATTTCGTCACGCTCCGCGACGCCCTGACCGTGGTGCAGCGACTGGAGATGGTGCGGCGCGTGTCCGTCGAGATCGAGCAGGACGTGCTCGAGCTCGGCACGGACGGACGTCAGCTCGCACTGCAACTCGAGGAACTCGTCGGCGACAACGACGTGGCGAGGGAACTCATCGTGCGCGACTACCTGGCCGGCACCGGCCCGGCGCCCGCGGAGGACGTCGAGAAGTCGCTCGCCGCGCTCGACAGGATCACGGACGCAGACCTCCTCGACCTCACGACGTTGGCCCGGGCATTCGGGTACCCGGGCACCATCGAAGCGCTCGAGGCGCCGATGAGTCCTCGCGGCTACCGCGTCCTCACCCGCGTTCCCCGACTGCAGTTCAACCAGATTCACCGGCTCGTCGGCTCGTTCGGGACGCTGCAGTCACTGCTGGCCGCGACGGCCGCCGATCTGCAGTCGGTGGAGGGGATCGGCGGGCTGTGGGCCCGGCACATCCGCGAGGGCCTGTCCCGGCTCGCCGAGACATCGATCTCGGGCCCGTACGACTAGATCTCCGGTCCGGACGACTAGTAGGACAGCCGCAGCGCGTCCAGGCGGGTGCGGATGGTCAGTGCACGCGCGAGTTGCGGGCGGTCGCTGCCACTCCGGACACCCGAACCGTCGACGCCGAGACGGTCGATCACCTCGGCCGCCCAGGCCGCGTCCGCGGCGGAGGGGCTCAGCTCGCGGTTGACGTCGCCCGTGTGCGCGGCCTTCATGCACAGTTTTCCGGACATTCCCATCGACCGCGTGACGCCCAGATCCGCGATCCGGGTGCGCTGGTCGTCGACCAGAGTCGGTCCGTCGACGGGTGCCGCGATACCGGCGGCGCCGCTCGCGACGACGAGGCGTCCCCGGGCGTAGGCAAGCGCGTCCGGCTCTGCGCTCGCGCCGGTGTCCCGCCGGAAATCGCCACTGCCGAACGCCAATCGCAGTGTTGCCGGCTCGCAGGCGATCTCGAACGCGAACTCGATTCCCCGCGCGGACTCGACGAGGGCGAGCACCGGAACCGCACCGCCGAGCCGGGCAGCGGTGTCCCGGACCTGTTGCCCCGATTCACTTTTCGCCAGCATGACACCCTGCAACCCGGGGAGGCCGCGGAGCGCGTCCACGTCGGCCCACCAGTCTTCGGTGGTCGCGGCGTTGATCCGGACCCAGGCGGCGCCGCCACCGGACAGCCACGCGGCGACCGACCGCCGGGCATCGGAGCGTTCCGCGGTGACCACACCGTCCTCCAGATCGAGGATGACGGCGTCGGCGCCGCTGCGTTCGGCGAGGTCGAAATCCTCGGTCCGCGAGGCAGATACCAGCAACCATGACCTCGCGTGCCGAGCGTCGAGGGGAGTCGTTGTGAGAATGGTTCTCGTCCTTACTGTCGGTGGTCCGGGCCGGCTTCTCCGACCACGGTTTCCAGTGCGATCCGGACGGCATCCAGGTGTTCGGCCATGGCGCGGGCGGCCTTGTCGTAACTCTTGGAGGCGATGCCCTCCACGATCCGGTCGTGCTCGTCGTTCGACTTCTGCTGCCGCCCCGCAACGAGATTCAGCGTCTCGGACTGCCGGGTGAGGGCCTCGCGAATATCGACGATCACGGATTCGAACACGCGGTTGCGGCTCGTCCTGGCGATGAACGCGTGGAACTGCGCATCCAGGGACACCCACACGAGGGGATCGTCCTCGTCCCGCATCTGGTCCACGAGGCCGCGCAGGGCGGCCAGGTCTTCGGCGGTGTGCCGCTGCGCCGCCCATCCGGCGGCGGGAATCTCCACGTGCGGACGCGCCTCCACGAGCTCGTTGGCCGCGTAGTTCCCGAAGTCGAGGTCGCGAGCGATCGAATCGCTGACGACGAACGTTCCGAGGCCCGACTTCGTCTCCGTGAGCCCGAGCGCATGGCAGGACCGCAGGGCCTCCCGGATCACCGACCGGCTGACCCCGTGCCGCGCGGCGAGGGACGCTTCGGAGGGAAGTCGTTCGCCGACCGTCAGCTCACCCGACGTGATCGCGGCACGAAGGTCCGCGAGGACCGCCTCCGCGGCGCTGACCCGCGCCGTGACCGGGCGCCTGGCTGCCCAGCTGTCTGACAGGTTCATGTGGATATTCTGCTCACGCACCGGCGACAACGTCAATACGAGGCACTGCCGGGGGTTGACGCCTGCGAGTGAGCGCGGTAACAATTGCACCTGTCTGACAGCCTGGCAGGTGGATAGCCGGGTGGCTCGACCGAGAAATCTACTCTCTTCGAGCAGCAGACTCCATCCGCCGCATCCGTGCAGAGCAACGGCTCGCGCGAATCCCCGTGAGGAATGATCAAGTGCTCGAAACGCGAACAGAACACGATCTGCTCGGCGACCGCCAAGTGCCCGCGGATTCCTACTGGGGAATCCACACGCTGCGGGCCGTGGAGAACTTCCCCATCACCGGCCGGCCGATCTCCACCAACCCGTATCTGATTCGCGGGCTCGCCTACGTCAAATGGGCCGCGGCAACCGCCAACGAGAAACTCGGGATCCTCGATCACCGCCGAGCCGACGCTATCGGGCAGGCGTGCCGGGAGATCGTCGACGGCCGCTGGCACGAGCAGTTCGTCGTCGACGTCATCCAGGGCGGCGCCGGGACGTCGACCAACATGAACGCCAACGAGGTGATCGCCAACCGGGCACTCGAGATCCTCGGACACGGGCGCGGGGAGTACGCGGAGCTCCACCCCAACGAGCACGCGAACCTCAGCCAGTCGACCAACGACGTCTACCCCAGCGCGGTCAACATCGCGACGATCTTCGCGATCGACGACCTGCTGGACGCGATGCGCGTCCTGCAGGAGGCCTTCGCGACGAAGGCGGTCGAGTTCGCCGACACCGTGAAGATGGGGCGCACCCAACTCCAGGACGCGGTACCGATGACGCTCGGCCAGGAATTCGCCACGTACTCCGTGATGATCGACGAGGACCGCACCCGCCTCGACGAGGCCGCTCTCCTCGTCCACGAGATCAATCTCGGCGCCACCGCGATCGGCACGGGCCTGAACGCACCCGCCGGCTACGCCGAGGCAGCGTGCGACACGCTGCGGGAACTCACCGGATTCCCCCTCGTCCTGGCCACGGACCTGGTCGAGGCAACACAGGACGTCGGTCAGTTCGTCCACCTCTCGGGCGTGCTCAAGCGGATCGCGGTCAAGTTGTCGAAGGTGTGCAACGACCTCCGCCTGCTGTCGTCGGGACCGCGCGCGGGCCTGAACGAGATCAATCTCCCACCGGTACAAGCTGGTTCGTCGATCATGCCCGGCAAGGTCAATCCGGTGATCCCGGAAGTCCTCAACCAGGTGGCCTACGAGGTCATCGGCAACGACGTCACCATCACGATGGCCGCCGAATCCGGCCAGCTCCAGCTCAATGCGTTCGAACCGATCATCGTGCACTCCCTGTCCGAGGGGATGCGCCACCTCGGCGCCGCCTGCCGGATCCTGGCCGACCGCTGCGTACTCGGCATCACGGCCAACACCGATCTGCTGCGTGCCCGGGTCGAGGACTCCATCGGACTCGTCACCGCGCTCAACCCGTACATCGGTTACACCGCCTCGACCCGGATCGCGCAGGAAGCGCTGGTCTCCGGCCGCCGGGTCGCCGACCTCGTGATCGAGGCCGGTCTGCTCGACCGTGAAGAACTCGACCGCCTCCTCAGCCCCGAGCATCTCGCCAACTTGAGAGCGTCCGGTTCGCCACGGCAGACACCCGTCGCCGCTGCCGCGGAGGTGGTCTCGTGACGATCGAGAAGGACGACACCTCCGGCGTCGACATCTTCGTCGAGGAAGACCTCGGCTACCGGAAAGCGCTCGGCCCCAGACAGATCCAGATGATTGCGATCGGCGGAGCGATCGGCACCGGCCTGTTCATGGGCGCGGGCGGACGCCTCCACCAAGCAGGCCCCGCACTCGTCCTCGTCTACGCTCTCTGCGGGTTCTTCGCCTTCCTGATCCTGCGGGCCCTGGGCGAACTCGTGATGCACCGACCCACCTCCGGGTCGTTCGTGTCGTACTCGCGGGAATTCTTCGGCGAGAAGATGGCCTTCGCCGCGGGCTGGCTGTACTGGATGAACTGGGCGATGACCGCCGTCGTCGACGTCACCGCAGTCGCGCTGTACATGAACTTCTTCAAGAAGTACTGGGCACCGCTCGGGAACGTCGACCAATGGGTCTTCGCCCTCGCCGCGGTCGTACTGGTCCTCGGCCTGAATCTCGTCTCCGTCAAGGTGTTCGGTGAACTGGAGTTCTGGTTCGCCCTCATCAAGGTCGTCGCCCTCGCCGCGTTCCTCGGCTTCGGCATCTACTTCGTGCTGTTCGGAACGCCGATCGAAGGACATTCGTCGGGCTTCAGCATGATCACCGACAACGGCGGACTCTTCCCCAACGGAATCCTGCCCGCCGTCGTGGTGATCCAGGGCGTCGTCTTCGCCTACGCCTCGATCGAACTCGTGGGAACCACTGCGGGCGAGACGAAGAACCCACAGAAGGTCATCCCCAAGGCGATCAACACTGTCATCATCCGGATCCTCGTCTTCTACGTCGGATCCGTCCTGCTGCTGTCGCTGCTGCTCCCCTACACCGAGTACCACGCCGGCGAGAGCCCATTCGTCACGTTCTTCGGCTCCATCAATGTGCAGGGCGCCGACGCGATCATGAACCTCGTGGTGCTCACGGCCGCGCTGTCCTCACTCAACGCGGGCCTGTACTCCACCGGCCGAATACTGCACTCGATGGCCATGGCCGGATCGGCGCCCTCGTTCGCCGCCCGGATGAACAAGGCAGGAGTGCCCTACGGCGGCATCGCCCTCACCGGATTCGTCATCCTGCTCGGCGTCGGACTCAACGCCGTCGTTCCCGCGCAAGCGTTCGAGATCGTCCTGAACCTCGCTGCGCTCGGGATCATCAGCGCCTGGGCCGTGATCGTGCTGTGCCAGCTGAAACTGTGGAAATTCGCCAAGGAAGGGAAACTCGCCCGGCCCGGTTTCCGGATGTTCGGCGCCCCCTACACCGGGCTCCTGACCCTGGCCTTCCTCGCGTGCGTCGTCATATTGATGGCGTTCGATCACCCCGTGGGAACCTGGACCGTCGGGTCCATCGCGATCATCGCCCCGCTGTTGGTGATCGGCTGGTTCGCCGCGCGGAACCGCATCCGCACCCTGGCCTCGGACCGCCCGACCGTTTAGCGAGAAAGGACAACAGTGCCGAAAGTCGCCGTCGTCACCACCGGAGGCACCATCGCCAGCAGGCGGGACGGGCAGGGTGTCAGCAGACCGGTGGTCGCAGGCCCGGATCTACTGGGCAGTGCGTGGACCGGGACGGAACTCCGTGTCGTCGACGTGATGTCGAAGGACAGTTCGAGCATGACGTTCGCCGATATGGACCGGGTCCGCGACGCCGTCACCGCGGAACTGCGCGATCCCGATCTCGACGCGGTGGTCGTGCTCCACGGAACCGACACCATGGAGGAGACCGCGTACCTGGTCGACCTCCACCACGCCGACCCGCGGCCGGTGGTGTTCACGGGTGCGCAGCGCACGTTCGACCACCCGGAATCCGATGCCCAGGCCAATCTGGCCGACGCGGTCGCCGCGGGATCGGACCCCGCTCTGCGCGGAGCGGGTGTCCTCATCGCGTTCGGAGGCGCCCTGCACCGGGCGGCAGGAACGCGGAAGGTCGACACGACGTCACTCGCCGCGTTCCGATCCGTCCACCCCGCCGGTGTCACCCCGCGGCGAAGTCTCGATCCGCTGCCGTGGCATCCGATCTCCGGAACCCGCGTCGACATCGTCGCCGCCTATCCGGGGGCCGACCGCGTCCAGATCGACGCGTGCCGGGCCGCCGGGGCCCAGGGACTGGTGCTCGACGGACTCGGATCCGGGAACGCGAACCCGGCGATCGTCGAGGCGGTCCGGGACTGCGCGACCGCCGGGATCCCGGTCGTGGTCACCACCCGGGTGCCGCAGGGCCCCACCTCCGCCACGTACGGCGGTGGGGGCGGCGGGCACGACCTCGTCTCGGCGGGTGCACTGTTCTCCACCGACCTCAGAGCAGGTCAGGCCCGCATCCTCCTCGCGGCGCTGCTCGCCGACCCCGAGCACACCGACCTCGACAAGGAATTCGATCGACGCTCACGCATCGACCCCGCACCGAGGATCAGCTGAGGTTGAACGGCTCCGGCGCGCTGCGGAGCTGACCGAGCTGGCCGACCACGGTGTACGCACCGGGCCCCACCGGATCACGCTGGGGTTCCGGTTGCGTCAGGCAGTCGGGGGCGGACGTCTTGGCCGACCACTTCACGGTGAACTGAGCCTGCTCGCCGGGCGCGAGGGTGCGGACGTCGGCCGCGGACTGCGGGAAGCAGTCGATGTTGGACCACAGCCGCACGGCACCGTCGATCGTGTAGACGAGCACCTGCTGGAGGCTGCTGCCCAGATCACGTTCGCACGGTGTGGTGCCGATGTTGGTGACGACCGTCGTGAAGCTCGGCTCCTCACCCGCCAGGTACGTCGGCTTGTCGGCGGCCACCTTGATGGCCAGCGACTGGTCCGGGCACTGTCCCGCGGCGACCGGCTGGCCGCTGGGAGCCGCGCTGCTCGAGGTACCGCTGCTCGACGCCCCGGACGAACCGGACGCGCCCGAGGAGGCCTCGCCGCCGGCGGCAGCGGCGCCACCGCCGCCGCCACCGGAACCGCCCGAACTGCCGCTGGACGTGGACGAACCCGAGGCTGTCGGGGAAATCGACACAGGAGTGGTCAACGAGGAACTCGCTGCCGCCGGATCCGTCTCGGAGTCACCGCCACCACGTAGCGAGTTGATCAACCACACCACGAGCAGCAACACGACGATGGCGCCGCCGATCGCCAGCGCCCTGCGGCGCCAGTAAATCTCGGGGGGCAACGGTCCATTCGGTTCCAGCACGACGTCAACGGTAGTTCGGCGTCGCGCGGCAGCGGCTCAGCGGGTGCGGCGTGTCGCGGTCAGTCCGTGAGCTCACCGATGTCCCCGACGGCGCCCTGCAGGTGAGTCCGGCCGTCGGACAGCTTGTACGTGACACCCGCGATGGCGCACGCGCCGCTCTCCACCTTCTCCGCGATGATGCGCGACCGCTGCATGAGCAGCGCCCCGGTCTCCACCACGTGGCGGCCCTCGAGTTCGTCGACGGTAGTGAGGCCCTCGCGGCGTCCCATGAGGATCGACGGCGCGACACGTTCCACGATGCTGCGGATGAATCCGGGCGGCACGTTGCCGTCGTCGAGAGCGTCGAGCGTCGCCTTGACGGCACCGCAGCTGTCGTGTCCGAGCACGACGATGAGCGGCACGTTCAACACGCCGACGGCGTACTCGATGGACCCGAGCACGGCGTCGTCGATCACGTGACCGGCGGTGCGGACGACGAACATGTCGCCCAGACCCTGGTCGAAGATGATCTCGGCGGCGACGCGGGAGTCTCCGCATCCGAACAGGACGGCCGTGGGGTGCTGGCCGCCGACGAGCTTCGCGCGATCGGCGATGCCCTGGCTGGGATGGAGCGAGGTACCGCTCACGAATCTGTCGTTACCCTGACGCAGGGCCTTCCACGCGGACACGGGGTTGGAATTAGGCATGGGACCATTGTGCACCGGGCGTGTCGCACCGTCGCGACGGGAATGTGACAACCGCGGAAAATCCGTTTCCCCCGTGAACGAAGGGACTTGTGAGGACGAAGTGGCCGTTGACTCCTCCGCGCTGATCAACTGGTACGACGTACAGGCCCGGGATCTGCCGTGGCGCCGCGACGGCGTCACCGCCTGGCACATCCTGATGAGCGAGATCATGCTGCAGCAGACGCCCGTCGTCCGGGTGGCCCCGATCTGGGAGGAATGGGTGCAGCGCTGGCCCGTCCCCTCCCGCATGGCCGCGTCGAGTCAGGCCGACGTACTGCGCGCGTGGGGCAAGCTCGGCTACCCGCGCCGCGCGCTGCGACTCCACGAGTGCGCCGCAGTACTGGCCGCCGAGCACGGCGACGTGGTTCCGAACGACGTCGACACCCTCCTCGGCCTGCCCGGCATCGGTGCCTACACCGCGCGGGCCGTCGCCTGCTTCGCCTACGGACAGCGCGTCCCCGTCGTCGACACGAACGTCCGGCGGGTGGTCGCCAGGGCCGTGCACGGACGCGCCGAGCCGGGAAATCCCTCGACCACGCGTGACCTCGCCGACGTGTCCGCGCTGCTCCCCCGCACCCGGGCGCGGGCCGCCACGTTCTCCGCGGCCATCATGGAACTGGGGGCCACCGTGTGCACCGCCCGCTCCCCCGAATGCGCTGACTGCCCGCTGCCCAGCTGCGCCTGGGTGGATGCCGGACGTCCCGCGCACACCGGTGAGCGCCGGAAGGTCCAGAAGTTCGCCGGCACCGACCGTCAGGTGCGCGGCAAGCTTATGGCCGTACTCCGTGAAAGCTCCGCCCCGGTCGAACGCGTGCGGCTCGACCAGGTGTGGCCTGGCGATCCGGGCCAACGCGACCGCGCCCTCCACTCCCTGCTGATCGACGGCCTCGTCGAACAGACCGACGACGGACTCTTCGCCCTCGCGGGCGAGGGCGGCTAGCTCACACCGGAACCGCTTCGATGACGGATGACCGGGGACCTTGCGTGATCGAATCCAGCGTGAATCCGTGGTCGGTCAACAGTCGGCGCCATTCGGTGATCGTGCGCTCGCGACCTCCCAGGAGAACCAGCATGTGGAGATCCAGCAGAGCCATGGGGTGGGTTGTCGCCGATTCCGGCAGGACCTGCTCGACAATCATCAATCGTCCACCTGGCGGGATCGCTTGCCGGCAACTGCTGAGGATCTTGCCGGCGGACGCGTCATCCCAGTCGTGGAGAATCTGAGACAGCACGTACACGTCACCATTGCCTGGGACGTCGTCGAAGAAACTTCCGCCCACGACTGTCGTTCGTTCACCGATGCCCGCCGAACCAAACGTCGACGGCGCTTCCGCGACCACATGAGGCAGATCGAACAAAATTCCGCGTAGATGCGCGTGCCGATCGAGCAACCGGGTGATCAGCGCGCCGGTCCCGCCACCGACGTCGACGACCGTTCCCACGTCAGACCAGTCGTGGTCGAGCAAAGGCAGCAAACGCAACTCGACCAGCCCTGCTTGGCCCCGTGCGAACTCATCGGCTGCCGACGGATTCTCGGACAACCATTCGAAGTACGGCTTTCCGAACGCCGCTGAAAACGATTCCTTCCCCGTCCGGATCGAATGCGCTGCGTGCCCCCACACGAGGTAGGCCTCGTTCGACATCAAGCCGACCAAGTGACGAAGCGAGCCCGGAGCGTCTGCCCGCAGAAGCTCACCGGCCTCCGTCAACGCAAATCGCCCTCCACCGACTTCCGCAAACAAGCCTTCCGCGACGAGGACCCGCAGGAATCGACCGAGTGCGTCGGCGTCGGCGCCCACGCTCGCCGCGAGATCGCCGAGCAAGCACGCACCGTCCGCCAATCGGTCGGGCACACCCAGTTCGCAGACAGCTGAAATAGATTGGGACACGATGTATCCCATGATTTGCTTTCTCACTCGGTGGTTGACATCGCTCATGTTCACGCCACCTCGGACAGCCGCGGGAAGAGTGACACCATCGCAGCATTTTTCAAATACGACGCGCCTGCCGTACCGCCGGTGCCAGGTACCGTTCCGATGACTTTCAGGGTGATGCCCCAGTGGCCGCGCTTCATCGCAACCCACGCACGGTCCAGGCGCCGCATCGCCTCCTCGAGAACGTGTGCATCCGGATGCGTCTTCCGCATCGAGAGATACACGTCCTGCAACGTAGTGTCCCCGACATCGATCTTCCCACTATGCTCGAAGTCACGGGGATCGATTGGAGCGCAGGCGAACTCGACCTCACGAAACGCGCGCGACTGCACCGCGCTCCGCCCATGGGTGAAGCCGCGAATAATCGAGAAGGCGTCAACCGGCATCGTCGTGAGAACCCGGAAGAGCGCAGGCACCGCTTCGAGGCGGATCGATGCCCGGTCGAGGCGACTCTTTGCCGCTGCGGCCAGACCGTGGCGCAGGTCACGGATCGCCATCGAAATCGCTGTCGCGACTTGCCGATACAGACCTTCGAAGATCTGGATGCAGCGGATGAACATCTGCTCGTCGTGCAGGCGCGTCGTCGGCAACAACGTCAGCCGAACTGCACTTCCGATCTCTTCGGGGACGCCGTTCAGCGCCGGCGCGGCATGTGAAGCAAACGAACTGTAGTCGGCGCCCGGCTGAGCCAGCGCCGCAAGACCGGCCGCAGCGACGGAAGGATCGAGCGAGAAATCGGGTGCGAGCCTGTCGAGTTGGGTCACGACCCGTGTCACTGCACGCGTCCGGACCACCTGGGGGGCGTGTGCCGACCTCCCGAGTGCTCGCGCCTCCAGCAACGCGAGGTCCATGGCCGCGGCAGCAACGAATGCGTCCACGCGCTGCGCGTCATCGGACCGGACGACCTGGTCGAAATAGTCGAGCCCGACATATGACAGATAGTCGCCATCCTGAGCATCGAACGTCATCGGTAGCCAGGCACCGAGAACATGATGCGCACGGTTGTTGTTATGGAAGTTTTGCAGCATGGCGACCAGGTGGGGCCGGACCCCGTTACGCCCGACCGTCTGATAATGGGCCGCGACAGCCGCATGGGGAAACTCCGCGTGTCCCGCCTCCCATTGTCGGAGCGCATTCTCGATATTGCGTCCAGACAATTCATCGGTCGTCGCTTCAGCAGCCTGAAGGCACGTGCCTCCGACGCCGATCACGCCGGAACGAACAAATTTCTGCTCGGCTTCGAGCAGTGTTTCGGAAATCAATGCGAAACTCGCCTCTCATCCGTACTGCGGTGTTCAGCTATCTTCGACGACGCGCGGCGAATGCGGATAGACACCCTAGGGAGACTTCTCGACACCCTTTCCGCTGGGGGGGTGACGTTTTCAACCCTGGGGTGCCTGTTCCGCCCGTAGGCACGTGCCCAGGATTGGGAGCGATACAGAACTCGAGGCAGGTCGATCCCACAGAAGGAAGAAATCTATGCACATAATCGCCAGAAGCGCACTCGAGACGATCAACGAAGCCGTTGTCGGCGCGAGCGCCCACAACCTGGGTGTCGTCAAGATATTCAGCCAACACCCTCAGTTGGCGCAATTCATTCCTGCTTCCAGCAATTTGGCGATCAGCTGGGTCAGGTTGGAGTGCGGTGAGGTGCTGGCGGTGCACAAGCACCCGGAGCCCAGTCTGATCCTGATCTGCGAGGGTTCCGGACGAACGATGGGCGGTGCGGAGCAGGAGGTCGGCGCCGGAGACATGATCCTCGTCCCCGGCGACTCCTGGCACGGCTTCGAAGGAACCCGGGACGGTTTCTGGGCGCTCTCGATCCAGTTCAACGGCAAGGCACTCTACGAGGACGCCGAGAAGCCCAACGCGGTGTTTGCAGGCGAGGTACCGAATCGGGCGGCTGTGCTCCTGGCGGACAACGAGAAGTACCTGCAGCAATTTGGTACCAGCAGCCTGTTGCGGCTGATCGATGCCCCCTCGTTCGACGACCCCCACGTTCGGGAACGGCTGCTCGACTGCCAGCAGACCTGGTCGGACGTGTTTCAGGACCTGCTGCACCTGCGTGTCGCGATGACTACCGATACGGCGCACAAGCAGGTGGCGCTCGACCATCTGGTCGAGGAACTGGGCCATAACGACAACCTGCGCAACCAACGGGGATCAGCGCACGCGCCGGTCACCGATGAGACGTTCGTATCGACAATGGAGTGGTTCAGGCATCAAATGCTGTACCGGAGCGACATGGTGCGCACTCTGCTGATGCATGTGGTGCTTGAAGGTAGTGGCGAAATCTGGCACCGGGAAGCGGCGCGAGCGTTTCCGGCAATTCCGCACTTCCAAGAACACGGAGAAGACGACGGCCAGCACGTGAGTATGGGGATCGATCTGCTCGATCGCGCAACGCCGGCCGAGATTCGAGAACTCCGCGAAGCACTCGCCGAGGGATGGAAGATGATCACGCAATTGTGTGACAGAATCGCGTCGCTCGCCCTGGCCGACACGGCGGTCCCCACGTACTCCACATGCTGAGCGTCCTCAGGAAAGTCGTCTGGTTCGAGGTGCCCAAACCCCGAACTCGACTCGACCCTGTGCCCACCGCCTCGCACCTTGCCAGATGGCAGCGGTGGTGTGACGCGGCGCAGCGGGACAGCGTGAACGCGCTCCAAGGCGAGCGACTGAGCAGATCCGTCTTCGGCGGACTTCGTCGTGACATCATGCTCGGGCTCGTGGCCATCGCGGTCAATGCAGGATGCGCCTTTGGTGCTGCGATCACGCTGAAATCGCTGATCCAGCACCTCGTCACCGGCGATCCAGCACTCACGACGAACCTCACGCTTGGTATCACCTGCATCGTGCTGACCTACTTGGCGTGGCTTGCATTGAATCACACCTTCATGCAAGCCGACGTGGTAGGCATCGGAGCCCGGACATACATCGAACAAAGGCTGCTGCACAAGAAGCGCAGCATTGCCCCTTCCGACCAACCGGCCGACCTGGTCACGCTCCTGGACCGGGAGGCAGCACGCGTCGAAAATGCTTGGTCGGGACTCATTTTCATCATTCTGGCACTCGCAACTATCACCTTTACCTCCGCGTACTTCTTCGTCGCGTTGGGACTGAGCGCTCTGGCGGCACTGTCGGTGATTCTCGTCAGTTCCGCGGTGATCTACTGGAACGCCAAACAATTGAATGCCGCGCACGCTGCACTGTCGGTGACGGCGGCAGATCGCATCGAAGTCGGCCTGTTCTCGCTGAACAATCGCCTGCTCGCGTGGCTCAAGAACTGGAACGACGAACTATTTCGGCGCTATGCCGAGAAGCGAGATGGCGAGGAGCGCGCGCTCCTGAAAGCGGCGCGTCTCATCGCGCGGATCAACCTCATATCGACACTCACTCCGATCGTTGCCATGCTTGCCGCGGTGTTTACCCAGCTGGCCCATGTTGGTTACGTCGATCCAGCAGGCCTGTTGTCCACAATGGCGCTGGTCGGAGGCTTGAAATCCGTCGCCAACAATATCCCCTTCATTGTTCAGAGTCTGTCCCAGGGCATTGTCGGGCACTCCAACGTTGCGAAGTATCTATCCAGTCCGCACTCGCTGGACACCGATGCGACCGCAACGCGCCTACCGGCAACAACGGCGAAGCACATCGCCGTCGTCGGCGCCGCAGGCAGTGGCAAGACATCCGTTCTGAAAATCGGTGCACGCCACAGCAGCCAGGTGAACAGCAAAACGTTCTTCGTACCGGATGAACCGTGGATATTCCCTGGCGGGCTCTACGAGAATTTGTGTCTCTATCGAAGCGAATTTACCGACGACGAGGCCCGTCGAGCCTTGACACTGTCCCGACTTCCCGGAACCTTCTACGGCGATTACCTCTCGAGCAAGTCACGCGACCGGACCGAGGGCTGGAACGTGTCCCGCGGGCAGGGGAAGCGGCTGGAACTGGCACGGGCAATATTGGCCGAACCGAAGTTCGTTTACCTGGATCAGCCCACAGCAGGGCTGGACGACGACCTGGCGAATGGGCTGTTGGCCTCCCTTCTGCGCGGGCCGTGGCACGACACCACGGTCATATATGCAACGGACAAGCCCGATGAAAAAGATGCTGCAGACGAGATATGGGTAATGGCCGGAGGCGAAGTCGTGGAGGTGATGCGAAACCTCACACCACGTGCGGCGAATCCTGCTCGAGAACGCAAAGGGCATCTCGCTCGAGAGGATCGGTCGGTCGCTCGCTGTCCCCAGGGCCTGGACCGAGCGGAATTCTCGACTTCGTCACGCCGCAGTCTGATGAGCCTGGGCGTCGCGAAGGTCGCGGTTGTCGCATGCGTCCTGTTTGCGTGCCGCGACGTTCTGACGATTGTCGGTGACTACACGGCTGCCAGCGGCATTTCGACCACGAATGCGCGGACAGCAGCGACAACCCTCATCGCCGCACTGTCCGCCGGGGCCCTCCTGTCGATTTTCACCTCCCTGTTCATAGTCAAACGCAGCATCGTGGCGGCATCCCGAAAATGTCGGAACTACTTCTCGACCGTCATGAGTCCAAAGCCCTCCAGGCCGGCCTTCGACGAGGTCGATCAGGACTATCAGAGCAAACTGACTTGGGATCAACGACGTATCGACGAACTTCTGCCAGAAGTACTTCTGAATACGCTGGGTGCGGTTACATTGCTGCTCACGACCGCCGCGTTCGTATTGAGCAAGAACATTTTCGTCCTGCTGCCCCTTGTCGGGATGTGCTTCGCCTACTGGCACAGTTCGAAGCGGTCGGGAAGGCGACTGCAGGACTTCAACGATAGAGAGATCGGTACGACGTCGACCGTGTTGGAGCGGGTCGAGGCCATTACCTGGAGCTCAGCGAGATTCGACTTGGCACGCGACAACTCGGCCCTCGTCAATTGGCTGAACAAGAGTTTGATGAATCGCGCCTTCGCTTCGATGGACAATGCGGGCGCACGCCGCTGGTTCAACTACAAGCTCGATTTGATGGGTGTGCTCTTCCTGTCGATCGTCGTCGGTTCAACCGTGCTTGTCCAGGCCGGCGGCGGACCCGGCCTCAGCGGTGTTCTCGCGCTCAGTCTCTCGTACAGCCTCATCGCTGTTTTCGCCCGAGTGGGCCGTTGTCTGGTGGACCTCAGACAGGTTCTCGACAGCGCGGATCGTCTCCTCACGCCTCCGACCGGCCCGGCGCCGCGCTGGACCGGCTCAGCAGTTGAAGACGCAGCGCTCGTATCCTTTTCGGAGGTAACGTACGTCGCGCCGCAGACCGGGGCGGTGCTGCTGGAAGAGCTTTCCGAGTCCTTTGCCAGCCGAGACGTCGTGGTCATCATGGGCCCGAGCGGGGTCGGTAAGTCGACATTTGCGAAGCTGGTTGTGGGCAGTCTGCAGCCGACAACAGGCGTCCTCTCGACATTGGGCCGGACGACGGGATACGTCTCGAATTCCCACGCCGAAGACATCCTCCTCCTGACGTCGAGTCCGATCTTCAAGCCAGGCAGATTGATCGAACACTTCAACAGCCCGTTACCGCTCGAATTGGCTCGCGTCGTCGACTATCTCGACGTGGCAGACGTCGTCGGGCGACTACCGTCCGGATTCGACGAGCCCGTCCCTGCCACGGGTCAGTTGAATCTGAGCAAGACGGAACTGCAGCGGCTGGCGCTCCTCGACCTGTTGATCAATCGCCCGGCGGTCGCAATTCTCGACGAAGCGACTTCCGAGTTGAGTACAACAGCAGAGCTCTCGATATTGCAGGCCGTGATCTCTGCCTTGCCGGACACGCTCTTCTTCATCATCACGCACAATCCCGGGCTGACCGAACTTGCCAACCGAGTCTTCCACTTCAACGGCGAGCGACGCCTCCTCGAGAATTCTGGCCAGTCGCACACGACAGCCGATCGGAACTGGAATGGAAAGGAGGAAGACCATGGAATGGCTGCCCCAACGCGATGCGTTCTGTAACAGTCACAACGTTCCACGGCCACAACTTCCGCTGAGGAACATCGCGCACTGGAACGCGGTACTCCAGGGCAGCGTGAGCAGCAATGACGCCCTGCATCACGAGCGAGCGTACGTCGCACCCGGATACTTCTACATGCCCGTGTGCGACGAGCCCGACGATCGGACATTGGCGGAGTTGTCGAGCCTGGCGTCAACCGCCGACTGGTTGTTGGTCCCTTCCCTTCGCAGATCCGATCGCCGTCGGCGCGCCGACGTCATTGCAGTTCCATTCATGAAGGCGGCATTCTTCCGGTCTTCGCGAAGTGTGGACCTCGCCTTGCGAACCGCGGTAGGACCCAGCCAATACAAATCAATCGTCAGGCTCACGAGGAAGGCCGAAGCGGCGTGCACAACCGAGATACACCGTCTCTCGGACGTGGCAGAAGACAATCGGGTCCTGCGCGATTTCGCCTGCCTTCAGGCCTTGAATGTGGCCAAGTACGGACACGCCAAGAACCTCTATACGAGCGATGTGCTGCGTATGCTGGCACGCTCGTCCGAAGGTGAGAAATATTTCGTGAAGCTGGACTACGACAAGTATTCGAATACTCCGTTGGCCGGATCACTGAGCTACGCCGACGATCACCGTGGCGTGTTTACGAAACTCGTTCGGGGACTGGACCACGACCGAATTCCGCGTGGGTTGAATCTGTATATCGCCGACTACTACCAAATGTATCATTTCGCGGATCGGCTGGGTTTCGCGGACGTCTGCCTCGGCCGAGGCGCCATCGACGCGAAGGTCCGGGTGGGCGCAATTCACATTGTCAACCTGGACAACTGGCTGATTCCGGTCAACACACAGCGTACACAGGCGATGCAGGACTACGCGAGATCGCGACATGGAGACTGAGATGATCAGCGAAATAGCCTGGGCAGATGGAAGATGCGTGCGATTCGACGAGGTGATCCTGTCACCTGCCACCCATGGGTTGTCGTATGCCACGTCGGTGTTCGACGGTATCCGCACGTACGGCGGCAGCATCTTCAAATGCGACGACCACATAGCGAGGTTGCGGCGGTCCGCCGAGTTGTTCGGGCACACCGTGCACTATTCGAATGCGGACTTGGCCGACGCTTGCCACGAATTGGTGAGGGCCAACGATCTGGCCGATGCGTACATCAAGTGCTTGGTCTTCTATGACGACACCGATGTGAGTTTCAAGGCGCAGGGCTCTTCCAGCAAGGTGGTCCTGTTTGCCCTGCCCTTTCCTTCGAATTCGGCCGCGGAGCAATATCGGCTGTCGACGGCAACGTGGCGGCGTGCACCCGCCTCCTGTCACCCGTATCAGGCGAAGACGTCGTCTACCTACGCGTTGAGCTACTTGAGCCACCGCGGGCGGGCCGACGGCTACGATGACGTGCTCTTCCTCTCGACAGCCGACGCTGTGTGCGAGTCGAGCGGCTCGAACGTGTTCTTCGTCAAGGGGAACGCATTGTTCACGCCGACTGCCGAATTGGCCCTCGACGGGATTACCCGAAGGGTGATAATCGATGAGCTGTGTCCGCGACTGAAGCTCTCGGTAACGGAACGCGACATCGCCTACGGCGAGATCGGATCGTTCGACGCCGCATTTCTGTGCGGGACTGCGATCGAAATCATGGAGGTTTCCGGCATCGACGAGATCCGGTATGCGAAGTCCGCAGTGGTCGATGCGATTGCAACCGAGTATCGACACTTGACCAACGGCCGGTCCGCGATCCGATGACAAACAAGCAAGGTGGGTAAACCTTCCCCCCAGGGTTCCTAGCTTCACGGCCGTCGGACCGGGATAGTACTGGAAGGTGAAAGTCCATTTCGCCGAACGATATTCCATCCAGCGGGGTCTTCTGAATGAAACTGCTCATTCTCCATCGCGTTCCGTATTCCTTCATCGAATACCATCGTGTAATCGATCATGGAATTCACGATGTCGTCTACGTGGGCTCGAGCGCGCAACTTGCGACCGTGCCGCCCGACCTTCCTTGCACGAGGGTTGAACGCCCGGGTCGAGCAGGTCTGGCCGAGGAAGTTCGCACCCTGTTCTCCCCCGACGATGCCTTCGACCGAGTCATCAGCGTCTCCCAATACGAGATGATGGAGGCAGCGCAGATAAGACGGAGCCTCGGAATAGAAGGAGTATCACCGGAGCAGGTCCACATCGTGAACGACAAGATAGCGATGAAAGCCGCAGTCGCAGGATGCGGACTTCGCGTGCCCAGATTTGTTCGCTGCGATGAGGCGCTCACCGCTTCGTCCGCCGATGTCACTCCGTGGGCTGGGAAGACGGTGCTCAAACCACTCGATGGAACCGCCAGCAAGGATGTTGTCGTCTTCGCCACCTACGCTGACGCCGGCAGTGCGATCCTCAACCACCCTACGGGTCTGGAGGACTGGGATCCGGAACGCTTCCAGCTCGAAGAATATGTGGAGGGGCCGATCTTCCACTTCGATGGCGTGATGCTTGCCGGTGCGCCGGTGGCGATCATCGCCAGCAGATATCTGGGCACTTGCCTCGAGTTTGCCCAGGGAGTTCCGCAGGGATCGATTCAAGTCGACGACGACGGTGGGCGTTGCAAGGTAGCGGTCGAGTACCTTCGGGCCGTGGGTATCGACAATGGCCCATTCCATCTCGAAATGATCGAGGCCGCAGATGGAATGGTTTTCCTGGAGGTCGGCGCCCGCCCTGGCGGCGGACATATCAAGGAGACATTCCGGCTTGCCACAGGCATCGACTTGGTCGCGGCCGGTTTGGCCTGCAACCTCGATTGGTCACCTCTCGAAATCAATCCACTGAAACGGTGGTTCGAAAGTACGGCGAGCAGTACGGTCTACGGGGATTTCATGTTCCCGGGTCACCTGCTTCCGTCGCGGTACTGCGCGATATCGGGTGGAGAACGGTTTCAGGCCCACCCAGACGTTGTTCGATGGAAGGAGCTGGATGCGGGCGCTTCTCTTCCGGAGACCGTGAGCTATTTCGATTTCGAATTGCCCGTCAGCGGTATCGTCGCCGGCCGGTCGAGCTCTGAAGTGACCTCACTCATTCGCGAAATCCTGACGACCGTGCAAGTCGTACCGATTGAGCAACCCACGCAATGCCCCACACCTGGCTGACCGGACAGAACGTAAATCTGCTCGGTAAATACGTGGGTTGTCGGTCATTGGGGTGCGCAAGGTCGCCGCCGGAAGGCCGGTTGCCTTCTCTGCGTATCGGTTGGTGTTGACGGTTAAGCTGCCGACCTGCTCGGCCCCGGCGGGGGCGGGCGCAGTGGCGGCGGGTCCGGCTGACCGCCGCCATCCCCGCACACCTGCACGGCCGGGCGATCACCGACTGGCATCTGCCGACCCTCGTCCTCGACCGCCGGGGTCTGTTGTTGCGGTGCGCCGCGACCGAACTCGTCCCCGCCGCCGATCTGATGGCCAGCACGGTCGCGGTCGGGGTCGACTGGTCCCCGTCCACACTCGGCGCCGCCGCCATCACCGCTGACGGCCCGGCCGGGTTGTCGTCGGATTACCGGGGCTGGACGTACGACGACCGCGGCCTCGGAATCACACTGGCCCGCCTACAGACCGAAGGCCAGATGCTGCACCGCAAGGCGGCCCGGTTGACGCGGCTGGCCGTCGCCGAACCCGAGGTCCGCGCCCAACTCGAGGGGAAGATCGCCGTCCTCAACGTGCATCGGACTGCGGTGGGCGTCAAACGGGGCAAGATCAACCGGGAACTGGGATTCCACTTCGCCCGCCAGGTCACCGACTACGCCGCCACCGCGGGTGCGCAGGTGATCGCGGTCGAGGACCTCACCACCCTCGAGACCCGCGGACACGGACGAGTCAACAACAACCGGGCCCGCGCAGTCCGCCCGCCGTAATGCGACCGCCGCCCTCACGCACACCGCCGCGGGTGTGGGTGTCGCGGTGGTCACGGTGCCCGCCCGCGGATCCTCGGCACAGTGTCCGGGGTGCGACGAACCGCTCACCCGCCCCGGCGGCTGTCACATCGCATGGTGTCCCCGCTGCCTGGTCGGCGGCAACCGCGACCAGATTGCCGGGGTGAACCTGGCCACACGCGCGCTGCTCGGTAAGAACAAAGTGACCCGGCGGCGGGGGCAGCTGCCCGCGGTCCGGGTCGCCGAGCACGCGCCGGTCCGAAAGTCCCGGGACAAGACCAGTCCGACACCGCGTCGGCCGCGGCATCGCCGGGTTCGCCGCAGCCTCCGCACCGTCACACCGCGGGCGGGGGTGACTCCGAAACAGCATGTTCCTGCACCCGAAGCGTCGGTGTGGGACACGGTCCAACCCACACCACCACACGGTGATGCGGGTAGCCGTGACACACGTACATCTCAACCATCAGCCACACCAGTGGCAGATAGTACGAGATCTACGTAGACGCTCGTCTCCACCCGAATCCGAGCCTGCGCCTCAGCCAACCGGCGCTCGGCGTCCACGAGATCAGTGCCGACCGCGACTATGACACCTTGACGATCCGCAGAGGACCGGAGCGGACCGAGGTGTTGCCCTGGTTCGAGAGAACACTGCAACCGGATGACCCCCTCGGCCTGACGCGCGGCTTCGATGCCCTGCACGCGTTCGATCACCACATTCTCGTAACCAAAGAATGCGACGCAGCCTGCACCGCGCCCGGGTGCTCGCGATTGCGGCGGCAGCCCGGCAAGATGACAGATCGACTCCCGGACCAGATCGCGACCCATCGCACGGTGCACCAGCTCCCAAATGAAATCGCCTCCAGGACGGGTATTGCCCTCGATGATCCGTGGCCCGGCCGAACCGATACGCACTTCGGTATGGGCCGGCCCAAAGGAATGACCGATCGAACTGAGGAAATCGGTGACGAGACCGCGGAGCTCGGCAAGGGCCGATGCCGCGAGCACGGCCGGCATCAGATGACCGGTTTCGATATACCGTGGCGGGCCGGTGGTGGTTTTTGCGGTCACCGCGATGATGTCGTGCCGGCCATCCGTGGTGAAGGATTCGACGCTGTATTCGGGGCCGTCGATGAACTCTTCGACGAGGGTCGGCCCGGGGTACTCGCCGCGAGAGCAGGCGAATGCGGATTCGACCTGGTCAAGGCTGGAGACGCGAAGAACACCGGAGCTGCCGGCGCCTTCAGCCGGCTTGACGATGATCGGGCCGCCCACTGACTGAAGAAAGCTCCGTACCTCGGAGGCCGAATCGCAGCTTCGGGTCAGCACAGCTCCGAGATCACGGCCGGCCAGGTGCTCGCGCATGGCGATCTTGTCGCGGGTCAACCGGACGGCTTTCCGCGCATTGCCCTTGATGCCCAATGCCTCTTTGATCACGGCGGCCGGCATGAGGCCATGCTCGGTGAATGACACGACGGCATCGACGGGTTTAACCTCGTGCAGCTCCTGCGCCATGCTGAGCGCCTCTGCCTGGTTGCGGTAGTCGAATACGCACAGCCGGTGGGCGCGTCTGGCCTGCCGCGCGGTGACCGATTCGGAATTCTGAAACACAGACAGCTCGACCGGTAGATCTTCGATCATTCGGAAAGTCTCGTCATGTCCGCCGACGATCAAAATGTGAGCCATGCCGACCCACCTCCTCGAGGTCCGCTGATTCCCGGAGGTCGCGCTCGTCCGGCCGGTCTCACTTCCGGCCCTCGATTGCGCTGAAGCCGCAGGGCAGGAGCGTACTGCCGGTGAGTTCGAGGCCTGCGCGCTCGTATAGGCGCGCGTAGTCCTGAATCGTTCGCTCCCGGCCGCCCGTCATGACCAGCATGGCGACGTCCACCACATTTCCCCAGACGTATCCGCCATCCTCGCTGATCACCCGCTCCAGGACCAGGATCCTGCCGCCGGGCGCGAGTGCGTTCGCGCAATTGATGAGGACGCGTACCGAGTCGTCGTCGTTCATCGTGTGGAGAACGCTCTTGAGCAGGTGGACGTCGCCCCCGCCAGGCACCTCTGTGAAACCGTCGCCGGGCACAATGCCACACCGCTCATCGACGCCATATTCCCGCAAGGTGTGACCGGCCCTGGCCAGCGAGAACTCCAGGTCGTAAATCGTGCCCCGCAGATGATCGTATTTGCGCAACAGCTGGGCGGTCACGATGCCGTAGCCACCGCCGACATCGACGACGTGCCGATTGTCCGTAAAATCGATCGCTTCCGCGGTCTCGAGACCGGCGCGGATCGAGATCTCGTGCCAGCCCAGATGGAAGCGCTGGGCGGAGTCGGGGTGCTCGGCCAGGTAGTCGAAGAGGGATTTGCCGAAGAACTGGCCGAATCCTGTCTGTCCCGTACGTGCGCATTGGAGCAGCTCGCTCCAGGCCAGGTACGTTTCTGCGCCGGCAAAGAGCTCCACCTCGCTTGCGATCGATTCCGGATTATCCCTGCGCAAGAATTCGGCTCGCGGCGTGAGTGCGCATCTGTCATGCTCGTCCACGGAGAAGATCCCCGCGCTCATGAGTAGGCGGAGGATCCGCTTCAGCGCATCGGGATCAGTGCCGCTTCGTTGGGCGAGGTCGGCAAGCGCCATTGGGCCCCCCGCCAGCAGATCGGCGAGCTCCAGCTCGACGGCTACGAACAAGCAGCTGGATATGTTGTAGCCATGAACCATTTCTTTGACACAGAGACGGTCGGGCTTGTCACGGAAGTCGAAATACATGTGCGCCTTCGAAAGGTCGTGGAGTACAGCAATACGTGGAACTCCCGGACTCCCGGGCGTTCAACCAGCGTGAGGTTTCAGCGCGTCGCGCGATAGATACCCAGGGGCTGGCAACCATCCACCCCCGCCCGCACCACGTAGGTTCAGGTGGTAATCGCAGGGTCCGATTCCGACCCCAGATTTCGCACCAGCCAACGCCCGTCGACGAGATGCATGAGGACCGGGCACACGTACCGGGGATCGTTCGGCTGCCACAGACCGCCCTCCAGCGCCGAGGCGTCGAGTACGTAGAGCGCCTCGACCCCCGGGGCGACCATCCTGGTGGCTGAACCGATTCCCCACGTCGCCGGATCTGGCAGCATCGCCCCGAACGACCGCACATGCACGCGCTCGAAATGCACCCACAGCGGATGATCCGGCGGCCCGGCAAGGGCCGCCTCAACCGCCTCACCATCCCACCGTCAACAGTCATCTGATAGTGGTTGCACACACCCACTTCTGCGCCAGTACCGCCCGGAAGTCGGGATCCACGTTCGGCCATATCGACCGGTTGAGTTCGCCCCGTCCACACACACCGGCATCAGGAATGCCCACGCCGCATTCACCAGATCTGTATGCCCGAGAAACCGCACCAGTTCGGCCGGATCCACCGCACGAAGCTGCCGGTACGTCTGCCGCACCTCGAGCGGCAACGAGTCGATCTGCTCGTCGGTCAGCTGAAGAAGCCGGACGCACGCGTCGAGAACTACCCGACAGGCAGCCACCGGTTGCCCTGCCCCTAGATCAACGGGTCGAGACGAAGCCGTCAGCGGCGTCGCCGGGGTCTGGGGTTTCCTCGTGCGCCATCTCCTCGAACACTTGACCGCGTCGCGCGCGCTCGTGTTGTCGAAAGGCCCGCACGTCCGCCAACTCCACCCGCCGGTGCCTGCCCGGCGACGAGTACGGAATCTTCCCGGCCTCCAGCAACCGCACCAACGTCGGCCGGGAAATGCCCAGCAGTTCCGCGGCCTCCTGCGTCGTCAACACCGTCCGATGCGGCTCCACCGTCACCGCCTGCCCCCGATCCAGAGCCGTGACCGCGTCGACGAGCAGCCTCCGGACACTGTCCGGCAACGGCGCCGAACCCTCCGGAGTCGAGATCGTCACATCATCCTGACCAGCGATAACATACTTCAACGCGGTGAGAAGGTCCCGATCGTCGGCGCCCGGCGGCAACACCGTGTGGTTCATCAGAGCGGCCATACCTCAACCATAAAGCGAAAAAAACGAACACAATCTCCTGCGCAGAGGACGAGGTAGCTCTCAGCCCAGCCCGTCGAGGAATGCCTCGACCACTTTCCGGTACTGCTCCGGTTGGTCGTCGTGGACGAGGTGCCCGGCCCGCTCGATGCGGACGTACTCGGCGCCGGGATGCCGCTCCGCCATGGTCCGCATCTGACCGTCGGGGGTGATCGTGAACTCCCCCTCGATCAGCAGGGCCGGAATCGTGATCGACGCCCACTGGTCCCAGAAGTGCCTGCCGCCCCACTCCTCGGAGATGTCGCGGAACGTGTCGACGTCCCCGTGCAGGTACCAGCCGTCGGCGCGCTTCTCGAAAGAATCCAGGAAGTACTGTCCGGCAACCGGACCGAAGAACTCGAACAGGTCTTCCCGGGTCGCGAACGGCTGCGGCCAGTTCGAGATCATCGCCGCCCAGTCCGCGGCGGTCCGGCCCCGGAAGTCGGGGGCCATGTCTTCGAGCACGAGCGCCGACACCTTCTCGGGGTGTTCGGCCGCCAGGCACCACGCGTGCAGGGCGCCCATCGAATGACCGATCACCACCCACGGCTCGGCGAAAGGCGCGAGTACGGCGGCCAGATCTTCCACGAACGCTTCCGTCGTCAACCGCGACGGTGCGGGCCTGCCGTGACCTGCGGCGTCGAACGTGAAGACGTGGCCGTGCTCGCGCAACCACGGCACGTGCCGACCCCAGGTCCGCGCGCTGCCCATCAGCCCGTGCAACAGCAGAATCGGCTGCCCCGTCCCACCCTCGTCGTGCAACGCACTCTCACCTGCCACCCCTCCGACGCTAGCGGAGTAATCTCGCCCGCATGGCAGTGGTGAAGATCAACGCAATCGAAATCCCCGAGGGCGCAGGCCCCGAACTCGAGAAGCGCTTCGCAGCGCGCGCGCACGCCGTGGAGAACTCCCCCGGCTTCCTCGGATTCCAGCTTCTGCGCCCCGTCAAGGGCGAGAACCGCTACTTCGTCGTCACCCAGTGGGAGAGCGAAGAGGCATTCGCGGCGTGGCGCGACGGTCCGGCCCGGGAAGCACACGCGGGTGAGCAGAAGAAGCCGGTGGCGTCCGGAGCTTCGCTGCTCGAGTTCGAGGTCGTTCTCGACGTCGCGGCAGCGAACAAGGGCTGAGAGACGGGGCCGAGCGGGAGGATTGACACGACGGCCCGCCGGGTGCAAAAGTTCGCAGGACAAAGCGATGGTTCGGCAGGAATCCGGTGCAATCCCGGAGCGGTCGCGCCACTGTAAATCGGAGTAGTCCTTCACGGGAGCCACCTCGACAGCCAGATACTGCGGCCATCGCCTGGACCTAGGGGACGCGAAATCCCAGGAGGAACTATGGCACTCGCCTACGCACCCGGCTCGTCGGTCGACACGACCCGTCTCGCCGTCATCTCTTTCGCGATCGTTCTGTTCGCGATGCTCGCTCTCTACCTCGTTGGCTTCGACCAGGGCGCGATTTCGCGCAGTGGCATGTACATGCATGAACTGATGCACGACGGCCGCCACCTCCTGGGTCTGCCATGCCACTGACCGATTCCTTCGCGAAACTCCTCATCCGCGGCCTGCTGGCCGGCCTGATCGCAGGCATCCTGGCCGGTGGCGTCGCGTTCGTCCTCGGTGAGTCGCACATCGATGCGGCCATCGCGATCGAAGAGTCGAACAGCGCCGCCGAAGCCGAAGTCCACTCGCACGATGCCACTCAGGCGGCCGAGCCGGCCGGGCACTCGCACGACGAGGAAGAGGCACTGGTCAGCCGTGACGGACAGCGCTTCGGGCTGTTCCTCGCCACGTCCCTCGCGGGCCTGGCTCTGGGAGCGATCTTCGCCGTCGTCGCGAATTACGCACGTCGAGTGACGACGCTGTCGGGACCATTGCTCGGTCTGACATTGGCCACATTGGGCTGGTTGGCAATCGAGGCTGTGCCGTTCTTCAAGTACCCCGCCAACCCACCGGCTGTCGGAGACCCCGAAACGATCACTCAGCGCACCTGGCTGTGGCTCGCCGCAGTCGTGCTGGGTCTGCTCGCGGTGGTGGCCTCCGTCTTCGCGGCGAAGGCCGTCGCAGCGCAGGAATTCCTGTCGCTGCGAATCGCGGCGCCGGTTCTCGCCTTCCTCGTGGTGGTGACCATCGGCTACCTCGTGCTGCCCACCGTCAATGAAGTGGGCGACGACTTCCCCGCAGAGCTGCTGTGGCAGTTCCGCCTGTCGTCACTCGCGACGCAGGCCACGTTGTGGCTGGTTCTCGGACTGGCATTCGCGTTCCTCACGGAGCGTGCCACCCGGGCCACGACGCCCGCGTCGGCGAACGTCGCCTGACCCACCTGTCAGGGCGTCAGCGGGACTCGTCCCATCGGGCCGGGTCCGCCTCCAGGGCGGCCCGGTCCCAGCCACCCCGCTCGGCCGCCGCGTCGTACGTGCTGTGCAGGAACTTCAGCAGTGCGGCATCGGGATCGTCTGCGGTTCGGACGGTCTCGTACGGCAGCAGGAACTGTCCGTTCTCCTTGCTGTAGAAGGCTCCGTCGGGCCCGACCGGGTAGTCGGCGAAACCGTCCGGTTCCGGGTAGGCGTACGCGTAGAACGCGCCTTCGACGCCACCACCGGGCCAGAAACCGCAGCTGCTCAGCTCGTGCGAGTAGCCCTCGACCATCACCCAGTCTCCGCAGTTCGGTGCTCCCCCAGGATGAGTCGGTGCGGTTCGCCCGGAGAACCGGGTGCAGGCCAGGTCGAGCGCACCCCAGAAGAAGTGCACGGGACTGACCTTCCCGATGAAATGGGAACGGAACTCGTGCAGGACGCGGTCCGCCTGCACGAGCTGCCGCCAGAACTGGTGCACCGACTCACCGTCGTACGAACAGTGCTGGTTGTCCTCCGCGAACGGGACGGCGGGGTCCACCTCGTTGGGCCGGGCCAGAATCGTCGTCGCCACACCCAGTTCGGCCAGCGTGGCCATCGTCTCCGCATAGAAATCGGCCACCGACTTCGGTTCGAGGGCAACCGTCCCGGTGCCGCCCGTACTCGTGCGGATCACCAGTCGATGGTCGGCGAAGTCGAATTCGATGTCGAAGCAGTCGGTGCCGTACGGGACTGTCGACGTCGTGAGACCGCGGGGGCTCACGTACAGCGGAACCTGCCACCAGTGGTTGATCAACGGTGCGTGGGCCAAGCGGATCTTCCCGACTATCTGCGTCCACATGTGCAGGGTGTCCCGCGTCGACGTCCAGTCGTCCACCTTCAACGCCGGCCATGCATCTCCGGGTCGTGTCTGCTCGCGCACAGTGCCTCCCTGCCGACGACGTGCCTTTCAATGTGCCCCTCGTCCGGGGTGATGGCAAGCACGTCGCATCGATACCCGGGTAGGGGTGAACTCCACTCCGTGGGGTGATGTGCCGCGACGTCGCCGATACCAGCATGGGGACATGACCACTCGTACTGCACCCTCGGTCCCGCAGGCGATCGAGCGCGCGTACTGGCTGCTCGGACTCGCCCTGTTCGCCGGCGTGGTCGAGGCCATCGCGCACACATCGACGGCATTGGAGGGCCCGGACGCCGACGTCGGCAGCCTCGCCGGACAACTCGCGGTCCGCGTCGTCGTCTACGGCGCGGTGCTGTTCGTCATGACCCGATTCCGCAGTGGCAGGGCGTGGGCGCGGAACACTCTCGCGATCGGTCTCGGCGTCTTCGGCGTCGCTTCGCTCGTGATGGAGCCGCTCGCCTGGCTGTCGGCCGGCAACGACCCGATGTCCGCCGTCGCGGGTCTGACGCTCGACGCCGCGGTGATCGCGACCGCCCGGCTCACCCATCTCGTGGCGGTGATCGCGGCGGTGGCACTCATGTTCCGGCCCGAAGCCAACCGGTACTTCACGCGCCGCTAGTTCACCTGGGCCGCGCCCGCCTGCGTCAGAAGCTGCAGGAACACGTCCTTCGGCTGCGCGCCGGACACGGCGACGCGGCGGTTGGCGACGAAGAACGGCACCGCCGATACCTGCAGTCGACGGGCGGTCTCGAGGTCGGCGCGGACCGCGTCCGCACCGGCATCGGATTCGAGTTCGGCGCGGACGGTGTCGGCGTCGAGCCCGGCCCGCGACGCGATGTCGACGAGCACCTCGCGATCGTCGATCACGGCTCCCGCACCGAAGTGGGCGCGGAACAGTTCCTCTACCATGGCATCTCGCTCGTCGCCCGCCAGGTGGATCAACCGGTGGGCGTCGAAGGTGTTGGCGGCGATCACGGTGTCGAAGTCGACACTCAGCCCCTCGCCGGCCGCCGTGCGCGCAACGTGTCCGAACATCTGACGGACCTGCTCGGCAGGCATGCCCTTGCTCTCCGCCAGGGCGTCGAGTTCGCTGCGCCGCTCCCCCACCGGCGTCTCCGGCGACAGCTGATACGACCGCCACACCACGTTCACCCGGTCGCGCCCCTCGAACTCCGCGAGGGCCGACAGGAAACGGTGCTTGCCGATGTAGCACCAGGGGCAGGCGACGTCGGACCAGATCTCGATCTCGATGTCGCCGTCGGTGTTCTGCTGTGTCGTCACAGTTCAGTGGAACGAATCGCCGGTGCATTCTGTTCCGCCGGGTTCGACACGGTGTTTGTCTTGGTTCGCCGCGCTGCATTTCCGCACGCCGGATTCGACCGAACGGTACGGTGATGGAATCGACACGGCGAGAGTAACGTCGTATCGATCGTGCCGCTGAGCAAGGGGCGCTCGTCGCGATGCCCGGACAATCGACGGCCGACAGTTGCGGAACCCGAACTCCTCCAGGAGTAGCCATGGTTTACGTCTCTTCACCGAGCAAGTCCGTCGAGTCACTCGGAATCGTGCTGATCGCCGTCGGAGTCGTCCTGCTCGCCCTGCTCACCCTCTACCTGGTCGGATTCGACCAGGGTGCGATCTCCCGAAGTGGCATGTACCTGCACGAATTGATGCACGACGGCCGCCATCTCCTGGGAGTTCCCTGTCACTAGTTCCACCACCACCACTGGAGCACGCGATGAACTCTCCAGCAGATTTCGAAGCACAGGCGAACAGGGTCGCGGAGTACGGCCCGATCCATCACGCAGAGATGGATTCGCCGTATTACCTGTCCAATTCCGCGTTCGACGCGTTGCGACACGTTCTCCACGACGTCGGCGGCCAGGCCGCCCTTCCCGTCAAGTACGAGGAGAAGGTCGAAGAGGACTGGGAGATGAGTACGTACGTGACGTGCGAATGCCTCGGATGGCGCGGTGTGTGGAACTCCGAGGAGCGCCGCCGCGCCGAGAACGACCTGGGCGCAACGCTGTACTTCGGGTTGCCGTACTACGCGCGGTGGATCACGGTGGCCGCCAAGACACTCATCAACAAGGGCCTGATCACGCCCGACGAACTCTCCGCCAAGATCGACGAGGTCCGGACCCGGTCGGGTGGCGGAAACGCGACCGGAGGCCAGTCATGACGAAGTTCGAGATCGGCGACCGGGTCACCGTCAAGGACGCGACCTCGATGTTCCACACCCGAACCCAGGCATTCATCCGCGGGCGCACCGGAGTCGTCGTCGAGCACCGCCCGGAGTGGGTGATTCCCGAGGACGAGGCGTGGGGTCGCGTGGAAGACGGCCGGACCGAGCCGTTCTACGTCGTCCGCTTCCGGCAGACCGACCTCTGGCCCCGCTACACCGGATTCGAGATCGACACGTTGGAAACCGAGTGCTCCGAGCGGTGGCTCGAGCCGGCAGGAGAGGCGGACACATGACGCATTCGCACGACGATCACGCCCCGATCCAGGCCTCGGAGGAGGTCAGCGAGTTCGAGATCCTGGAGACCGCCATTCGGGAACTGTCCATCGAACACGGACTGTTCTCCCGGGAGGATCACCGCCGCTTCTCCGAATGGGCCGAATCGGTAGGGCCCTCGGGTGGTTCGAAATTGGTCGCGAAAGCGTGGGTCGACCCGGAATTCAAGAAGCGGCTGCTGGCCGACGGCACCGAAACCTGCAAAGAAGTGGGGATCGACTGGCGCGACCCGACCGGAACGGGCACGCCGAGCGACTACACGTACTTCTACGTGCTGGAGAACACCCCGAAGGTCCACAACGTCATCGTCTGCACGTTGTGTTCGTGCTATCCGCGGCCCGTTCTCGGTATGTCTCCGGACTGGTACCGCACCCCCAACTATCGCCGCCGGTTGGTGCGCTGGCCCCGCGAGGTAATCGCGGAGTTCGGCTTGCACTTCCCGTCGGATGTCGAAGTGCGCGTGCATGATTCGAACCAGAAATCACGGTTCATGGTGATGCCGATGCGCCCCGAGGGCACCGAGGGGTGGAGCGAGGAACAACTGGCGTCGATCGTCACCCGCGACACCATGATCGGTGTTGCCGTCCCACAGGTCGATTGGACTGCGACCACACCACCCTCGGACAACGGAGGAACCGCGCGATGATGACGGACAAGGCATACGACGTCATCCTGAACACGCTGACGCCGGAGACGACCCGCGACGACGTGACGCTGCCGGACCTCGACCGCAAGCCCGACCCGTGGGAATCGAGCATGCAGGCCACCGCGGAATGCCTGTCCTGGCGTGGCGCCTGGGACAATCTCGACAGGCGCCACACCGAGGACCAGCTGGGCGAAACCGTGTACCGCGACTTCCCCGTCCGCTCCCGGTCCGTCGTCGCCACCGCTCACGCGTTGATGGACAAGGGCGTCATCAGCCCGGACGAACTCCAGGCGAAGATGGAGGAAGTGCGGGCACGGTTCAACCGTCAGTAGCCGGCCGCACTCAGGACTCGAGTGCCGCGTCCAGCGTGATCTCGACTCCGGTGAGCGCCTTGCTCACGGGGCACGACTCCTTGGCGGCCTGAGCGGCCTTCGCGAAGCCGTCGGCGTCGAGACCGTCCACCTCGCCGCGGACCGTCAGCTTGATGCCGGTGAGCTTGAAACCCGGGTTGTCCGGTCCGAGTGAGACATCCGCCTTCACCTCGAGGCTCTGCGGGGTGCCGCCTGCCTCTGCGATGAGTGCGGACAGCTGCATCGCGTAGCAGGAGGAATGCGCCGCGGCGATCAGCTCCTCCGGGCTGGTGGTTCCCCCCGCCTCTTCGGCCGCCCGCTTGGGGAACGAGACGTCGAACGTCGCGACACCGGAACTGGTGAGTTCCACCTGGCCGCTTCCCTGTTCGAGCGATCCGTTCCAAGCGGTCCGTGCGGTACGTGTCGGCATGCCACATCCTCTCGTGGTTCTTCGGTTTACGTGTCGAACCTACTCGTACCGGGCGGCCATCCGCAGCGCGCGGGAACGCAGGGCGGCCCGCAGAGCGTCCGGTGCCAGCACTTCCGCGTCCTCACCGAACGCCCACAGAACCCCGCGTGCGTGGGAGTCGTCGCCGAACACCACTTCCAGGCGCACCCGGTCGCCGTCGACCGACTGCTCGGATCGGACGGCATAGGCACGCTCCACCAGGTCGTCGCGACGCTCACGGTGCACGAGAACATCGGCGACCACCGGTGTCCCGCGCGCCCGGAACGCCGAACGGCGACGCTCCCAGATCGCGGCGAGGTCGATGTCGGCCGATCTCTGCGCCGGCTCGTCGAGTTCACGGACGTCCTCGATCCGCTCGAGCCGGTACGTCCGGTCGCGGCCGGCGTCCGTCGCCACCAGATACCACCGTCCCGCCGCATGGATGAGGCCCTGCGGGTCGATGACGCGCCACACCGCATCGTTGCCCCGCGACGGGTAGAGGATGCTCAGCCGCCGGCCCACGAAAACCGCCTGCTGGATCAGCCCGAGGTGATCGTCGACCGGTTCCGGATCGGTCAGCCACGTTCCCTGGGTGACGAACACCCGCTCCGCCACCTTCGTCGCCGCGGCCCGGTGCGCGTCCGGCATCGCCGCCACCACCTTGCGCATCGCCGACGCGAACGCCGGCGCCATGCCCAGTGATTCCGACGTCACCGCCGAGCCGGCCGCCAGCAGGGCCTTGGCCTCGTCGACAGTCAGGCCTGTGAGGTCGGTGGTGAATCCCGGCAGCAACCCGAAGCCGCCGTCACGGCCGCGTTCGGCGTACACAGGTATCCCCGCCGTCGACAATGCGTCGATGTCCCGCAGCACGGTGCGCGGGGACACCTCGAGTTCGCGGGCCAGCGCCGACGCCGACATTCGCCCGCGGTTGCGGAGCAGGAGGACGAGCGAGAGCAGGCGGTCGGCGCGCATGGGAAAAGTCTGTCAGAAATACATGACAGAAGATGTCATGTTTTGCGGCGATAGTTGCCTCATGACGAACACGACAGATCCCCGGCCCCTGTACCTCGAAGCCCTCACCTGGACGGCCGGCCTCATCGAGAAAGTCCGCGAGGACCAGCTGACGGCATCCACTCCGTGCGCCGACTTCGACGTCCGCACCCTGCTCGGCCACCTGGTCGCCACCGTGGAGCGTGCGCGCGTGATCGGTGAGGGCGGTGACCCGAGCACCGTTCCGCTCGTCGTCACCGACTACCCCGGCGACGGCTACGCGGACGCCTACCGGTCCGCCACGGACCGCGTGTGGTCCGTCTGGACCGACGACAGCCGGCTCGACGCGACGGTGACGGCGCCGTGGGGCACGGTCCCCGGCCGTGCCGCTATCTGGGGCTACATCAACGAGACCCTCGTGCACGGATGGGACCTGGCCGTCGCCACCAGCCAACCCTCCGAAACCCGCCCGGAGCTCGCCGAGGCCATGCTCGCCGTCGCACGGCACGCGATCCCGGCGGATACGCGCGGCGGGCACGTGCCGTTCGCGGACGTGGTCGAGCCGCACCCCACCGCCGGTCCCACCGAGCGCCTCGCCAACTGGTCGGGACGCAAGAGCATCTGACCCCGCACACACGAACGGGCCGCCGGTGGAAACCACCGGCGGCCCGTTGTCGTTCGACTACTGCCTTGTCTACTCCGAGTCTGCTGCGCCCGACTTGGCCAGGTCGACCGGAACCTCGTCGGGGACCGTGACCGGCTTCGTCTCGCCGCGGAACGTGAACTTCGCGTCCTCGCCCGCGCCTTCGCCGTCCCAGTTCTCGACGTCGACGTACACGATCTGACCGGGGCCGACCTCGCCGAAGAGAATCTTCTCCGACAGCTGGTCCTCGATCTCGCGCTGGATGGTGCGACGCAGCGGCCGCGCACCCAGGACCGGATCGAAGCCACGCTTGGCCAGCAGCGACTTGGCCTTGTCGGTGACCTCCATCGTCATGTCCTTGTTCTTCAAGGCCACCTCGACGCGTGCCACCATCAGGTCCACCATCTGAACGATCTGCTCGGTGGTGAGCTGGTGGAACACGACGATGTCGTCGATGCGGTTGAGGAACTCGGGACGGAAGTGCTTCTTCAGCTCGTCGTGGACCTTGAGCTTCATCCGCTCGTAGTTCGACTCGTCGCCCTTACCGGACGTGAAGCCGAGACCCACAGCCTTGGAGATGTCCGAGGTACCGAGGTTCGAGGTGAAGATGAGCACCGTGTTCTTGAAGTCCACGGTCCGGCCCTGACCGTCGGTGAGACGGCCGTCTTCGAGCACCTGCAGGAGCGTGTTGTAGATCTCCTGGTGTGCCTTCTCGATCTCGTCGAACAGCACCACGCTGAACGGCTTGCGGCGCACCTTCTCGGTGAGCTGGCCGCCCTCTTCGTAGCCGACGTAGCCGGGAGGGGCACCGAACAGCCGCGACGCGGTGAAGCGGTCGTGGAACTCACCCATGTCGATCTGGATGAGAGCGTCGTCCTCACCGAACAGGAAGTTGGCGAGCGACTTGGCCAGCTCGGTCTTACCGACACCGGACGGGCCGGCGAAGATGAACGAACCGGACGGACGCTTCGGGTCCTTCAGGCCGGCACGGGTACGACGGATGGCCTTGGCGACAGCCTTGACCGCGTCTTCCTGACCGATGATCCGCTTGTGCAGCTCCTCCTCCATGCGGAGCAGACGCGTGGTCTCCTCCTCGGTGAGCTTGAACACGGGGATGCCGGTCCAGTTACCCAGGACCTCGGCGATCTGCTCGTCGTCGACCTCGGCGATGACGTCCAGGTCACCGGAACGCCACTGCTTCTCCCGCTCCGCACGCTGAGCGACGAGGGTCTTCTCCTTGTCGCGCAGGTTCGCGGCCTTCTCGAAGTCCTGCGCGTCGATCGCGGACTCCTTCTCGCGGCGGGCGTCGGCGATCTTGTCGTCGAACTCGCGGAGGTCCGGCGGTGCGGTCATCCGGCGGATGCGCATCCGGGCTCCGGCCTCGTCGATGAGGTCGATGGCCTTGTCCGGCAGGAAGCGGTCGTTGATGTAGCGATCGGCCAGGGTGGCCGCGGCGACGAGTGCACCGTCCGTGATGGACACGCGGTGGTGCGCCTCGTAACGGTCGCGAAGACCCTTGAGGATCTCGATGGTGTGTTCCACCGTCGGCTCGCCGACCTGCACCGGCTGGAAGCGGCGCTCGAGTGCGGCGTCCTTCTCGATGTACTTGCGGTACTCGTCGAGGGTGGTGGCACCGATGGTCTGCAGCTCACCGCGGGCGAGCTTCGGCTTGAGGATCGAGGCCGCGTCGATGGCGCCCTCGGCCGCGCCTGCACCCACGAGGGTGTGCAGCTCGTCGATGAACAGGATGATGTCGCCGCGGGTGTTGATCTCCTTGAGGACCTTCTTCAGGCGCTCTTCGAAGTCACCGCGGTAACGGCTGCCGGCCACGAGCGACCCGAGGTCGAGCGTGTACAGCTGCTTGTCCTTGAGCGTCTCGGGGACCTCGCCGTTGACGATGGCCTGAGCGAGACCCTCGACGACGGCGGTCTTACCGACACCGGGCTCGCCGATCAGCACCGGGTTGTTCTTGGTACGGCGCGACAGCACCTGCATGACGCGCTCGATTTCCTTCGAGCGGCCGATGACGGGGTCGAGCTTGCCTTCGAGGGCGGCCTGGGTGAGGTTGCGACCGAACTGGTCGAGCACCAGCGACGTGGACGGGGTGCCCGCCTCGCCGCGAGTGCCGCCGGCCTCGGCCGGCTCCTTGCCCTGGTAGCCGGAGAGCAGCTGGATCACCTGCTGACGCACCCGGTTGAGGTCGGCACCGAGCTTGACGAGCACCTGCGCTGCGACGCCTTCACCCTCGCGGATGAGGCCGAGCAGGATGTGCTCCGTACCGATGTAGTTGTGTCCGAGCTGCAGTGCCTCGCGCAGGCTGAGCTCCAGGACTTTTTTGGCACGCGGGGTGAAGGGGATGTGGCCGGACGGGGCCTGCTGGCCCTGGCCGATGATCTCCTCGACCTGGCTGCGCACTCCTTCGAGGGAGATGCCCAACGACTCCAGCGACTTGGCAGCGACACCTTCGCCCTCGTGAATGAGGCCGAGCAGGATGTGCTCCGTACCGATGTAGTTGTGGTTGAGCATCCTGGCTTCTTCTTGAGCCAGGACAACAACGCGCCGTGCGCGATCGGTGAACCTCTCGAACATCGCTCTCCCTCACACTTTCCGACGTGCAGTCACGAGACCGGGTGTCTCGTCCCTGTTCGCCGCGTTTCGCTCCGGCACTACAAGCAGATCGCCAGCGCCTGCTCCGAGGGCCGAAGCCCCGAACCGACGAAGGTTCCACGACCCCATCTATTACTCTAGTTGGCTGCCGATCGACCTGCTGCCCCTCCACCCCTTTAGATGGACGAGCAGGCCTGCTTACCCGTATTTAACGCCCCAGCTCCGGCAATAGTTTCCCGTTCGCTGTACGCCTGGAGCGAACAGGCTCCGCGATGCCGATGTGGACCACCATTTCGTAGCCGCCGGGACTGGCTCGAATGGACACTTCTTTCCAGTTGTTCACCATCCAGACGTACCTGGACGGGACCCTGCGGGTACGTCGTGACCGTGGTGTCGCAGAAATGCGACAACCTCTTGCCCGCGAAGTTCGCGACCCGTTCCCCGAAGGAAGCGAGACCTGCGTGTCCGGACAGGGTATGTCGATGAGCTGTGAGTTCGCCACCCATACCTTTCCGCCGGCGTCGGCCGCGATACCCAGCGGGTTGCTCAAGACTCCCCCGGTAACCGGCTAGGAGGCGAGAAAGGGCTACCCCGCGACGGGGGCGACGAAACGGCACGGCACGTCGCGCGGGTGGGCGGGATCGAGCGCGTTGAGCACGAATCCGGCGGCCCGTGCCGAACCGGCGACGGCGACGTGGTCGGAGTAGTCCTGCTCGCAATCGTCCTGGACGACGATGTTCGTGGTGTTCGGACCCGGCTCGATGCCGCTCGTGTACGGGACGACCAGTTCGTCGTAGCGGGTGGCGATATTCGTGTACTCGATGCCGGGAACGTAGACCCCGTCCGCCCGCATGCGGTCGATGAACGCGGACCCCTGGAACATCTCGGGGCAGGCCCCACAGACGGGGAAACCTGCCGCCACCTCGTCGTCGATGCCGAGCGCCCGCATGGACCGCCCGACGCTGATCTGATCGTTGCCGTACGTTCCGTGCCACGGCGGTGCCAGTGACACGATCTTCGAGACCTTGTCTGCGCCGCCGAAGAACTTCACGTAGTTGTTCGCCTGCAGGGTGCCCTGGGAATGTCCGACGAGATCGACTTTCGAGGCCCCCGTGCTCGACAGCACCTGATCGACGAACGTGGCGATCTGAGCGGTGCCGGTGTCGATGGGAGTCATCCCGCCGATCGCATCGAGCGGCCACGGCAGTTCGGGGAAGTTGCCGTAGGTGAGGGAATACACGCAGTAGCCCTCGTTGGCGAGAAGCGGCGCGTATACCGCCCAGTTGGTCTGGCGTGCGCCTCCCGTCCCGTGGACGAGGACCACCGGTTCGGGATGCGCGTCACTCGGCACGCAGGACCAGTCGTTCGAACCCGGGGCCGAACCGCCCGGATTTCCCAATTCGAGGGGCACTCCGGCGAGGAAGGAATCCGGCACCGGATAGGTAGGCGCTGCGGACGCCACCCCGGACCACATCACGAACGCCAGGAACAGAATCACTGAAACGGTCACGCAGCGCCGCACAGCTACCCCCCGAACTTCCCGATTAACGGATCAGTGCGGGACGGTAACAGTCCAGGTCACGTCGCGGAGCGAATCAGCGAATTCGGTCCCCAGCTAACTTTCAGTTCGCCTTGTTGTAGGCGTCGATAATTTCCGCGGAGATACGCCCGCGCGCAGAAACCTTTTTGTTGTTCTTGCGCGCCCATTCCCGGATAGCGGCGCTCTGTTCCCGATCGACCGAAACTCGGGACTTGGTGGCGGCCGGAGCCGCCACGGTCTTGCCGCGCTTGCGCGAGCTCACCTTGCGCGCGTGGGAAACCCACACGTCGAGCTGCTCGCGCAATTTCGCCGCATTCTCCGAGGAAAGGTCGATCTCGTACTGAACACCGTCGAGTCCGAACTCGACCGTCTCGTCGGCAGACGCCTCTTGATCGACATCGTCGATCAGGGTGACAGTGACCTTCTTAGCCATGGGATGAAATTCCTCTCGAATGAAGCGACGTCTCATCGTCAACGTGAGCTACGACCCGGAGATAACCATACCCCTGTTCTTCCGATTCGGAATACGAGGAATGGATCGAATTTATCCGCGCGAATTCACCCTGGTGAATCAGCGAGTGGAAGGACGAACAATGGGAAAGAGGATTGTTTCGCGGATTCCCAATCCCGTCAAAGCCATGAGCAGACGGTCGATTCCCATTCCGGTACCGGTAGTCGGCGGCATTCCCTGCTCCATTGCGGCGAGGAATTCTTCGTCGAGGGCCATCGCCTCGTCGTCGCCGGCCGACGCGAGACGCGCCTGATCGACGAACCGCTCACGCTGGATGACCGGATCGACCAATTCCGAATAGCCCGTGGCCAACTCGAACCCGCGGATGTAGAGGTCCCACTTCTCGGTCACCCCGGCCTTGCTGCGGTGGTCACGAGTCAGCGGCGACGTCTCGACCGGGAAATCACGGACGAACGTCGGCTCGAACAACTGGTCGCCGCACTGGTGCTCCCACAGTTCCTCGACGAGCTTTCCGTGCCCGTACCCCTTGTCCTTGGGGACCTCCAGGCCTACCTTCTCGGCGAGCGCCAGTAATTCCTCGACGGTGCTATACGGAGTGACCTCGACACCGATCGCCTGCGACAGCGACGGGTACATCTCGAGGGTCTTCCATTCACCACTGAAGTCGTATTCGGTGCCGTCGGCGAGAGTGACGACCTGCGAACCGAAAGCGGCCTGCGCCACTTCCTGGACGAGTTCGCGGATCATGACGGCGGAATCGTCGTACGTGCCGTACGCCTCGTACGTCTCGAGCATCGCGAATTCCGGCGAGTGCGTCGAGTCGACACCCTCGTTGCGGAAATTCCGGTTGATCTCGAAGACCTTCTCGATACCGCCGACGACGCACCGCTTCAGGAACAGTTCGGGCGCGATACGGAGGTAGAGATCGATATCGAGGGCATTGGAACGCGTGATGAAGGGACGGGCCGCCGCGCCACCCGCCACCGTCTGCAGCATCGGCGTCTCGACCTCGAGGAACCCGCGACGCTCGAGCGCGTTCCGGAGCTCACGGACGACAGCCACCCGCTTACGCGCATTCTCCCGCGCCTCGGAGCGCACGATCAGATCGGCGTAGCGCTGCCGGACCCGCGACTCCTCGTTCATCTCCTTGTGCGCAACCGGCAGCGGCCGGAGCGACTTGGACGCGATCTGCCACGAATCGGCCATGACGCTCAGCTCACCGCGACGCGAACTGATCACCTCACCGTGCACGAACACGAAGTCACCGAGGTCGACATCGGCCTTCCACGAGGCCAGAGCGTCCTCCCCGACCGCGGCGAGACTGATCATCGCCTGCAGCTGGGTTCCGTCGCCTTCCTGCAGCGTCGCGAAGCACAACTTGCCCGTGTTGCGCACGAAGATCACCCGGCCGACGACGCCGACCTGGTCACCGGTGGCCGTGTCGGGCTCGAGTTCCGGGTACTTGGCCCGGATCTCCGCCAGCGAGTGGGTGCGCGCCACCGACACCGGGTACGCCTCGCGTCCCTCCGCGAGGATGCGCTCACGCTTCTCCTGGCGGATCCGAAGCTGCTCGGGGGTGTCGTCGACTGGCTGGGCTGCTACTTCACTCACGGGTCACCAGCCTAATCGACGCCCGCGCGTGCCCCTATTCAGAGGTCAGTGAGTTCAGAGGTCAGTGAGCCGAGACGGTGGCCAGCTCCCGCACGCAGTGCTGCGTGGCGATGAGGGAGCCCAGCAGTCCCGCCGCCTTGATCGCCTTGTACCCGCCGACGAGATCGGTCGCCTTGTGCAGACCCAGCTGCTGCAGCGCCGCCGCGGCGAGACTCGACGTGTAGCCCTCGGAGCAGACGATGATCCACTCGACGTCGTGGTCCACTGCCAGCGCCAGGTGCGCCGAGCTGGTGGGATCGCAACGCCACTCGAGAACGTTGCGTTCGATCGCGAGCGCACCGGGAAGCGTTCCCTCGATCGCTCGCTGCGCCTGCGGGCGGATGTCCACCACGATCGCGCCGCGAGCCACGGCCTCGGGCAGCTCGAATGCGTACATGCGGTCGATCTGGGTGCGGGCCTCTTCGAGCATCTGGTCGATGTTCACTTCGAACCACCCTCGGGGAGATCGGTGAGCTCGGTCCGGGTACGGCGCAGCGTGCCGTGGTCGGTGACCTCGTAATAGGACATGGCCGACAGCGGCGGCGAGTAGGCGTGCACGCTCAGCGTCGGCGTCACCACCTCCGCCCCCGGTGCGTCCGGCGCCCGCACGACGTCGTGAACCCAGCCGAGCGGGAACGAGGCCTGATCGCCTGCCTCGAGAGTGCGGTGACGCAGACGGTCACCCGCCCAACGGAACTCGGACAACGCGCCGCTGAGAACGGTGAGCGCGCCGAAAGAGCCTGCGTGGTCGTGCAATTCGGTGTTCAGGTCGGGAACCCAGCTGATCAGCCAGACGTCGACGTCGTCGTCCGAGTAGAGCCGGGTCGACCAGCGCTCGTGGGTGGGCCAGCTCTGCGGGAGCAGGACGTCGTGGCGGCCGTCGAGGACCTCGGAAGCACCCTGGTCGGTGATGCGCAGCAGGTCAGCCGGGCGAAGACGGGTGGGTACAGATGCAGAAGAATACGTTGCGAGCACGAGAGAGACTCCCAGAAGTGTGAATTGGTCAAGGCAGCGTTCAGCCTCGACAACACTCCTGAGCACTCGTGCAGAGATTCACGGGGACCATTCTGACATAACTTCCGCGAAGAGGGAACCCGTCACTCGAGCGGGCTGCGACGCGCCCCCCGGCGAGCCTGATTCCGCTCGTAGACCAGGCGCAGCCCTTCGAGCGTGAGATCCGGTTCGTGCTCGTCGACGGTTTCCGTCTCGGGCATGATCAGCGGCGCGCGGTCACCGGTCGCGATCACCACCACGTCGGAACCGGAGAAGGCGGGCAGTTCCTTGCGTACGCGGCGGACCAGCCCGTCGACGAGCCCGGCGAAACCGAACACCGCACCCGACTGCATGCACTCGACGGTGTTCTTGCCGACGACGGAGCGGGGACGCACCAGTTCGACCTTGCGCAGAGCCGCCGACTGCGACGCGAGTGCGTCCGAGGAGATCTCGAGGCCCGGCGCGATGGCGCCGCCGAGGAACTCCCCCTTGGCGGACACGACGTCGACGCACGTGGACGTCCCGAAGTCGACCACGATGCACGGTGCGTCGTAGAGGTGATGCGCCGCAAGACTGTTCACGATCCGGTCGGCGCCCACCTCCTTGGGGTTGTCGACGAGCAGCGGAACACCGGTTCGCACCCCGGGTTCCACCAGCACGTGCGGGACGTGCCCCCAGTACCGCGTCAGCATCACGCGGATCTCCCGCAGCACCGACGGCACCGTCGACAGCGCGGACACACCGGTGATCTGATCAGTGTGCGCGCCAAGGAGCCCCCGGAAGATGAGGGCCAGCTCGTCGGCCGTCATCCTCGCGTCGGTGCGCATCCGCCAGTCCTGCACCAACTTCGAGTGTTCACCGGTACCGGTGAACAGACCGAGAACGATGTTCGTGTTCCGGACGTCGACGGTGAGGAGCATGGGTTACACCAAACTGGATTCGCGCTCGGCGTCGAGCGTCGACAGCATGCGCGGGGTGATGAGACCGGAGCCCTCCGGCGCGTGCGCCGGGTCGGCACCGAGCTCGATCGGCGAGTTGGCGGCATCGACGAACACGACGCGCGGCTCGTAGTCGCGCACCTCCTGCTCGTTCATGACGCCGTAGGCGATGAGGATGACGAGGTCGCCGGGCTTGACCAGATGCGCTGCCGCACCGTTGATCCCGATGACGCCACTTCCCCGCTCGCCGGCGATCACATAGGTTTCGAGCCGCGCGCCGTTGTCGATGTCGACGATGCACACCTGCTCGCCCTCGAGGAGGTCGGCGGCGTCCATCAGATCCTGGTCGACCGTCACCGAGCCCACGTAGTGCAGGTCGGCGTGTGTGACGGTGGCGCGGTGGATCTTCGACTTCATCATGGTGCGAAACATGTTCCGGTCCTTACTCTTCTAGCGGGAAAGAAGTTCGTCTGTGGCCGCGCCCGACGGTGGTTCGGCGTCGCGTTCGAGGAAACCGGTGCCGACGGCGACACCGACGTTGTCGATCAATCGGGTGGTTCCGAGCTTGGCGGCGACGAGCAGCCGGCCGTCGCCTCGTTCGGGGGCGGGGCCGAGATCGACGCCCCGCACTTCGAGGTAGTCGACCTCCACCTCCGGGACGGAGGCCAGCACCTCGCGCGCGGTGGCCAGGATCGCCTCGGCGCCACCGGCCGCGGCGTGGGCGCCGGCGATGAGCGCCGCGGACAGTGCCGTCGCCGCGGTGCGCTGCGCCTCGTCGAGGTAGCGGTTGCGCGAGGACAGTGCCAGCCCGTCGTGTTCACGCACCGTGGGCACGCCGAAGATCCGGACGTCGAAGTTCAGGTCGGTCACCATCTGCCGGATCAGCGTCAGCTGCTGGTAGTCCTTCTCACCGAAATACGCGACGTTCGGCGCCGCGATCTGCAGCAGCTTGGCGACGACGGTGAGCATGCCCGCGAAGTGCGTCGGCCGGGACGCGCCCTCCAGCTCGGCACCCAGCGGTCCGGGATGGATCGTGGTCCGCGGTCCTGCCGGGTACATGGTGGCTGCGGTGGGCACGAACGCCAGCTCGACTCCGGCCTCGCGGAGCAGTTCGAGATCGGCGTCGAGGGTGCGCGGGTAGGCGTCGAGGTCTTCGCCGGCGCCGAACTGCAACGGGTTGACGAAGATCGAGACGATCACCACCGCGCCGGTGAGCTTGGCCTGCCGCACCAGTTCCAGGTGACCCGTGTGGAGGGCTCCCATCGTCGGCACGAGCGCGACCTGGCGGCCGACACCGCGGAGCGCCTTCGAGACCCGGGTCAGCACGTTCGGGTCGTGGTGCACGGTCAGTTCGCCGCGCTTGTATCCGCCCTGCAGATCGCTCACGGAACTCACCTCCGGTCTTCCAGGATTTCCAGCAGTTCAGGTGTCGCGCCGGCGCGTTGCGCCGACCTCAGAGACAGGGCACGGTAGCCGGCCGCGATCCGCGGATCGACCTCTTCGAGTACCCGCAGATGCGTGGCAACCGCTTCCGAATCGCCCCGCGCGACCGGCCCGGTCAGTGCCGACGGCCCGCGCCGCAGGGCGTTGTCGAGCGCCGCGGAGAGCAGCGGCTGGAGGACTCGTTCGGCCAGGCCGTTCGGATCGTCGCCGATCAGCTCCTGGCCGAGCAGTTCCTGGCCTTCGAGGGCGACGCGCAGCGCGGCCACGGCGTCGACGACGAGCGTCACCAGGTGGTTGCTGCCGTGCGCGAGAGCGGCGTGGTACAGCGGTCGCATGTCCTCGCGGACCCGGACGGGCTCGCCGCCGATCTCGAGGACCAGCGACTGTGCGATCGCGTAACCGATGTCGTCGGCGGCAGTGATGCCGAAACAGGCGGACGCGAGACGGACGGTGTCCTCGTCGTGCCCGGTGAACGTCATTGCGGGGTGAATCGCGAGCGGAACGACGCCCTGCTCGGTGAGGGGGTCGAGGATCCCGATGCCGTTCGCGCCGGAGGTGTGCGCCACGATCGCGCGACTCGGCACCGCACGGGTGGAGGCCAACCCCGCGATCAGTGACGGCAGTTCGGCGTCGGGGACGGCGAGAATGAGCAGCTCGGAGCGGGCCGCGACCTCGGCCACCGGCAGAATCTCGGTCTCGGGGAGCCGGGTCCGTGCCCGGTGACGTGAAGCGTCGGAGACAGCCGAGCAGGCGACGACGACGTGACCCGCCCGCTCCAACGCGGCACCGATTGCTGTACCGACCCGGCCGGCGGAGACGATTCCTACCGTCAACCTCGCAGGCGCAGGGCCATTAGTGATCCCGAAAGAGGTCACCTTCGTCCTCTCGTTCGTTCCAGTCCCGCTCGGCGGGTACCAGACGTTCCAGGGTGAGGATAGCCCGGCTCGAACGCACCCCGCCATGCGCCGGCAGAGTGATATATGCCTCACACGATGCGGGTTGATCCTCGGGCGCGTCCGGCCTTACTCGGCCCGGCGACGCCGGCCACCGGTGCTCTGGCCGGTCCCGGATGCCGACTGCATGTTGGCCATGATCTCGGCGACGGACAGCCCGTTCGAGTGCGCACCCGACGGTTCGTCGTCCTCGGGCGCCCGACGGCGGCCCTGCCGCGCTTCGGGCTCTGCCTCAGCCTCTGCCTCTGCCTCTGAGTCGGGCTCGGGGACCGATTCGGGCTCGACCGGGGCGACAGGCTCCGGCTCGGGTGCCGGCCGGGTCTCGGCAACCGGCTCGGGCTCCGGTTCCGGTTCGACCTCGATCTCGGGTTCGGTCTGCCCGGCGTAGGCGGGTTCCACGATGGACGTCTCGGCGGTGACCGGATCGTCGTCCGGATTCGCGAAGTGGTGAGACGACTGGGCGGAACCGCTCTGATGCCCGGCCCCGGCGGCATGCCCTGCTCCCGGGATGTACAGGCCCGACGCAGCCGGCTGATAGCTGCTGTACGACCCGCCTGCGAGTTCCTGCACACGCGTCGAATCCGCCCGCAGCGCAATCCGTTCGGTCGGCATCGCGCCGTCGAACAGGGCCTCGAGATTCTTGCGGAGCGACGCGAGTTCGGCACGCAGCGCGGCGAGTTCTTCGGCGTCGGCGCGCACGTCGCTGCGCACCCGCTTCTCGACGGTGAGCTCGTATTCGCGCCGTGCCGAGATCTCCCGCTCGAGCTGCAACTCATAGACGGTCTGCAGGTCGTTGACCTTCGCCTTGTCGAGCGCCGACTCGCGCCGGTACTTCGTCATGGCGATGGCACCGACCGTGGCAGCCCACAGCGCGGCGACCAGGCCCACTCGCAGGAGTTGGACGCTGTCGCTGAAGATCAGGAAGAGGGACGCGATCACCGCGAGGGCGAGCAACCCCGCAACGATCATCTGGCTCGCGCTGCGCTTGTTGCGGCGCGCAGACTTGAGGCGACCAGGATTCGTCATGGTGCCAGGGTACTTGGCCGCGAAGGGTGCGCCGCGCATTCCATCGGACCTGCGGCGATCCTCCATGTCCTCAATGCGCCGGCTCGTCCGAGGGGTCGTCGGGGGTGCGGCAGCAGTGTTCCAGCCACAGTGCCGCGCCGACGAGGGCCAGTGCGGCGACGAGGCCCACCCACGCGCCGGGAGTGTCCGAGCCCGCGGCCCGGAGCACCGAACGCTGCGGAAGCAGGTACAGCAGGAAGCCGCCCCACACCCCGGCCGTCGCGGCACCGACGAGCGCGGACGCCTTGGCTAGCGCCGCCACCCGGGCGGCGGTGATCGGGTGCAGCTGACGCGGTCCGTCGCCCACCTGATGGTTGCTGACCCGGGATCGCACCATGAACGCGAGCACGACCTCGATCAGCGCGACCGGATACAGCGACGCCCCGGCGTACACGGGAATCGGCGGAAACGAACCGTAGAACACACGGACCAGAATCCAGGTGGCGGCGACGGCGAGAGCGGCCAGGAACAGCAGATCCCAGATCCGGGTGGGTTTCATCGTGCCCGTCGGTTCCGGCTTCATCGCGACCGCCGGTCCAGAACGAGCTGCGTCCGGTGCACACCGGCGCGTTCCTCGTCGCCCAGCAGTGGCAGCAGCGCGTCCACCCGGGTCGTAGTCCCGTCGACCGGCAGCACGGCGTCGGGTTCGACGTCCAGCCACGGAATCAGCACGAAGGCACGCTCGTGCGCTCTCGGGTGCGGCAACGTCAGTTCCGGGTCGTCGCTGCGGACGTCGTCGCACGTGACGACGTCGACGTCGAGCGTGCGCGGGCCCCACCGTTCGATCCGCACCCGGTCGGCGGCAACCTCCAGTTCCTGCCCGCGCCGCAGCCAGCCGTAACCGTCGAGTGCGGGATCGTCGACGACGAGGACCGCGTTGAGGAAGTCCTGCTGCTCGACACCGCCCCACGGCGCCGTCGAATACACCGGAGAGACCGCCACGACCGCGTCGCCCAGACCGTCGAGAACGGACTGCAGATGGGCGAGGCTGTCGCCGACGTTCGACCCGATCGACAACACCGCGCGACTCATGGCCGCGACCTGTGCGCGACCACCGCGACGTCCGCGAAGGTCAGCGGGATCGGCGCGGACGGCTTGTGCAACACCACCTCGGTGCGCCGGACACGAGGGTCGGTCATCACCCCGTCCGCGATCTCCGCGGCGACGGTCTCGATGAGGTCCCGTGAGGGTCCCGCGACGATCGCGGCCGCGCGCTCGGCCAGTCCGCCGTAGTCGAGGGTGTCGTCGAGGTCGTCCGATGCGGCGGCGGGGGCGAGGTCCATCCAGACGGTGATGTCGACGTAGAAGTCCTGACCGTCCCGCTTCTCGTGTTCGAAGACGCCGTGATTGCCACGAACCTTCAAGCCGCGCAACTCGATTCGATCACTCACGTCCGGCTGCACCCTTTGCCCAGGCCTCGGCGACCGCGATGGCGTCGAGGGAACCCTGCGCGTCGTGCACGCGCACTCCCCACGCTCCGTGGGTGGCGGCGAGCGCCGAGACGACGGCGGTCGCGATCTCCCGGCCGGCGGGCGGGCGCGGTTCCCCGTCCGCATCCGCCAGCAGCGAACCCAGGAACCGCTTGCGGGACGCGCCGATCAGGACGGGGAATCCCAGCGCGTTGAACTCGGGCAGCGCCTTCAGCAGAGCCCAGTTGTGGTCGGCGTTCTTCGCGAATCCGAGACCCGGATCCAGCACCAGGGAACCCGGATCCACCCCGGCCTTCACGGCCAGGTCGACCTGGGTCATCAGTTCGTCCCGGACCTCACGGACCACGTCCTCGTAGTGGTCGGCGGTGCCGCGGTGCACGTAGTCGGCAGCCGAACGCCAGTGCATCAGGATCCACGGCACTCCGGCGTCCGCGACGACCGAGGCCATCGCCGCATCCGCACGGCCACCGGCGACGTCGTTGATGATCGACGCACCCGCCTCGATCGCGACCTCCGCGACCGACGCCCGCATCGTGTCCACGCTGACGCAGATGCCCTCGCCCACCAGGTCCGCGATCACAGGTGCGACGCGACCGGCTTCGACGTCGGGATCGACCCGCGCCGCGCCCGGCCGGGTGGACTCGCCGCCGACGTCGACGATGTCGACGCCGAGACGCTTCAGTTCCAGACCGCGCGCGAGCGCCGCGTCACGATCGAGGAAACGTCCGCCGTCGGAAAAGGAATCGGTGGTGACGTTCAGGACGCCCATCACCACGGTTCGGCCTGGCGCGGGCAACTCGATCACGGTCACTTCCGCAGAATAAGGTCCAGAGCCTCGGAACGTGAGGCCGCGCTGGACTGGAGCAGACCACGCACCGCGGAGGTGGTGGTACTCGCACCAGGCTTGCGGATCCCCCGCATCGCCATGCACAGGTGCTCGGCCTCGATGACCACGATCGCACCGCGCGGGTCCAGCTTGCGCATGACAGCGTCGGCGATCTGGCTGGTCAGACGCTCCTGCACCTGCGGACGCTTGGCGTACAGGTCGACCACGCGCGCCAGCTTCGACAGGCCGGTCACCTTGCCCGTCTTACCGGGGATGTACCCGACGTGGGCGACCCCGTGGAACGACACGAGATGGTGCTCACACGTGGAGTACAGCGGAATGTCGCGAACGAGCACCAGCTCCTGGTGCCCCTCGTCGAACGTCGTGTTCAGCACGGTGTCCGGGTCAGTGTAGAGGCCCGCGAAGACCTCGCGGTACGACCGCGCCACGCGGGCGGGCGTATCCCGGAGTCCGGGACGGTCCGGGTTTTCACCGATCGCGATCAGCAGTTCGCGCACCGCAGCTTCGGCACGCGGCTGATCGAACACCCGGCCTGTCTCGAGCGCCACGGGCTCACTACCGAGATGATTCACCGACAACCGAAACTCCTCCAGTACCGGGACCGATCGTCCCGAAGCAACAGCCTAGTGTCGGGCGGATCAGTTCGATCCGTCCGGTCCTTTCCAGGCCCTCGTCTGCGCGTCGTCGTCGCCGGTGCCACGCTGCTCGTGCGGTGGGTTCCACTGGTTCCCCGGACCCTGGTTTCCGGAGTACTGGCCCTCCGGATTCTGGTTGCCCGGATCGCGAGGCGGCCAGCCCGGAGCCGACCAACCCGCGGGGGCGCCGTAGTCCGGACGCGGCTGCGTCATCCCACCCTGCGGCCTGGCCGGTGCCGGCTGCGAGTAGCCGTTGGCGGGTGCCGGCTGCGGGTACTGCTGCTGCGGCGGAGCCTGCTGCGACTGCTGCTGGGCGAACACCGGCTCGGGCTGCTGGGGCCACGGCTCGCCGCGCTCGACCGCGAGTTCCCGCGGCGTCTTGACCGGCGGCTTGTCGGACGGGGTCCGGTGGCCGAAGTCGTTGAACGCGGTGATGCGCGGGCGCTTCTCGACGCTGTGGAAGATCTTCTCGAGATCCTTGCGGGTGAGCGTCTCGCGTTCGAGCAGCTCGGTGGCCAGGATGTCCAGCACGTCGCGGTATTCGTTGAGGATCGCCCACGCCTCGGTGTGCGCGGCCTCGATGAGGTTGCGGACCTCTTCGTCGATCTCGCGTGCGACCTCATGGGAGTAGTCGGACTGCTGACCCATCGACCGGCCCAGGAACGGGTCTCCGCCCTCCTGGCCGTACCGCACCGCACCCAGCTTGGCGCTCATGCCGTACTCGGTGACCATCGACCGCGCGATCTTCGTCGCCATGTCGATGTCGGAGGACGCACCGGTGGTCGGCTCGTGGAACACGAGTTCCTCGGCCGCGCGGCCACCCATCGCCATGACGAGGCGAGCGATCATCTCGGACCGTGTCATCAGGCCCTTGTCGTCCTCGGGCACCGTCATCGCGTGACCGCCGGTGCGGCCGCGGGCGAGGATGGTGACCTTGTAGACGGGCTCGATGTCGGGCATCGCCCACGCGGCGAGCGTGTGCCCACCCTCGTGGTACGCGGTGATCTTCTTCTCGTGCTCGCTGATGATGCGGCTCTTGCGGCGCGGGCCGCCGACGACACGGTCGACGGATTCCTCGAGCGCAGCCTCCGTGATGACGGTGCCGTTCTCGCGGGCGGTGAGCAGCGCGGCCTCGTTGATGACGTTGGCCAGATCGGCACCCGACATTCCGACGGTGCGCTTGGCCAGGCCTTCGAGGTCGGCGTGCTGGTCGATCGGCTTGCCCTGCGAGTGAACCTTCAGGATGGCGCGACGGCCGGCGAGATCGGGGGCGCCGACGGGGATCTGCCGGTCGAAGCGGCCCGGACGCAGCAACGCCGGGTCCAGGATATCGGGGCGGTTGGTGGCGGCGATGAGGATGACGCCGGTGCGGTCACCGAAACCGTCCATCTCGACCAGCAACTGGTTGAGGGTCTGCTCGCGCTCGTCGTGTCCGCCACCGAGGCCCGCGCCACGCTGGCGTCCGACGGCGTCGATCTCGTCGACGAAGATGATGCAGGGGCTGTTCTGCTTGGCCTGGTCGAACATGTCGCGCACACGGGACGCACCCACACCGACGAACATCTCGACGAAGTCCGAACCGGAGATCGTAAAGAACGGGACACCGGCCTCGCCTGCCACCGCGCGGGCGAGGAGGGTCTTACCGGTTCCGGGCGGCCCGTAGAGCAGCACACCGCGCGGGATCTTCGCTCCCAGCGACTGGTAGCGCATCGGGTTCTGCAGGAAGTCCTTGATCTCGTACAGCTCTTCGACGGCCTCGTCCGCACCCGCGACGTCGGCGAACGTGGTCTTCGGCATGTCCTTGTTGAGCTGCTTGGCCTTCGACTTGCCGAAGCCCATGACGCCGCCGCGACCACCGCCCTGCATGCGGCTCATCACGAAGAAGAAGATGCCGAGCAGGATCACCATCGGCAGGACGAACAACAGGATCGACGTGAGCCAGCTCTCCTGCGTGACCGTGGTGTTGTAGCTCTGCAGGCCCTTGTCGGAGATCTCGTTGAAGATCTGCTCGGACGCCGACGCCGGATACTTCGCGAGGATCTCGGTCTTGCCGTCGGTCGCGTCGTTGCCGTCCTTCAGCCACAGGCGGACCTGCTGCTCCCGGTCGTCGATCTGCGCCTTGTCGACGTTGTTCGCGTCGAGCTGCGCGATCGCCACGGAGGTGTCGACACCCTTGAATCCGCGCGTGTCGTTGCCGAAGTAGCTGAAGGCGTAGATCACCAGCAGGATGCCGGCAACTATCGCCAGGTTTCGAAACACAGTCTTACGGTTCATACAGGTCGGCCGAGATGGCCGGTCCTTTCGAGAGTGCGGGTCTTCCGGGTGCGCCTTCCGGCTGCCAACCGGACAAACCAGGTTACCGCGAAGGCACCCCGGCGACTCCAGGTAGCAGCCAACCGCCGTTGGGAGCGGTCTCTTTCTTTCAACGCATGCGATTGCCCATCGGTTCCCTCGGACTCGATCCGGGTCCGAATGTGCGGGAGTTCACCGCGCGGGCGCGACCCTCGGCCAGCCGCCGCCCACCCGCTCGATGTGAGCGGCCAGGGCCAGGATCCTGGCCTCTCCTCCGGGCGGTGCCGCGATCTGCACGGCCAGCGGTGTGCCCGAGTGTGAGTGCGTGCCGACGGGCACACTCGCCGCGGGCCACCCGACGAGATTCCACAGCGCACTGAACGGGGCGTACCGCACGTTGGCCACGATGTTCGACAGCCACGACCGCTCGCTCCACGTCGTCGCCGCGAGCGGCGGCTGCGCGAGAGCGGGTGTGATCACCACGTCGTAGTTCTCGAAGAATGCGCGCAGCGACTCTTCGAGCCTGCCCACCTGCTCGGGGCGGACGAACCGGCCCAGCGCGCGGCCCACCGCGACGTGCCTGCGGGTCCGCGGCTGCAGTAGCCGCAGATCGAGCCCCTTCGCGTCGGCGGCCGTTCCCGCGGTCCAGCGGGCGAGAACGGGAAGCAGGTTGACCGGGTACGGCAACGTCGCAGGCTCGACGTCATGGCCCGAGCCGGTCAGTTCCCTGCCCGCGCGCACGGCCGCATCCCGCCACTGCGGATCGACCGTGGCCAGGAATGTCGGCGACCCTGCCGCCACCGCGATCCGCAGTGGTTCCGACGCGCCGATCCGCGCGAGTTCGGGCCGGTCGGCGAGGACGGACAGCATGAGAGCGGCGTCGTCGACGGTCGTGGCGATGGGCCCGTTCTCGGCCATCCCGAACCACGAGGTGGCGCCGAGTTCGGACGGCACCACTCCCCTGCCCGGTTTGATACCGAACACTCCGCAGTTCGCGGAGGGGATGCGGATCGACCCCAGACCGTCGGTCCCGTGGGCCAGGGGCACCATCCCCGCGGCCACGGCGGCGGCCGCTCCCCCGGACGAACCCCCGCAGGTCCGCGACGGATTCCACGGATTGCGGGTGATGTGGCCGGGCGCGTCGGTGGTTCCCCACACCGCCAGCTCGGGGAGGGTGGTCAGGCCGACGACCACCGCTCCCGCCGCCCGCAGTCGCGCGACGACCGGGTGATCGGAAACCTTCGGTTCGGCACTGGTCGCACCCGATCCCTCGCGCATCGGCAGTCCGGCCACGGAAATGACGTCCTTGATCGCGACGGGCACTCCTGCCAGCGGAAGCGTGGACAGATCCGGCCGGCGAGAGAGGGCGAGGGCGTCGGCTCGGGCCTGTTCGGCGAGGACCGTGACGAACGCCTGAATCTTCGGTTCACGCTCGTCGATGGCCGCGAGCGCGGCCTCGACATGCTCCATCGGGCTCGAGACGCCCGAGCGAACCTGCTCGGCGACGACGACGGCTGAGGTGAACGGGGAGTCCCCCATCACCCGAGTATATGGTGCAGGGAAGCAGTCGTTTCGAGTATTCGCGCTGGATACAGTAGGTCTGCGGGGTTACCATTCGCTTGTCCCTGGATGGGACTCTTCACACCGCTCCAGACAACCTCGATGTGCCCAGAGAACCCGCCCAGTAGAACCCTCGATGTGCAATGACCAGAGGAAACGGGTCGGGCAGAGACGGATCGGCCGCTGGATCGGACTCTGCCGAACGGACCGTCGGAGTCACGAACTCCGAACACGAGAGCAGCGAAGCGACGGTCGCGGCCGGACCGTCGACGGTGGTTGCTGAGCAAACCATGTCCGCACGGACCATGACCGCCGAGCAGACCGCCGCCGCCGAACACACCGCGGCGGCCGAGCAAACCGCACCCGCCGAGCAAACCGCGGCCGCCGAACAGACCGCGGCCGCCGGTCCGACCGTGACCGCCCGCCAGCCGGACACGCTCATCACCACGCCGCCGGGCAATGCGGCGCTCGACGATGTCGAGGTCGGACAGCAGGTCGACGACTTCGATCTGCTGATGGGCCTGGGCAGCGGCGCGTTCGGCCGCGTGTTCCTGGCACGGCAGCGGTCGATGCAGCGACTCGTCGCGGTGAAGATCTCGCACGACAAGGGGAACGAGCCGCAGACCCTCGCCCAGCTCGACCACAACTACATCGTGCGCGTGTTCGACCAGCGGTTGCTCGAGGACCGCGAACTGCGCCTTCTCTACATGCAGTACCTGCCGGGCGGCACCCTGCTGCGGGTTCTGCGCCGCGTACGCGTCACCCCGGAACAGGACCGGACGGGCAGCCTGCTGCTGGATGTGGTCGACGAGGAGATGCGGGAGAAGGGCGAGATCAGGCCCACCGACTCGAGTGTGCGGGACGAGATCGCATCGCTGACCTGGCCGGAGACGATCGCGTGGCTGGGGCGGCGACTGGCGGACGCCCTCGACTACGCCGGCAAGCGCGGCGTCCTGCACCGCGACATCAAGCCCGCCAACATCCTGCTGACGGCCGAGGGGGTGCCGAAGCTCGCCGATTTCAACATCAGTTTCAGCGACACCGTCACTGGCGCGTCACCGCTCGCCTACTTCGGCGGATCCCTGGCCTACATGTCCCCCGAGCAACTCGAGGCGTGTCACCGCGGTATGCCCGGGACGGCGGCGGACCTCGACACCCGCAGCGACATCTTCGCGCTCGGCGTGATGTTGTGGGAGCTGATGTGCGGGCGGCGTCCGTTCGAGGACGAGGACGTGTCGAGCGAGTCGCTCGTCGCACTCGAAGCGATGCTGGACCGCCGCAGCCGCGACATCGACCCGGAGTTCCTCGACCAGTTGCCCTACGACTGCCCGCCGTCGCTGCGACGGGTACTCCTGACGTGTCTGGCACCGAAGCCGGAGGACCGGTGGTCGTCCGGTGCCGAACTGGCCCAGCAATTCGACCTGTGCCTGAATCCCCGGGCCCGCGACCTCGTCGATCCGCCGCCGAACAGTTGGCGCATGCGGCTGCGCCGCTTCGCGCTCCCGATTCTGGTGATCGGTATCGCGGTGCCGAACGCTCTCGCCGGCGCCTACAACTACCACCACAACAAGATGCTGATCATCAGCAATCTGACGCCGGAGGCCCAGCACTCGTTCGAATCGATCCAATTGGTGATCAATTCGATTGCGTTCCCGCTGGGCGCGATCATGCTGCTCTACTGGTGCCGATATCCGCTGCTCGTTCCGCGTGGTCTGCGCAAGGGGAAAACGTACGACCGCCAGACACTGGCCCGGGCCCGCACCGACACCCTGCTGCTCGGCGACCGCGTCGTGCTGGTGGTGTTCGGGTTGTGGGTCATCGCGGGCATCGCCTATCCGATTTCCCTGCAACTCGCGGCGGGGAACGTTCCGCCGGGCGCGTACGTGCACTTCATCGCATCACTGATCGTGTGCGGTGCCGTGTCGGTGGCGTACCCGTTCTTCGTGGTCGCGTTCTTCGCGGTGCGCTGTATCTACCCGACCCTGCTGCCGCAGGACATCGCCAGCAGCGCCGACGCGCACAAACTGCGGGGCCTCGACCGCCGGAGCACGCTGTATCTCGCGGTGGCCGCTTCGGTTCCGCTGGCCGGTGTGGCCGGGGTGACGTTCCTGTCGCCCGACGAGATCACGCTCGTGATCATCGCGGTCCGCATCCTGTGCGTCGGCGGCATCTTCGCGTTCGTCGGCGTGTACTGGCTGTTCCGGCAACTGGAGCAGGACCTGCGGGCGCTGGAGCTCGCCGTGTCGCACGAACCCGTCCGCTGACGAGCAGCGCGGAGATCAGCCGCCGTAGACGGAAGGCTCGAGGGTCCCGATGTACGGCAGGTCGCGGTACCGCTCGGCGTAGTCGAGGCCGTACCCGACGACGAATTCGTTGGGGATGTCGAAGCCGACGTTCGCGACGTTGACGTCGACCTTGATGGCGTCGGGCTTGCGCAGCAGCGTGACGACCTCGAGGGACGCCGGGTTGCGGCTCGACAGGTTGCGCATCAGCCAGGACAGCGTCAGACCGGAGTCGATGATGTCCTCGACGATCAGCACGTGCCGGCCGGCGATGTCCTTGTCGAGGTCCTTGAGGATGCGCACGACGCCGGAGGACGACGTGGACGACCCGTAGGAGCTGACGGCCATGAACTCCATCTGGGTGGGGATGGGGAGGGCCCGCGCGAAGTCGGTCATGAAGAAGATGGCGCCCTTGAGGACACCCACCAGGAGCAGATCCCCTTCCGGGGCACCCTCCGGGTAGCGCTTGGCGATCTCCTCGGCCAGTTCGACGGTACGTCGACGAATCTCGTCCTCGGAGATCAGTACCGATGCGATGTCGCCTTCGTACACGCGATCAAACCCTTCGTCGGTCGTCCAATCCGACGTTCAGCCTGCCACGTCGTCGGCGGACCACCAACCTCGCGTCCGGTGTTCCGCCCCCGATCGCCACCTGTCCCTGTCCCCGCCACCGTGCGACGAGGTCGTCCACGGCCCGCAGTTGCGTGTCTCCGAGACCGCGCGCACCGGCTGCGAGGAGCCAGCTGCGCAGCACCCGCCTGCGGACGGGTGGCGCCGACAGAACGAGTAGGGCCGCGTCGATTTCGCCGTTCACCACGACTTTCGCCTCGGCGTCGGCGGCCATCGCGTCGAGGACCGCCCCTTCCTCACGCAGGTGTTCCCCGGTGCGGGCGAGGGCCCCGGCGACGCCGCCGCCCAGGACGTCCTCGAGCAGCGGGAGCACCTCGGTGCGCAGCCGCACCCGCACGAAGTCGGGCGAGGCGTTGTGCGGATCCTCGTGCGGGCTGAGTCCCAGTTCCACGCAGGCCTGCCGGGTCACCGCGCGGCGCACGTCCAGCAGCGGTCTACCCCACGGGCTGTCGTACGCGCTCATCCCCCAGATGGATCGACCCCCCGAACCGCGCGACAACCCCAGCAACACCGTTTCGGCCTGGTCGTCGAGGGTGTGTCCCAACAGCACCGGGCGGGTTCCGCGCGCCGCGTCGAGGGCGCGGTAACGGGCCTGCCGGGCCGCCGCCTCGAGCCCGCCCGACCCGGTCACATCGACGGGAAGCACCTCGGCGGACGCGCAGCCGAGCGCTCGGGCACGGGCCGCGGCCTCGTCGGCCACGTCGGCCGATCCCGGCTGCAGCCGATGGTCGACGACGAGGGCGCACACCGAACGCGCCTCCGCGGCGGCCGCCGCGGTCAGCGCCAGTGAGTCGGCACCACCCGACAACCCGACCGCGATCTCGCCGTCCGGGGCGTGCGCCGCGATCCAGCGCCGCACGGCGTGACGAACCTCGAGGATCGCCGGCTCCTCGGGAAGCAGCGTCACCGGCTCAGCCCTTCTCGAATCAGCCCAGTACCCGGGACACCCAGGCGTCCGGCGCGTCGATCTCCGCGAGCCGGGGCAACGTGTCGGGGCCGGTCCACACGACGTTGAACCGGTCCATCCCGACCTTGTCCACGACGGCGTCGACGAACGCCTTGCCGCGCACGTATTGCGCCATCTTGGCGTCCATCCCGAGCAGCGCCCGGATGAGACGCTGCACCGGGTTGCTCTTGCGGCGGCGCCGCTGATCGAACGCGGCCCGGATGGCGGCCACCGACGGCACGACCGCGGGTCCGACGGCGTCCATCACGTGGTCCGCATGTCCCTCGAGGAGGGTGCCGAGCACCAGCAGACGGTCGAGTGCCTCGCGTTGCGGCTCCGCCTGGGTGGCGCGCAGCAGTCCGACGATGCCGCCCGGTGCGCCCGACTCGTCCGGCTCTGGGCGCCCGCGGTCGCGCAGCGCGGAGGACAACCGGCCGACCATGTCGGTGACGGACTCGTCCTCGGCGGATCCGAGGGTCTCCACCGACTCCTGCATGTAGCCGGTGAGCCACGGTGACGACGAGAACTGCACCCGGTGCGTCACCTCGTGGAGGCACACCCAGAGCCGGAAGTCGCTGGGCCGCACCCGCAACGTGCGCTCGACGGACACCACGTTGGGCGCCACCAGCAGCAGGGTTCCGTTGTCGCCGGTGAACGGGTCGTACTGGCCGAGGATCGCCGAAGACAGGTACGCGAGCATCGCCCCGGCCTGAAGGCCCGCCGGCTTGCCGAGCAGCATGCCGGGAGCGGCGTCGCCGCCCGTGAGTTGCGACATCGAATGCGCGGCGGCGTGGATCCACCCGGCCCGGTCGAGGATCTGGGCGGTCGGCACCGGAAGTCCGTCGGCGAGGCCGGTGACTTCCCGGACGGGCAGTTCCGCGCGCATCGACGCGTCGGCCAGTTCCGCGACCACGGTTTCGGCCGTGTACCGCGACGTCACCGGTCCGCTGCGCGCGAGCTTCACCCCCGTCCTGGCTGCGAGCTTCCAGTCGACGGCACCACTGAAGGCGTTTCCTTCGGCGGCCATCACTGGCACCCGCACGTGCGGAGCGCAGCGGCAAGTGCGTCGAGTGCGGGACGGCTGACCTCCGGCGGGCGGTCGTTGGACATCAGCGCGAACGTGAGCACCCGCCCGTTCTGGTCCACCACGTAGCCGGCGAGCGCGCTGGCCGTGGACAGGGTGCCGGTCTTCGCCCGCACCCACCCGGCGCCCGTGCGGTTCCCCGACGCGTAGCGGTCGGACAGGCTGCCCGTGGCGCCGGCCACCGGCAGGTAGTCGAGCATCGGCCGCAGGGCGGGATTGCCGTCGCCCGCGGCCGCCGTGAGGACCTGGTCGAGTGTGTGCGGCGCGATGCGGTCGTCGACGGACAACCCGCTCGCGTCGTGCAGGGTGAATCCCGACAGATCGAATCCGGCCGCGGTCAGCGTCTGGCCGATGGTCGCGACGGCGCCCTTGAACGATGCTTCCGCACCGGCATTCATGGCAACCTCCCGCCCGATCGCTTCGGCAAGCACATTGTCCGAGTGTTCCATCATCTGCCGCAACCGGTCGCGCAGCGGCGCGGACTGCACACTCGCCACGGTAGCCGCACCGGGCGCCGCGACCCCCGACGTGACCGCCGACGGGGCGACGCCGAGCGCACCGGCGAGCGTCCGTCCGGCGTCGAGCGCGGGTGTCGAACTGCGCGGCGACTCGTCCACGAGCGGGTCGGCCCGTCCGCCGTCGATCATGATCGGTTCGGTGGGGGTGATGAATCCGGCGCCGACGTCCGTCGGGAACCATCCCTGCGCCATGGTGTCGCCCGAGTAGATGCTGGTGTCGACCACGATGCTCGTCACCTGGATGCCCGCGTTCCGGACCTGATCGACCAGTTGCGAGATGTGCGCCGCACCCGGGTAGTAGCCGTTCTCCCCGACCGGCTTCGCGGTGAGAGTGGGATCACCACCGGCGACGAGGACGATCTCGCCGGGAGTCGCGCCCTGCACCACCTTCGTCGTCACCCGACGGTCGGACGGCAGCGCCAGCAGCGCGGATCCCGCGGTGAGGACCTTGGTGGTCGACGCCGGGGTCATCGGGGTCTGCGGGTTGACGCTCCACAGGACCTGACCGGTGACCGCGTCGGCGACCGTTCCGCTGAACTTGCCGAGGTCGGGGTTCGCGGCGGCCGGACCGACCGCGGCGGCGATCCCCTGCGCCGTCGGCATCGGCGCGTCGTCCGGCACCGGCGTGACCTGCGGGGCCGCCGTGATCGGTGCCGGTTCGGGCGCGATCGTCAGTTCACCGCGGCCCGCCGACGCGTTGTGCGCGGTCACCGCGACCACCAGAACAGCCGCCATCGCGAGCACCACGACGACGACCGACGCGAACAGAATTCGCATGTTCCGACGGTGGCGTCCCGCCAACGAGCCCATCTTCTTCTTTCCCTGGCCCGGCAACGCGCCTCCGTCTTCACTGTGATTCGTGGGTGGTCAGACAACCAACCTTATCCTCGACCCGATATCCTCTCCCCGAATCATCATCGACACGACAGCGAGGAATCGGCGTGGAGTTCGACGTCACCATCGAGATCCCCAAGGGTCAGCGAAACAAGTACGAGGTCGACCACGTGACCGGTCGCGTGAAGCTGGACCGCTACCTCTACACCGCGTTCGGCTACCCGGCCGACTACGGCTTCATCGAGAACACCCTCGGCGAGGACGGCGATCCGCTGGACGCGCTGGTCCTGCTCCCCGAGTCCGTGTTTCCCGGCGTCATCGTCGAGGCACGTCCCGTCGGCATGTTCAAGATGGTCGACGAGGCCGGCGGCGACGACAAGGTGCTGTGTGTGCCGGCCGGCGACCCGCGGTGGGACCACATCCAGGACATCGGCGACGTCCCGCAGTTCGAGCTGGACGCCATCAAGCACTTCTTCGTCCACTACAAGGACCTCGAGCCGGGCAAGCACGTCGAGGCAGCCGACTGGGTCGGGCTCGCCGAGGCGAAGGCCGAGGTCGAGGCTTCGCTCAAGCGTCTGAAGGACAACGGCGGGCACTGAGCCGGCGGCGAATCGTCTGGCACTGAGCCTCCCGACGTTCGCGGTAGCGGCGCCCTCCCCGGTCATCGGGGGTGGGCGCCGTTGTCGTCTCTCACTCCTCCGCTTCTCCCCGCGCCGCGGCCTGGAGTCCGGACTCGCTGCGGAGCGGTACTTCCTTCCACAGCACGGTGAGGACGAAGGCGACGACGGCGAGCATCGACACGCTGAGGAAGACGGATCCGATGGCGTCGGCGAATCCTTCTCGGAAGGGCAGGGCCAGCACGTCGTCGAGTTTCCCGATCACCGAACTGTCCGTGAGGACTCCGCTGACGCCGGCGTGGTCGGGGCTGAGCATTCCCTGGCCCATGGCGGCCTCGGCGGGGTCGTTGCTCTGCGCGGCGGCGACCACGGCTCGACGGAAGTCGGATGTGCCCGCGGCGGCCGTCACCCGCTCGCCGATGGCCGGGGTGAGGCGGGAGAAGAGGATCGACAGGAAGATCGCGACGCCGGCGGTGCCGCCGATCTGCCGGAAGAACGTGGCCGCTCCGGTCGACACTCCCATGTCCTGTGGGGGCAGCGCGTTCTGAATGGCGAGGGTGAGGGGCTGCATCAGGTTTCCGAGACCGAGTCCGAGGATCAGCATGAACACCATCACGACGGGCATCGGGGTGTCGGCGGCCAGCGTGTGCAGCAGGTACGCGCCGACCGCGATCAGGGCGGTACCCAGGATCGGGAAGTACCGGTACCGTCCGGTCCGCGAGATCATCTGACCGCTGACCACCGAGCCGGCCATGAGTCCGAGGACCATCGGCAGGATCTGGAACCCGGCGAGGGTGGGGCTCGAGCCCTTCACCACCTGCAGGTACTGGGGTAGCAGGGTGATGCCGCCGAACATGACGGCGCCCACGACGAGGCTGATCACGACGCCGAGCGCGAAGGTGCTGTTGCGGAAGAAGCGCATCGGGATGAGTGCGTCATCCTTCATCGCCAGTTCCACCGCCACGAAGGCGAGCACGCCGATGACGCCGATCACGTAACACGCCAACGACTTCGAACTTCCCCATCCCCAGCTGTGCCCCTGTTCGGCGACGACGAGCAACGGCACCACGCCGACCGCGAGGGCGATCGCACCCCACCAGTCGATCCGCCGGCTTCCGCTCGGTCGTCGCGGCAGGTGCAGCACCCGGGACACGACCGTGAGCGCGACGAGTCCCACCGGCACGTTGACGAGGAAAACCCAACGCCAGCCGTCGATTCCGAGGAGCTCGTCCTGTCCGGCGAACACTCCGCCGAGGACCGGCCCGAGGACGCTGGACGTGCCGAACACGGCCAGGAAGTAGCCCTGGTACTTGGCCCGTTCACGCGGGGAGACGATGTCGCCGATGATGGTGAGCGCCAACGAGAACAGACCGCCGGCGCCGAGTCCCTGGACCGCACGGAAGGCCGCGAGCATGTACATCGACGTCGAGAACGTGCACAGGACCGAGCCGATCACGAACACCGTGATCGCGAACATGAAGAACGGCTTGCGGCCGTAGATGTCGGACAGTTTGCCGTAGAGCGGCGTCGCCAGGGTGGCGGTGACGAGGTATGCGGTGGTTGCCCACGCCTGCAGCGAGTATCCGTCGAGGTCGTCGGCGATGGTGCGGATCGCCGTCGCCACGATCGTCTGGTCGAGCGCGGCGAGGAACATGCCGAGCATCAACCCACTGAGTACAGCCAGGATCTGCCGGTGGGTGTAAGCCACCGGCGTTTCGACCGAATTCGACACTGTTTCCTCGCTGCGCTGTCGTTTACTTGTAGTCGGCAAGTATGCGAGCGCAGCGAGGTTTCGGGCAACTGATGGACTGAGCTTTACCTGCGGATAAGGCTCTGCGACCGGCTATTCGCCCGTGAATTCAGGGGCGCGCTTCTCGAAGACGGCAGTGATCGCCTCGGTCAGGTCCTGCGACGGCAGGAACGCGGCGTTCCATGCGGCGACGTAGCGCAGGCTGTCGTCGACGGCGGCCGCGCGGGAGTGGTCGAGGACGTCCTTGATGCCATGGACGACGAGCGGCGGGTTCGCCGCGATCTCGGCCGCGGTCTCGTGCGCGGCGACGAGGACGGCGTCGGCGTCCGCGAAGACGCCGTTGACGAGACCGATCTTCTCGGCGCGCCCGGAGTCGATGTCCTTGCCGGTGAGCGCGAGTTCCCGCAGATGACCGTCGCCGATGATGGCGGGCAGTCTGGCGAAGCTGCCCATGTCGGCGACGATCGCGACCTTGACCTCACGGATGCTGAACTTCGCGTCGGTGCTGGCGTACCGGATGTCGCACGCGGAGATCAGGTCGACGCCACCGCCGATGCACCAGCCCTGGATGGCCGCGACCACCGGTTTGCGGCAGTCGGCGACCGCGTTGATGCCGGACTGCATCCGCTTGATCATGTCGTGGAACGCGGTACGCGGGCCGGCCTGCGCCTTGTCGGCGAGGACGGAACCGAAGCTGCCGCTCATGGCGGGCAGGTCGAGACCGAAGGAGAAGTTCTTGCCGGAGCCGGCGATCACCACGGCCCGCACGTCCGGATCGGTGTCGAGTTCACCGAAGATCTCGGGGAGCTCGCTCCAGAAATCCGGGCCCATCGCGTTGCCCTTTCCGGGTCCGATGAGCGTCACCTGCGCGACGTGATCCTTGCGCTCGACGGTGAACGCATTCCAGGTCTTCTGTTCGGTCATTACTCAAGAGTAACCACCGCTCTTCGACGTCACGCGAAATACCCTGGAGGTCTCTGCACCGTCTTGTGAACGGACGGCCGCCATGACGCACCGGACGATCCCGGCCGGCGACGCCGTAGTCGTCGGCGCCGGAATGGGGGGACTGCTTGCCGCGGCGGCTCTCGCCGGAACGTTCCGGAGCGTCGTCGTCCTCGACCGCGACATCCTGCCCGACACGGCGACCGCGCGCAGGTGCGTGCCGCAGGCCCGGCACGTGCACGCCCTTCTCGCCGGCGGGCAGGCCGCGATGGAGGACCTCCTCCCGGGGTTCGCGTCCGAGCTCCTGGCCCTCGGCGCCACCGCGGGCGACGCGCTGGGCGACATCCGGTGGATCGTCGACGGACACCGGATGGCCCGCGAGATCAGTGGGGTCCCCGGCATTCTCGCGAGCAGACCGCTCGTCGAGTGGCAGATGCGCAGGCGGGTCGAGGCGCTGCCGAATGTGCGAATACTGGACCGTTCCGACGTCACGGGTCTCACCGTCGACGGCGGGCGGGTGACCGGCGTGACCGTGCAGCACCGCGGCGGCGTCCCGCCGGAGGTCGTCGGGACCGATCTCGTCGTGGACTCGTCCGGCCGCAGTTCGCAGACTGTCGCCCGGCTCGGCGAGCTGGGTTTCGCGCCGCCGGCCGAGTCGCAGCTGGCCGTGGACGTCAGCTACGCGACGAGGCACTTCCGGCTCGACCCGCCGCATCTGGACGGGGATTCCGGCATCGGGATGGCGCCGGGACCGTCCAGTCCGCGCAGCGGATTCATGGGCGTGCAGGAGAACGGCACCTGGATCGTCACTCTCGCCGGGTACGGGGACGATGTGCCGCCGCTGGATCCGGACGGCTTCCTCGACTTCGTGAAGTCGTTCCCCGCCCCGGACATGTACGAGGCACTGCGCACGGCCGAGCCGGTGGACGACGGGGTGCGTTACCGGATCCCGACGACCGTCCGGCGGCACTATTCCGCGGACGATCTGCCGTCGAATTATCTGCCGTTCGCGGACGCCATCTGCTCGTTCAACCCGATCTACGGCCAGGGCATGAGCGTCGCCGCGGTGGAGGCGACGATCCTGCGGGACTGCCTGCGGTCGGGGCGCGCGCATCTCGCTCACCGGTTCCTCCGCGGGGCGAACCGGTGTATCGATGCCGCGTGGACGCTCACCGTCGACAACGACCTCCGGATCCCGGCCGTGCCCGGTCGGCGGTCGGCGCGGGTGCGGTTGGTCAATGCGTACACGTCCCGGCTCGATCGGGCGGCGTCCGTCGACCCGGCCGTGGGGTCCGCGTTCCTCCGGGTGACGCATCTTCTCGACCGTCCGGGGACGCTGCTCCGGCCGGCGACGGTGTTGCGGGTTCTGCTTGCGTCCCGCTGACGGACGACCGCGAGATTACCTGTATGTTGACGTCACAGATACCTGGAGGATCTGCGCCGCCACGAGAGGAAATCCGTGCTCGACATCGCCTGGAACCCGACGCTGAACACGCTGACCCGCAACGCCTGGCGACTGTCCTTCGGCGGCGGAATCGCACCGGTCCAGCGAACCCCGTCGACGCGCATCCACGAGGCGCCCCATCAGGACCTGTACCGGTTCGACAGCACCGAGACCGACGGCGGCCGACCCGTCCTCCTCGTGCCCCCGCTCGCGGCGCCCGCACACTGCTTCGACCTCCGGCCGGGCCAGAGCCTGGCCGCGCACCTCGTCGGTTCGGGCAAGGCGGCGTATCTCGTCGACTACGGCACGATGGGCTACTCCGACCGCGGCCTGGGGTTCGAGGACTGGATCGACGACTTCATCCCGGCGGCGGTCGACCGCGTGTCCCGACTCCACGACGGTGCACCCGTCGACCTGATCGGCTGGAGCCTCGGGGGAACGATGTCGCTGCTCACGGCCGCGGGCCGGAACTATCTGCCGATCGGTTCGGTGACGGCGATCGGCACGCCGATCGACTACGAGTCGGTGACCATGATCGCGCCGCTGCGGATGGTCGGCCGGTTCACCGGCGACCGCCCCCTCACCACCGCGACGCGGGCGATGGGCGGACTGCCCGCGCCGCTGGTCCAGGCGAGCTACCGTTTCACGGCACTTCAGCGCGAGCTCACCAAGCCGTGGTTCATCGCCAGGAACCTGCACGACACCGAGACCCTGGCACGCATGGAGTCCATCGACCGGTTCATGGCCGACATGCCGGGTTATCCCGCGCGGTTCTTCCGCCAGGTCTGCACCGAGCTGATCCTCGGGAACGCGCTCGCCGCGGGGAGTTTCCAGACCCGGAACGGCGCGATCGCGCTGGCCGATCTCGCGGTGCCGGTTCTCGCGATCGGTGGCACCGAGGACGTCATCGCGCCGATCCCTTCGGTCCGGGCGGCGACGGACGTGCTCACCGGTTCTCCGTCGGTGCGGTTCGAGTCCGCGCCGGGCAGCCACCTCGGGCTCGTCGCGGGCCCGAAGGCCAAGGACTCCACGTGGGCCCACATCGACGGCTTCCTCGACGGGGTCGTCGCGCAGACCGCCTGAGATCAGGTCAGTCCGGCCCTGGCGACGGCGCCCGCGAACAGCGCGGTGACCGCGGCGCCCATCGTCGACTGATCCACTTCCTCGGGGTCGACGGAGTGTTCGAGCACGAGGCCGGAGATGAGGGCCATCAGCGAGATGGCCGTGGTGCGGACGTCGAACGTGTCGTCGACCCCCCACTCCCGCGCGCGCTCGCCGATCAATTCGACGAGCCTTCCCCGCAATTGCCGCCGCTCCCGCAGGTAGGCCTGGGCGATCTGCGGGTCGCGTGCGGCGAGCACACCGAATTCGAGCACCAGCAGTGACCAGCCCGGTTCGCGCACCATCCACGACGCGACGGCCTCGCCCCCTTTGCCCGCGGCGTCCGAGGGGTTCATGCCGGCGATCTCGGCGAGGACCCGTCCCGCCAGTTCGAGTGAGCGCGCCGCGAAGAGCTCGGCGAACAGGTCCTGCTTCGACTCGAAGTTCGAATAGACCGCCCCCTTGGTGAACCCCGCCCGGCGGGCCACCTCGGCGAGCCGGGCCGCGCTGAAGCCCCGTTCCGCGAATTCCTCCGCCGCCGCGTCGAGGAGGCGCTGACGCACGACATCACGACCGGGACGCGTCGTGGGCGCCCATTCGGTGTGACGACTGTCCCGTTGACGATCTTCAGTCACGATACCTAGGGTATTCAATACCCACGGTATTGACAAGGATCGAGGACGTCCGATGACCATGACCGACAGCGAATCCCCCACCCCGGCTCCCGTGCACCACGACAGTCCGGTGTCGAAGTACGGCGCGCCCAAGGTGATGGTCGCGCTGGTCTTCGGCGTTCTGCTCCTCCAACTCGGCTTCATCCTCAGCTACGTGGCCGCGTTCCATCAGCCCACGCCCCGCGACATCGAGATCGGTGTCGTCGCAGCGGAGGGACTGCCCGCAGGCACGGACGAGCAGGTCGCCGACCGGCTCGACGCGATCGACGGCAGACCGCTGCGCGCCCGTGTCGTCTCGGACACCGCGGAAGCCCGGCGGCTCCTCCACGACCGCGAGATCCAGGGCGCGTTCGTCATGAATCCCGTCGGCCCCGACACCCTGATCACCGCGAGCGCAGGCGGCAGCTCCGTCTCCAGCGCGCTCGAATCGGTCTTCACCCAGGTGGAGAACAGTCAGGGTCGCCAGTTCACGCTCCGCGACGAAATTCCGGTCGGCGTGCACGACAACCGCGGACTCTCCGGCTTCTATCTGGCGGTCGGCTGGGTGGTCGGCGGCTACCTGCTCGCGGCGGCGATCGGCCTGTTCATCGGCGCCCCGCGAACCCTGCGTCAGGCGTCCGCTCACACGGCTGTCCTGTTCGGGTACGCCGTGCTGTCCGGCGCCCTCGGCGCCCTGATCACCACTCACGTGCTCGGCACGTTCGCAGGACACTGGTTCCCGCTGTGGCTACTCGGAACAGGCGTCGTCTTCGGCACCGCCGTGTTCACGCTGGGGTTGCGCGCCTCGGTCGGCATCCTCGCCGTCCCCCTCGCGATCGCCGTCTTCGTCATTCTGGGCAATCCCAGCGCCGGCGGGGCGTTCGGTTCGAACGTCATCCCCGCCTTCTACGCGGCCATCGGACGCTGGATCACCCCGGGCGCCGGCACCGAGGGAATTCGCAGCATCGTGTACTTCGACGACGTGGGGCTGGGACAGCCCGCGCTCGCCCTCGCGCTCTACTCGGCGGTCGGGCTCGGACTGCTGTTCGGGTTCACCGCCCGGCCCCTCCGGAAGCCGGAATCGACTACGCCCCGTTCCGATGTCGTGTCGGACGACGCTTCTTGATGTCGTACCGGGGGAATGGACCTACTCTTGGTTCATGCCGACGCCCCTGCACCCCCACGCCGCGCATGTCGCCGAGACTCTGATCGCGCGAGGGCACCATGGGGTGATCGTGACCCAGCCCGACTCCACCCACTCCGCGGCCGAGGCGGCGGAGTCTCTGGGGGTCGATATCGGGGCCATCACCAAGTCGCTGGTGTTCCTCCTGGACGACGACCCGATCCTGCTCCTCGTGTCGGGGGCGCACGAGGTGGATCTGACGAACACGGGCAAACGACTGCAGGGAAATCTGACCCGGGCGCCCCTCGACATGGTTCGGATCGCCACCGGCCAGCCGATCGGGGGTATCGCGCCGCTCGGACATCCCACGAACCTTCCGACGTACGTCGACAACGCCCTGTCGGAGTACGCGGAACTGTGGGCGGCCGCCGGGCACCCGGACACGGTCTTCCGCACGTCGTTCTCGGAGTTGGTGCGGATCACCGCGGGTCTGGCGATCGACGTCGACTGAATCCCAGGCTGTTCACGCCCCTATAGTTGACGTCAGATCTCGTGAACGAGAATGACACAGTGCCCGCACGGGCCGACCCGGAGAATGATTTGTCCGACAGAGCCGAGAACGCCGAAACCGTCGATGGTTCGGACCTCCCCCGCGACCATCGACTCGCCCCCGGAATCTGCGCCGAGGATTACCGCGCAGCACTGCGTCGACACCCGGCGGGCGTCACCATCGTGACCCTCGATTCGGGGTCCGGCCCGGTCGGCTTCACGGCGTCCTCGTTCTCCTCGGTCTCACTGGACCCGCCGTTGGTGTCGTTCAACATCGCGAACACCTCCTCCAGCATCGATGCACTTCATTCCGCGGATTCGCTGGTGATCCACCTGCTCGGGGAACACCAGCAGCACCTGGCTCAGCGCTTCTCCCGAAGCGCCGACCAGCGGTTCGCCGACGAGTCGCTCTGGGCGCGACTCGACACCGGCGAACCGGTCCTCCACGGAACTCCCAGCTGGTTGCGGGTCATCGTGGACCAGCTGATTCCCGTCGGCGATCACACGCTCGTCATCGGCCTCGTCACCCGCGTCCATGCCGAGGCAGACGACGATTCCGCCTCGGCTCCCCTGCTGTACCACGAGGGCCGGTACTACCGGCCCACTCCGCTCGGTTCAGCGAACAACGGCAACTGATCTGGTCAGGATGCCAGTACCCGCTCGCGGAGGGGGAGGTCGAAACGACGCAGTGCTTCGTCGACGGCGGCGGCGGCGGTGACGAGACCTCGCTCCTCCAGCCACGGGAGGGTGCCGTCGACGAGCTGCTCCAGAACCCTGGGCAGCGACAGCGGCAGCACGGTCACACCGTCGGCGACGCCGGCCGCCTGGATGTCGGCGATGAGCCCGGCGAGGCCGACCGGAGTTCCGATGTACTGCAACGACACCGGAGCACGCGGTGCATCCAGTGCGCTGTCGAGGAGGGCCAGCTCCTTGCGCGCGGCGCGGGCCTCTCCGGCGATGAGGACCTCGAGGTCCACCAGGACGGTGACGCTGTCGGGGTCGCGACCGTCGGCGACGAGTTCGGCGCGGATCCGCGCGCGTTCCTGCTGCGCCTCACGCAGATCGGACGCCCGGATCCGGACGACGTTCGGCGGGAACGACGTGAGGTCGAGCTGATCCGTCGAGTCGGCGGTCAGGTCCACCCAGTAGTCCGCGCCGTTGATCGGCCGCGTGCCCGGGGCACCCTCGGCCGCCGGGTGATGGCCGGAGCCGGTCAGTTCGACGGCGACGCGAAGGGGACGGGATACGAAGGCATTGTCTCGAGACATAGGGGTTCCTCGGGAATGACGTGTGAATGAAACGGAGCTGGAAGAACGGTCAGCTCGAACACATACCCGAGGCGGTTCGGCACAGATCGACATGCCGACGGCACCAGTGAGCAATCATTGTGCTCCCAGCCTGCGATGCCATGCGGTCATACTAGCGCGTCTCGCGAAAAACGCGTCTCCGGCACCGGATTCCACTGGCCGCTCTCCTTGGCGTAGGTCCAGCTCCTGCGCCCCGCCACCAGCGTGCGCACCGCGTCGACCAGCCGATCCACGTCCCCGGAGCAGCTTCCGAGACCCACACTCACTCGCACGGCGCCGTCGGGCCGGCCGAGGCGTCCCAGCAGCGGATGGGCGCAGAACCGCCCGTCGCGAACTCCGATTCCGTGTTCGGCGGAGAGGTAGGCGGCGATCTCTCCGGGTTCGAACCCGTCGATCGTGAACGTCACGATCCCCACGGTGTCGGGGGCGTCCGACCACAGCCGCAGGAACTCCAGGCCGTCGACGGAGCCGAGGCCGTCGAGGAGGCGGCGGGTGAGCGCCGCCTCGTGTTCGGCCACCGTGCCGAAGTCCAGCTCGGACAGCGCATCGCACGCGGCGGCGAGCGCCGCCGTGCCGAGCACGTTGGGGGTTCCCGCCTCGTGCCGGGCAGGGGCGGGCGCCCACTGGGTGGATTCGACGGTCACGTTCCGGACCGCGCCGCCGCCTGCGAGGTAGGGCTCGGCGGCGTCGAGCCAGTCCCGGCGGCCGACCAGCACGCCGGCGCCGAAGGGTGCATACAGCTTGTGCCCGGAGAAGGCGAGGTAGTCGACGCCCCACTCCTCGACGTCGATGCGGCGGTGCGGCGCGAGCTGAGCGGCGTCGACGAGAATCCGTGCGCCGCAACGATGCGCCACCTCGGCGAGGGCTGCGATCGGCAGCACCTCGCCCGTCACGTTGGACGCTCCCGTCACCGCGAGCAGGGCGGTGGGCTTGGAGCACAGTTCGGCGACGAGCAGGCGGACGGTCTCGTCCAGCGTGTCCGCCGCCTGCACGACGCGAGAGTTCTTCCACGGCAGCAGGTTCGCGTGGTGCTCGATGTCGAGGACCACGGTGCTGCCGGGGACGCAGCCGGCGAGCAGATTCAGCGAGTCGGTCGTGTTCCGGGTGAAGACCACCACCTGGTCCTCGCCCGCTCCGACGAACCGGGCCACCGAGTCGCGGGCCTTCTCGTAGCACTCGGTCGACACCCGCGACGCGTAGCCGGCGCCGCGATGCACGCTGGAGTACGTCGGAAGCAGCGCCCCGATTCGATCGGTCACCTGCGCCAACGCCGGCGCACTGGCGGCGTAGTCGAAGTTGACGTACGCGCAGTCGCCACCTTGAACGAGCGGAACCCGCAGGTCGGAGCCCGAAACCTGGGCCAGGGGGGCAACACACACGTCAGCGGTCAATACAGCAGTCATCACGACATCCCTCGTAGTCAGGGACTCGTCGCAGGGTCGGTGCCCTCTCGGAGTCCGCGCTTGCCGGGTCCGGTATGGACCTCAGCCTGGTCGTCACCCGGAGCACCCCGCCGCGGTGGAGGGTTGCCGACCAGCAAGCCGGGGCTTGACGCTGGTACTCGTGACCTGTTTCGAAGATTGCAGGATCGACGCGCAGTTGTCAACCCGAAATCCGGGAGCGTCCGGGATCCGGGGTGAGAACTCGCGTCAGTTGGGGGTCACCCCGAGGAGCGGGGCGAGCTGATTGGCAATCGGGTTGAGGTCCAACTTGTTCGGATCCTTCTTGGGGGTGGAGTCCCACGGCTGTACGGTGGCGGGGTCTCCGAACACGATCCGGTTCGCGCTCCGGACACCGGTGAGACTGCCCTGCGGAGCTTCGCAGGATGCGGCGGTGTTCTGCGGGAAGTCCTGCTGCGTGTCGTCGAAGTTCGGGTCGTTCCGCTTCATCTCCTGGAGGATCGCCGGGGTACCCTCGTAGCCGACGGTGCACGACGGCGGATTGTTGGTCTCTGCCACCAGGCCCAGGTGAACGGTTCCGTCGTCGGGCGCAATGGTCGAAGACGCGGCCGCCACGCCGGGCAAATACACGAACAGCGTCTGCAGGGCGGTGGCCTGCACCGAGATCGCCTTCGCCGTGGCGGACAGGTTGGCGAGGTTCGTCGTGGCACCCGGCCCGGCCTCCGAGACGAGTTGCCCTAGTCGATCGCTCGCCGGATTTCCGTTGTCGATCAGCCGCCGGACGTCCGGGTCGCTGCTGCGCAGCCGATCCGCGAGCGAGTCCAGGTCGGCGCTGAAATCCTTGATCGCCGACGACTGTTCGGACTGCGTTCCCAAGACGGTGCGGCCGTCGCGCACCAAAGCCACTGTCCGATCGAGCGATTCGGCGCCCGACGCCGACAGCCCGGACAACGAATCCGCGAGCGACCGAAGGTCTTCGCCCTCGCCGTCGAACGCCGCCCCGAGCAATTCTTCGACGGGAACCGGCGTCGACGTGTCGGCGGCGGCGATACGGGATCCGTCCGTCAGGTACGGAGCGAGCGACGCGATGCGATTCTGAAGGCCAGCGCCACGGCCATTGCCCAACGAGGTATCCGCGGGCTTCGCGTCAACGATGTCGCGGAGGTCGCGGGCGTGTCGCCGGGACTGCTGTACTACCACTTCAAGGATCGCATCGGCCTCCTCGAGGCCGCCCTGAACCACATCAACGACCGTGCCCGCGCCTACCGCAGCGAGGGTGAGGGATCCGGCGACTCCGCTCGCGACCGGCTCACCCGCTCCCTCCTCGGCGAGATCCAGGACCGTCCCGAGGTCGTGGAGAACTCGTTGGCCTGGAACGAGTTACGCGCCTCCGCCGTGTACGAGGAGGCGCTGCGGGAGCCGCTCGCACGGACCACCGCGGCGTGGGTGTCGGAGATCGCCGACGCGATCACGCAGGCGCAGGTCACCGGCGAGATCTCCCGCTCGCTCGACCCCCAGGCCACCGCGGTCACGATGACCGCCCTCGTCGAGGGCCTGTCCGGGCGGTGGCTCTGCAAGGAGATCTCCACCGAGGACGCCCGCTCCCATCTGCTCGGCGCGATCGACGTCGTGATGTCCGAGCCCACCCCCCACACACCCGACACTCCCGTCACATCCAGACCGAAGGAATAACGATGACCATTCGCACGATCACCGCACTGCCCGCACCGTCCTCACCGGCGCGCTTCACCGAATCCGCCCGCACGCCGCTGCGGGTCGGGCTGGTGCAGCACCGCTGGCGTCCCGATGCGGACGCACTGCGCACCGAATTGACCGACGCGATCGGTGAGGCCGCCGCACTCGGCGCCGAGGTGGTGTTCCTGCCGGAACTCACGTTGTCGAAGTACCCCGCCGACACCCGCGCGACCGGGACCCCCGGCCGCGACGCCGAGAACCTCACGACCGGACCCACGTACAGTTTCGCGGCCGCCGCCGCTGCCCGGCACGGCGTCTGCGTCCACGCTTCCCTCTACGAACGAGCCGACGGCCCGGACGGTCTCGGTTTCAACACCGCCATCCTCGTCGCCCCCTCCGGCGAATTGCTCTCCCGCACCCGCAAGCTCCACATCCCCGTCAGCGCCGGCTACTACGAGGACACCTACTTCCGCGGCGGTCCCGCCGACGACGCCTACCCCGTCTACCGCCCGGCCGAACTGGGCGGTGCCGCACTCGGTTTGCCGACGTGCTGGGACGAGTGGTTCCCCGAAGTCGCGCGGATGTATTCGCTCGGCGGCGCCGAGATCCTCGTCTACCCCACGGCGATCGGGTCGGAGCCGAGCGCCCCGTCCTTCGACACCCAGCCGATCTGGCAGCACGTGATCGTCGGAAACGGCATCACCAATGGCACATTCATGGTGGTCCCGAACCGCTGCGGCAACGAGGGCGGCATCGACTTCTACGGTTCCTCGTTCATCTCCGACCCGTACGGCCGCGTGCTCGTGTCGGCTCCCCGCGACGAGGAGGCGGTCCTGGTGGCCGATCTCGACCTCGATCAGCGGAAGGACTGGCTCGATCTCTTCCCGTTCCTGACCACCCGCAGGCCGGACACCTACACCCGGCTGACGGATCCCGTGGACCACGAGCACCCCTACGGACTTCCGACGACGGTATCGGCCTCGGAGACCCGGTCATGACCTGGCGGATGCCGAGCGAGACCGAACCGCAGGAACGGGTGTGGATGGCGTTCCCGCCCCTCGGGGCCTCGATGACCGCGACCGCGGACGACGCGCACGAGGCGCGAACCGCGTGGACGGCAGTCGCCCACACGATCGCCGAATTCGAATCGGTCACCATGGTCGTCGATCCGGCGGATCGGGACGTCGCCCGGCAGTACCTGTCCGCGGACAGCGATGTGGTCGAGGCTCCCCTCGACGACGCCTGGATGCGCGACATCGGACCCACGTTCGTCCTCGACGAGGACGACCGACTCGGTGCCGTCGACTGGACGTTCAACGGCTGGGGACAACAGGAGTGGGCGACCTGGGATCGCGACCGGTCGATCGGCGCGGCCGTCACCCGGTGGTCCGGTGCGCGGCCGGTCCCGTCGACGATGGTCAACGAGGGCGGCGGGATCCAGGTCGACGGTCGCGGAACCGTGCTCGTCACCGAGACCGTGCAACTGGACCCGCTGCGCAACCCCGGCCTGGACGCGGCGGGAGTCGAGGCGGAACTCGCGCGCACGATCGGCGCCGAACACGTCGTCTGGCTCCCCCGCGGCCTCACGCGAGATTCCGAGAAGTTCGGCACCAAGGGGCACGTCGACATCGTCGCGGCGCTGCCCGCACCCGGGGTGGCCCTCGTGCACTCCCAGCGCGACCGATCCCACCCCGACCACGAGGTGTCCGCCGAGATCCTGAAAGTTCTGTCCGACAGCCGTGACCGTTCCGGTGCGCCGTGGCGGATCGTCGAGGTACCGGCCCCGACGGTCCTGCGTGACGAGGAGGGCTGGGTCGACTACAGCTACATCAATCATCTCGTCGTCAACGGCGGCGTCATCGCGTGTGGCTTCGACGACCCTCACGATGCCCTCGCCCGCGACATCCTGTCGAGCGTCTACCCCGGTCGCCGCGTCGTCACGGTCGATGCCCGGCAGATCTTCGCGCGGGGCGGCGGCATCCACTGCATCACCCAGCACCAGCCTCGCGGGCGGATCTAGCGGGCACTGTTCTCGCGGTCCACTTCCGCGAGCCGCCTCGCCAGGAATCGCCGGGTCGGTTCGTTCGCCGCCAGGCCGATCGCGGCGCGGTACTCCGCATTCGCCTCCGCGGGCCTGCCCGCTCGGCGCAGCAGGTCGGCGCGGGTCGCGTGCACGGTGTGCGTCCGCGCCAGTCTCGGCTCCCCGGCGAGTGCGTCCAACTCGGCGAGGCCGGCGTCGGGGCCGTCGCGGAAGCTCACTGCGACAGCGCGATTGAGACGGGCGGCGGGTGAGTTGCCGTACGTGCCGAGTTCGTCGTATCCGGCGACGACGGCGTTCCAATCGGTGGCCGTCCAGTTCGGCGCCGTCGCGTGGGCGGCCGCGATCGCGGCCTGCGCGCCGTACGGACCGCCTCCCCTGCGCCGTGCGGCCCGCAGGCACACGACGCCTTCCGCGATCTTCGCCCGGTCCCAGCGCCGACGGTCCTGCTCCTCGAGTGAGACGAGATCACCCGCGTCGTCCGTTCGCTGTGCTCGCCTGCTGTCGTGAAACAACATGAGCGCCATCAGTGCCCAGGCCTCACCCTCGTCCGGCATCAGCTCGCACAGCAACCGGCCGAGCCGCAGCGCCTCCTCGCAGAGTTCGTCGCGGATCGCGGTGTCGCCGGACGTCGCCGAATAGCCCTCGGTGAACACCAGATAGATGCAGGCGAGTACCTGCGGGGTGCGCTCGGGCAGCAGATGGTCGGGCGGGACCCGGAAGGGGATACCGGCCGTCCGGATCTTCGACTTCGCGCGGCTGAGCCGTTGGGACACGGTCGGTTCCGGGGCGAGGAACAACCGGGCGATCTCCGCGGGCCTCAGCCCGGCCACCAGGCGGAGAGTCAACGCGACCTGCGACTCCGGGGACAGCGCGGGATGGCAGCAGGTGAACATGAGCCGCAACTGGTCGTCACGCACCGGCCACACCTCTTCCTCGTCCGGAGGGGGAACGAGCCGCGCCGCATCGTGCTCCTTGTCGCCGCGCAACGATTCCCGGCGCAACCGGTCCAGTGCCCGGTTGCGGGCGACGGTCGTGATCCAGGCTCCCGGGTTCTCGGGCAGTCCCGCCTCCGGCCAGCTGCGGATCGCCTCGGCGAACGCCTCCTGCACCGCGTCTTCGGCGAGGGACAGGTCGCCGACCATCCGTGCCACGGTCGCCAGCGCCCGACCGGACTCCTTCCGGAAGACGCGGCTCAGCGTGTCGCCGTCCATTACTCGGCGTAGGCGACGATCTGCCGGAGTTCGACGCAGCCCTTCGGCGTCACCGGGATCTTCGCCGACAACGCGATCGCACTCTCCCGGTCGTCGGCTGCGAGCACGTACAGGCCGTTCGCGACCTCGGCTGTCTCGGCGAAGGGGCCGTCGGTGAGAAGGAGTTCCCCGTCGCGAACGCGGATCGTCGTCGCGGAGTCCGGCGGATAGAGGGCCCCGCCGCCACGCACCGCGGACCCGGCGAGCCGACCGAACTTCTCGTGCTCGGCCATTCCCTCGTCCCACTGGGGTGTGCCCGGCGCCACCGCCGCCGCCACCGGTTCGCGGAGCAGCGCCATCCAGCAGCCTGTCTGATCGGTCACGGGCATCCACTCGAACATCGGCCACAACTCGATGATCGCCTCGGGGATGTGCCGCGCCAGATTCAGCACCTCGTCCAGGTCCGGCCCCTCGAGGACGTAGAAACCACCGATCACCTCCGCGGTCTCCGCGAACGGACCGTCCGTGATCAGCGCACGGCCGCCCTCGTTCCGGATGGTGGCCGCCTCCGCGCTCGGATACAGGGCACCACCTCCGACGATCGCGGAGCCCGCTCTCTCCGTGAACGCCTGGTGGCGCGCAACGGCCACCGCGAACTCCGGACTATCCGGTGCCCATTCGGTGGCGTTCTTCTCGTCCGCCAGCAATGCCAGGTAGTACATGAGGTGATCCTTCCTCGAAAAGAAGGAACTCGGGTGCTCCTTCTGACCAGACGACGAAGAAGAGGGACGAACTTCGACACGTGCGGCGAGAGAACCGGCAACTGCGGGTGAAGAATGGACGACGAAGCCCTACGAACCACCAACTGTTCACCATCTGGCCACTTGATCGTGAGATAACGAGCCGTACGCATCACCACCCTCAGAGAAGGAATTCTGGATTGTCTCTCCAGTCGCCGACGGATTCGGACCTGTCGCTCCGTATACCCCGGGAATTCCTCCGCCGTGAATTCGCACCGGCGCCGCGCACTCTCGTCGACATCCTGTTCGCGACGGCCGAGGCGAACCCCGAAGCCCCGGCGATCGACGACGGCTCGACGTCGCTCACCTACCAGGAACTACTCGAGGAGATCCGGCAGACCGCGGAGGTCCTGGCCGAATCAGGAGTCGGGGCCGGCGATCGCGTCGGAATCCGAATGCCATCCGGATCCTGCTCGCTCTACGTCGCGATCCTCGCGACGCTCGCCGTCGGCGCCGCCTACGTGCCGGTCGACGCGGACGACCCCGAGGAACGCGCCGAACTCGTGTTCGGCGAGGCGCAGGTCCGGTGCGTGATGACCGGCACCGGGATCACCGCGGGTACCGCCCCCGACAGGGCCGAGTCGCCGAGCGCCCGTCCGCCGACCGTCGACGACGACGCCTGGATCATCTTCACCTCCGGTTCCACCGGCACCCCCAAGGGTGTCGCGGTGAACCATCGCAATGCGGCGGCGTTCGTGGATGCCGAAGCCCGGATGTTCCTTCAGGAAGACCCGATCCGGCCCGGCGATCGGGTGCTGGCCGGACTGTCGGTCGCGTTCGACGCGTCCTGCGAGGAGATGTGGCTCGCGTGGCGTCACGGCGCCTGCCTCGTTCCCGCGCCCCGGTCCCTGGTGCGCAGCGGCATGGACCTCGGCCCGTGGCTCGTCGCGCGCGATGTCAGCATCGTCTCGACGGTGCCGACCCTCGCGTCGCTGTGGCCCGCCGAGGCCCTCGAGGCCGTGCGCCTGCTGATCTTCGGCGGCGAGGCCTGCCCACCCGAACTGGCGGAGCGTCTCGCCGTCGACGGACGCGAGGTATGGAACACGTACGGGCCCACCGAGGCGACCGTCGTGGCGTGCGGCGCCCTGATGGACGGCAAGAGTCCGGTCAGTATCGGCCTCCCGCTCGACGGCTGGGACCTCGCGGTGGTCGACGCAACCGGTGAACCCGTCCCCGAGGGCGACGTGGGCGAACTGGTCATCGGCGGTGTCGGTCTGGCCCGGTACCTCGACCCGCAGAAGGACGCCGAGAAGTACGCACCGATGCCGACCCTCGGCTGGGATCGCGCCTACCGCAGTGGCGACCTCGTCCGCCTCGACCGACGCGGACTGCTGTTCCAGGGTCGCGCGGACGATCAGGTGAAGCTGGGCGGCAGGCGGATCGAACTGGGCGAGGTCGACAACGCCCTGCAGAACCTTCCCGGGGTCGGCGGCGCCGCCGCGGCCGTGCGCAGGACCGGAGCCGGTCACCAGATCCTCGTCGGCTACCTGGCCAGCACCAACCCCGACTTCGACCTCAAGGCGGCGCACACCGCGCTCACCGAGCAACTGCCGGCGGCGCTGGTCCCCCGGTTGGTCCTGGTCGACGAACTGCCCACCCGCACGTCCGGCAAGGTCGACCGGAACGCCCTGCCCTGGCCCCCGCCAGGTATCGACGACGCCGCGGAGAAACTGGGTCTCGAAGGCACGCAGGCCTGGGTCGCGGGGCTGTGGACGGCGATTCTCGGCGCCGAGATCACGGGCCCCGACGACGACTTCTTCGAGCTCGGCGGCGGATCCCTCTCGGCAGCCCAGCTGGTCACGGCGCTGCGCGAACGGTTCCCCGAAGTGACGGTCGCGCAACTCTACGACCATCCGCGGCTCGGTTCGCTCGCGGAATACCTCGACGAGCTGGCGCCGATCGACGCCGCCGAACCCCGCATCGTCACACCGACTCCGCGTCGGAGCCAGCTCGCGCAGATCGCGGCCACGGTTCCGCTCACCACGCTCACTGGCCTGCAGTGGGTCACGTGGCTGGCCATCGCGAACAACGCCTTCTCGTGGTTCACGACGGTGTCGTGGGCGCCCACGGTGTCGTGGTGGTGGATTCTGCTCGCGTTCTTCGCGTTCATCAGCCCGGTCGGCCGGATGGCGATCTCGGTGATCGGCTCACGGATCCTGCTGCGCGGACTCGAGCCCGGAACGTATCCCCGAGGCGGCAGCGAACACCTGCGACTGTGGGTGGCGCTACGCCTGACCGAGGCCAGCGGCGCCGCGAACCTGTCTGGCGCGCCGTGGATGCTCTACTACGCGCGGGCGCTGGGCGCCACGGTCGGCAAGGGTGTCGACCTGCACACGCTCCCGCCGGTCACCGGCATGCTCGAACTCGGCGACGGTTGCTCCATCGAACCCGAGGTCGACCTGTCCGGGCACTGGGTGGACGGCGACGTCGTCCACATCGGCTCCATCAAGATCGGTCCGGGTGCGTCGGTGGGCGCCCGCTCCACGCTGATTCCCGGCGCCACCATCGGGCGAAACGCCGAAGTCGAGGCCGGTTCCGCCGTGTTCGGACGCGTCAAGGCGAATCAGCACTGGGCCGGTTCACCGGCGGTCAAGGTCGGCAAGGCCGTCCACCCGTGGCCCGAGGAGACCCCTCGCCGCGCGGCCTACTGGGTTCCCGCGTTCGGCGTGACGTCGATGCTCATCGCCGGACTGCCGATCTTCGCCCTCGTCGCCGGCATCGTGGTCATCGGGTGGTGGATCCGCGACGCCGGCACGATCGGGTCCGCGGTACTCCAGTCGCTGGTGATCCTTCCCGTCGCGACGCTCGTCAGCCTCGCCGTATTCGCCCTCCTCACGGTCGTGTCCGTCCGGCTGCTGTCCATTGGGCTGCGTGAGGGCTACCACCCGGTCCGCAGTCGCATCGGCTGGCAGGTGTGGGCCACCGAACGACTCATGGACTCCGCCCGCACGTTCCTGTTCCCGCTGTATGCGAGCCTCCTGACGCCGGGATGGCTGCGGTTGCTCGGCGCCCGGATCGGCAAGAACGTCGAAGCGTCGACCGTCCTCATGCTTCCGAAGTTCACCACCGTGGCGGATGGCGCATTCCTCGCCGACGACACGATGATCGCGAGTTACGAACTCGGCGGCGGCTGGATGCACATCGAACACGCGAAGGTCGGCAAGCGCGCCTTCCTCGGCAACTCCGGGATGACCGGTCCGGGTCGGCGCGTGCCCAAGAACGGTCTCGTCGCTGTGCTCTCGGCCACGCCGTCGAAGGCGAAATCCGGTTCCTCCTGGCTGGGCAGTCCCCCGGTCCGTCTCCGCAGGGCGCCCGGCGACACCGACGCCTCCCGCACGTTCCGTCCCCCGGTCCGGCTCAAGATCGCCCGCGCGGTCGTGGAGACGTGCCGCCTCATCCCGGTGACGGTGACGTTCGGAATCGGCCTCGGTGTGCTGTTCGCGCTGCAGGTGATGGCTCACCACATCGGCTTCTGGCTCGCAGCGCTGGCCAGCGGTGTCGTCCTCCTCGTCGCGGGCGCGGTCGCCGGGCTGATCTCCGTGATCGCGAAGTGGCTGGTGGTGGGTCGGATCGGGAAGATCGAACACCCGCTGTGGAGTTCGTTCGTGTGGCGGAACGAGGTGTCAGACGCCTTCGTGGAGACCGTCGCCGCACCCTGGTTCGCCCGTGCCGCCACGGGCACCGCCGTCCTCAACGTCTGGTTGCGGGGTCTCGGAGCCACCATCGGCAAGGGTGTGTGGTGTGAAACCTATTGGCTCCCCGAGGCGGATCTCGTGACGCTGGGCGACGGCGCGACTGTGGAACGGGGGTGTGTCGTGCAGACTCACCTGTTCCATGATCGGATCATGTCCATGGACACCGTCATCCTCGGAGCCGGCGCCACCCTCGGCCCGCACTGTGTCGCGTTGCCCGCCGCCCGGATCGGCGAAGGCGCCACGGTCGGCCCGGCCTCACTCGTCATGCGCGGCGACACCGTGCCGCCGTCCACGCGGTGGCAGGGAAACCCGATCGCCCCCTGGGCGGCCACGTGAAGTCCGACAAGGGGATCGACGAGCCGGTCGACCCGTACCTCCCCCAGAACGGAAACCGCGGATACCGGGTGTCCCGGTACGAACTCGACCTCACCTACAAGGTTCACAGCAACCGGCTGGCAGGCAAGGCCACGATCACCGCGGTCACCACGGAGGCCCGCTCCCGGTTCGCCCTGGATCTGGCGTCCAACCTGCACGTCACGAAGGTCGCGGCCAACGGTTCCCGCAACACGAAGTGGTTGCACCGGAACGGCAAGCTGATCGTCACGCCCGCGCAGGCGATCCCCGCGGGCGGCGCCCTCGTGCTCACCGTCCAATACGGGGGTTCGCCGAAACCGATCCGCAGTGTGTGGGGTGAGGTCGGCTGGGAGGAGCTGTCCGAGGGCGCACTCGTCGCCAGTCAGCCCAACGGGGCGGCGTCCTGGTTCCCGTGCGACGACCACCCGAGTTCGAAGGCGAGTTACCGCATCGCGATCACGACCGATTCGCCGTATTTCACGGTGGCCAACGGTGCGCTGGTCAGCAAGCAGACCCGGGCCAGCCAGACGACGTGGGTGTACGAGCAGACCGAGCCGATGGCGAGCTACCTGGCCACCATCCAGATCGGACCGTACGAACGCCGGAGCCTCGGTTCCGGCGGTGTGCCCATGTTCGCCGTCCATCCGCCGCGGCTGCGTCCGACGTTCGACGTGGACTTCGGCCGGCAGCCTCAGATGATGGACGTGTTCTCCCGGTTGTTCGGCCCCTACCCGTTCGCCGACTACACGGTGGTCGTGACGGACGACGAGTTGGAGATCCCGCTCGAGGCGCAGGGACTGTCGATTTTCGGCGCCAACCATTGCACCGGCCGGCGCTGGTCCGAACGTCTGGTGGCGCACGAACTGGCCCATCAGTGGTTCGGCAACAGCCTGACGCTCGGCCAGTGGCGGGACATCTGGCTGCACGAAGGCTTCGCCTGTTACGCGGAGTGGATCTGGTCGGAGAATTCCGGTGGACATTCCGCGCACCAGCTCGCCCTGCAGGCGCATCAGGGCCTGGCCCGCAAGCCACAGGATCTGGTGATCGCCGATCCGGGACCGCAGCTGATGTTCGACGACCGCGTCTACAAGCGCGGCGCTCTCACACTCCACGCCTTGCGACGCCGGCTCGGCGACGACAAGTTCTTCGCGCTGCTGCGGCAGTGGACGCTGGCCCATCGCCACTCCACCGTCACGAGCGAGCAGTTCACCGACCTGGCCACCCACTACACCGACGAGCCGCTGCGCCGGCTGTGGGATTCCTGGCTCGGCGAGAAGACTCTGCCGCCGATGTGAGCTGCGCTCACTCCGGGTGCGGCAGGTGTGCGCGCCACTTCGTGAGGGCGAGCGCGAGACAGCCCGCGGCCGCGACCGCGCCGAAGACGAACATTCTCGGGTACGTCACCGCCGGGAACGTCTCGGACAGGTAGGCCATCACGGCGGGCGTCCCGAATCCCAGGTACGTGAGCGAGTAGAAGACCGCGGTCAGTCCGGCCAGGTCGTCCGGTCCCGCGATCCGCTGAATCTCCTGCAGTCCCGACACCATGGCCATGCCGTATCCGCAGCCGAGCACGACGGCGGCGGCGAGCGCCAGCGGAATGGTCAGCGCCGACGCGGCAACGGCGGCGACGCCCATTCCGGCGAGGACGACGACGAGTGACACCACGACGGCACGCGCGTTGCGGGGGGTGTCGATCTTGCGGCCGAGTGCCTGGATCGCGAATCCCGCCCCGAGGCCGACCATGCACATGAGCGCCGAGAACGCGAGCGGCAGCCCACCGGTGTTCCCGGACATCAGCGACGGCAGCACCGCGTAGGCGGCGGCCGCCGTACCGAACACCCAGGGGGCGAGCGGTGCGATCACGAACAGGAATCGCTTGTGGGCGGCGGACGGGATCGCGAGGTCGCGGGCGAGCGAGACACGTTCGGAGACCGGCTGGGCCGCCCGGGTCTCCGGGGCCCGCCACAGTGCGACGGCAGCGGCGACGGCGATCGCGCTGTGCACGACGTAGGACAGGACACTCGGCAGTGGCGCCCACTGCGCGAGGACGCCGGCGACGCCCGCGCCGAGGCCGAATCCGCCGGTCAGACTCATCGCTGCCCGTCGCGCACCGGCACCGTCCCTGGCCGCGGGATCCCACGGCGCGGAGGACAGTTCCTTCACCCAGCTGCCGCCGACGGCCATGCCGAGGCCGAGCGCCATACCGCACAGGACGCGGCCGACGATGAGCATCGCCGCGGAGTCGGCGCCGAGGGCCAGGAGCGTGGAACCGGCGATCGTCAGGAACGGTGCCGGGAGCAGGATCGGCCGCCGTCCCAGCCGGTCGGAGAGTGGTCCGCCGAGGAGCAGGGCGGGCACGATCCCGACAACGTAGGCGAACAGGAACAGATCGACCGTGACCGGCGAGAAGCCGTGATCGGCGCGGTACATGCCGAGCAGCGGCGTGAATTCGTTGCCGCCCCACGCGACCGCGAACATGGTCGCGGCCACCAGCAGCCACGCGCGCGGCGACGCGAGGGCCTCGGGCACCTCCATCGGGTATTCGCGGACGACGGTCATCGCGCAACTCCTCTCGGGTTGAGGGCGTGGACCTGGCGCATGTGGACGAGCACCGCGGCGTCGAACCCGGCGGCGTCACCCGCCTCGACGAGTTCGGTCAGCTGCTCGTGGTCGGCGATGATCCTGGGCAGCTGTCCCGGGTCACGGGTGATCGAGTGTGCCGTCATGCGGCGCTGACGCTCGCGGATGCTGGAGTAGAACGTCGCGAGCAGCGGATTCTCGCCCGCCTCGACGATCATCCGATGGAAGTCGGCGTCGGCGGCGCTGAAGGCGGCGACGTCGCCGCGCTCGGCGATCTCCCGCTGCTCCACGAGGTTCTCGCGCAGGCGGGCGACGAGGAGTTCGCGGGCGTGGGGCTGGTCGGCCAGCACCCGGACGCTGTGCGTCTCGACGAGCTGGCGGGCGTCGACCACGTGTTCCGCCTCGCCGTCCGCGACGGGCACGATGAGCGCGCCCCGCTTCGGGTACAGCCGCATCCAGCCCTCGGACTCGAGCCGGAGAAAGGCTTCGCGCACCGGGGTACGGCTGAGCCCCATGCGTCCGGCGATCTCGCCCTCGCTGATCAGCTCACCGCCGGGCAGACCGCCCGACAGGATGAGCTCCTTGACCTCGCGATAGGCCTGCTCCGCGGCGGAATACAACATAGACACAAGATGTATTTATACTCCGGAGCCGGGTGCGGGTCTATGCGCGGACAGCCACTGTGAGCTCTATCTCCACGGGGGCGCCGGACGGCAGGGCGTACACGCCGATCGCGCTGCGCACCGGCAGCGCGTCGAGTCCGAGGCATTCGACCAGCACGTCGGACGCGCCGTCGGCCACCGCGGACAGTTCGCGGAAGTCCGGAGTACACGCGACGAAGACGCTCATGCGAAGGCACCGGGAGATGGCCGCCGTTCCGCCGACAGCCGCGGCGACGGCGGCGATCGCGTTTCTCGCCGCGACCCCGGCCGCCTCCCGGGCCCGCGGGATGTTCAGGTCCCGTCCGACGATGCCGGTAACCGTCAGCACCCCGTCGCGGCGTGGCGTCATGCCGGCGCTGTACGCGATCCCGTCGTGCACGACGGCGGGAATGTAGCGGCCCTGTGGCCGCGGGGCCGCGGCGACGGATTCCAGCTCAGACACCGAGTGCTATTCCTTCCTGGCGGGGGTCGGCGGCGCCGGACAGCAGGCCGCGCGCTGCGTCGAGGGTGATGATCTGCGCGCTTCCACCGGCGGCCCACGGACCCTGCAGGGCGACGTCGTGACCCAGGCGCTCCAACTCGGTGCGCACCTCCTCCGGAATGCGGGACTCGCAACGCAGTTCCGCCGGGCGACCGACCACATCGGCGTCACTGCCGGGGAAGACGGTGAAGCGGGGTGCCGCGACGGCCTCCGCCGGGTCGAGCCCGTGATCGAGCAGGTGCGAGATCAGTTGCATGTTCCATTGCACCTGCCCGTCCCCGCCCGGGGTGTTTCCGACGTGCAGGAGATTCCCGGATGCATCGGTGATCACCCACGCGTTGAGGGTGTGCAGCGGTTTACGCCGCGGCGCCGCGGCGTTGGGGTGCCCCGGGATCAGATAGGCGCCGCGGCCGTATCGGTTGTTCAGCACCACTCCGGTGCCGGGGACGGTCATCTTGGCGCCGAACGTGAAGGCGAGCGAGTGGATGAAGCTGACGGCGCGTCCGTCGGAGTCCACCGCGACGGTCGAGGTGGTGTCTCCGGCGCTGACGCTGAAGGCGCCCGACGACGCCCGACGGCCGTCCAGCCGGTCCCTCGCCGCTCCGATCGCGGCCGGCTCGAGCACGTCCTTCCACCCGTCGTTGCCGGCACCGCACGTCGCGAACCGATCCTCGAAGGCCAGACGGGCCGCTCTCGCCATGCGATCGACGGCCGGAGCGGTGAGCCACGGGGAGAAGCCGACGACGCCGTCGTTCAGCGCCGCCTGCTGGAGCACCATCCATCCGGGGGTGGGCAGGGGTGTCTGGTGAACGACAGCACCGGCGTAGTTTCCGCTGATCGCGGCCTCCGGTCGCACGTCGGCGCCTGCCGCCCACTCGTCCCCGCCGAACGGCGCCCCACCGGCGCGGAGTGCCTCGACAGCCTGCCGCGCGAACGAACCGGTGTAGAAACCGTGCACGTCGCGCGCGAGCGCACGAATGGACCGGGCGAGGTCGCGTTGCGGCAGCAGCTCCCCGACCTGCGGCAACCGTCCGCCGGGGAGATACACCGCACGCAGTCCGGGGTCGGCGGCAATCGCGGTGTGCGCTTCTCGAACGTCGTCCCGAGTCTTGGCCGAGCAGGGAAGCCCCTTCTCCGCTGCGCGCACCGCCGGTGCCCAGAGGTCCGTCAGCGAGCGCGTGGCGCCACCCGCGTGCAACGCGCCGAGGGCGGCCGGCGCCCCGGGAACCGCCACCGCCAGTGCCCCGTCGAGGGGAATCGACCGCAGCCCCCGTTCGGTGTAGAAGTCCACGTCACCGCCGTCGGGCCCGAAGCCGCTGCCCCCGACCGTCCATACCGATCCGTCCGGTTCGCGGACGACGGCGAACGCGTCACCGCCGATCCCGCATTGCCCCGGCAACGTCAGCCAGGTCATCGCGGCCATGGCCAGCGTCGCGTCGATGGCGTTGCCTCCGTCGGCTAGTACGCGGGCACCTACGGTGCTCGCCGCGGGATGACTGGACGAGACCATGCCGTCGGCGGAGAGGGTGGACGGTCGAGGGTTCACTTCATGCACCCCCGCGCGGCCCGCCGGCGCGGGATGGAACTGGTGTCGTCGGGGTCGATGCCGACGAAGATCTCGCCGTCACGTTCCTCGACCGGGTAGGTCTTGATCGCCACCGTCGCCGGTGGGCACACGGGTTCCCCGGTCTCCAGATCGAATACGCTTCCGTGGCAGGAGCATCCGATGCCGTCGTCGACGAGTTTCCCGGACGAGAGCAGGCAGTCCAGGTGCGTGCAGTAGTTGGAGGTTGCGTAGGCCTTCCCGTTCAGGCGGGCCACGGCGAATTCGTGGTCGCCGGCGAAGAAGCGGCGCACGATGCCTTCGGAAACCTGTCCGGAGCGCGCAACGCGAGTGAATTCCATGGTCTTCTCCCTCTGTCGACAGGTAGGTCTCAGACCGAAGGGCTGAGGTAGACGGTCTTTTCGGCTTGATAGAACTGCATCATCGACTCGCCCGCCTGTTCCTTGTGGGTTTGCGTGCTCGACGCCTTGTAACCACCGAACGGCGCGTTCATGCTCATGCCGGTGGTGGGCTGATTGATCTTCACCAGACCCGATTCGGAACGGCCCGCGAACGCGAGTGCCTTGGTCACGTCGTTGGTGACGATTCCCGCGCTGAGCCCGAATTCGGTGTCGTTCGCGAGTGCGACCGCCTCGTCGAAGCCGGAGGCCCGCAGGAAGACCAGCAGTGGCCCGAACACTTCTTCCGTGACCACCCGCATGTCGGGGCTGCCACCGGCGAACACGGTCGGGACGGCGAAATAACCGTTCCCACTGTCGAGACTTACTCCGCCACAGATCAGTTCGGCGCCTTCGTCGCGGCCGATCTGCACGTACTCGAGGAACTTCGAGAGCTGTCCCGCGCCCGCGAGAGCCCCCATGCCCACACCCGGGTCTGCGCCCGGGCCGACGGTGATCCCTTCGGCGAGTTCCACCACGCGGTCCAGCAACCGGTCGTGGATCGCGTCCACCGCGATCACCCGGCTGGTGCCCGTGCACGCCTGCCCGGACAAGCCGAAGGCGCCCTTGACGATCAGTGCGGCCGCCTTGTCCACGTCGGCGTCGCCCAGGACCACCACAGGGTTCTTGCCGCCCATCTCGAGCTGACTGCGGCGAGACGGACCCACTGCCGCATGGATCGCACGGCCCACGTGAGTGGATCCCGTGAACGTCACGGCATCGACGCGTTCGTCCGCCGCGACCGCGGCACCGGCACGACCGGAACCCTGGACCAGGGCGAGGGCACCGGCCGGAAGTCCCCCGGCCAGCAGCGCCTCGACCAGTCGCTGTCCCATCAGCGGCGTGAGTTCGGACGGTTTGAACACCACGACGTTTCCTGCGGCCAGCGCCGGTCCGAGTTTGCGCGACGGAATGTTGAGCGGGAAGTTCCAGGGGGTGATCGCCCCGACGATTCCGACGGGTTCGCGCAGGGTGATGACGAGTCCCTCACCCGGGGTGGGGTATGTACTGCCGGTGGTGCGGAGCGCTTCACCGGCGTAGAAGCGCAGGTTCATCGGTGTGCGGCCGACTTCCATGGTCGCCTCGGCCAGGGTCTTGCCCTCCTCGCGGACGAGTTCGTCGACGAGTTCGCCTGCCCGCGCCTCGAGGTGTGCGGCCGCGGCCTCCAGGATCGCCGCGCGGCGTTCCGGGGGCGTCGCGGCCCACTGCGGCGCCACCTTGGCCAGCGCGCTGACGGCGGCATCCACGTCCGCCTCGGTCGAATCCGGGAACACGCCGATCACGTCGTCGTGATCCGCGGGATTGCGCCGCTCGAACGTCGCTCCGGAAGACGACGGGACCCACTGCCCGTCAATGAGATTGAGTCCCTCGATCATGACACCGTCACCAATTCCTCGTCGTCGTCCATCAGGTCGAACAGGTCGACGTCCTGATCCGCCAACCGGCCCGGCGCGATCGACCGGCCGATCAGTTCTCTGGCGGCGCTGATCTCGTCGCCGCGGTCGAGTGCGAAGGCGCCGCGCACGACCCCGCTGTCCAGATAGAAGGCGGTGAACTCGCCGTCGTCGGCGCTGCCGCGGAAGACCAGGTCGGTGTAGCGGGCGGTGCCGGTGAACTGGATGTTCTTGCCGAACTGGTCGGACCAGAACCAGTGCGCGGGGTCCACCACCCCGACGCGTCCGAGCATGAGGTTCGCGGTCGCCGCCCCCTGCTTGCTCGCGTTGTCGAAGTGTTCGACGCGAACATGCCTGCCTGCCGCGTCGGAGAATCGCGCTGCCACGTCGCCGGCGGCGTAGACGTGTGGAATCGATGTCCGCCCCTGTGCATCCACGAGGATCCCGCCGTCGACGGCCAGTCCGGAGGCCTGTGCGACCTCGACGTTGGGGACGATCCCGATGCCCACCACCACGACGTCGGCCTGAAGCACCTCGCCGCCCTGGAGGGCGATGAGCACGCCGTCCGGCCGGGTCGTCACGGTGTCGACCCGCACGCCGGCGCGGACGGTGACTCCGTTCTCCCGGTGCAATCGCGTGCAGACGTCGCCCATCTCGGCTCCGAGGATTCGAGCGAGTGGCACCGCGTCCGCCTCGAGAACGGTCACCTCGGCTCCCAGAGCCTGTGCAGTGGCGGCAATTTCGAGCCCGACGAAGCCTCCGCCGATCAGGACCAGGCCGATGCCGGGACGAAGGTGGGCGGCGAGCCGTTCGGCGTCGTCGATCGTCCTCAGGTAGTGCACCCGTTCGGACGCAGGCCCGTTCACCGGCATCGTGCGCGGTCTGCCGCCGGTCGCGACGAGCACGGCATCGGCCGCGATGCTCCGCCCGTCGGACAGGTCGACCGATCCGCCGCTCGGGTCGATCCGGGTCACCGTCGTGCCGGTGAGGAGTTCGACGTTCTGTTTCTCTCGCCACGCGTCGGGAAGCAGCATCAACGACTCGCGATCCTCCTGCCCGGCAAGGAATTCCTTGGACAGTGGTGGGCGCTGATACGGCGCGTGCGGCTCGTCGCCGACGAGGACGATCCTGCCGTCGAACCCTCGGCGCCGCAGGGTGCGCGCCGCGACGGCAGCGGTCTGACCGGCGCCGATGGTGACGATGGTGTTCAACGTCATGGGGTCACTCGCTCTCTCAGTCGACTTCGGCGGGCGAAGTCGCGGTCTCGGCGTAATTGGGGCTGCGGGTGAGATCCACGTAGACGACGTCGTCCTCGACCGTCACCGCGTAGGTCGGCTGGCACAGGTCCTGGTCTTCCTCGTAGCCGGTGTCGAGGTCGAACGCCCACTGGTGGCCCGGGCAGATGACCCGCCCGTGCAGCAGGGTGCCTTTCGCCAGTGATCGATCCTGATGGATGCACAGATCACGAAAGGCGTAGATCCGGTCGTCGGCCTGGAACAGGGCGACCGCGGTGTCCCCGACCTCGACGCGAAGCTTCCGGCGGCGGCCGAGCTCACGCAGGGTGACCAGCCGGGTCCAGTTCGTCTCCATCGTTCTCTCCTGTCGGGCGAGTTGCCTGCGTCCGGAGGGGCCCGGTGCGGGCCCCTCCCTTCGCACGGTCAGGCGGTCGCGAGCTCGAGGTCGGTCGCCACGTACGTGTCGTAGAGTCCCTTCGTGTACGAGAAGCGCATCTCGGCTCCCCACTGCACGAGTTGCAGGCAACGCTGCTGCAGTTGCGGGGTATCCGCGTGGTCGAGCACGATCTGGTATCCACGCTCACCGTGCACGACGTCCGACGTGATGTGCAGGTCGAAGAATTCGATCTCGTCCTCGGTGAACCCGTACACCTCACGCAGAGGGATGATCTGCTTCTTGTAGATGCTCGGTACCTGCGACTCGAGTCCGACGACGAGCGCGGCGGTGGCCACGACGAAGTGCTCACGCTGCGAGACCGCGTAGCACCAGGACTGCAGACCACGGGTGATCGCGTTCATGTTCGACGGATCCTCGACACGTTCCTTCGTGGTGCCGCACGCCTCGGCGAACTTGATGAGGAGGTCGGTGTGCCGGATGTCGGCCAGTTCCTCCTCGTACATGTTCTGGAGGGTGAAATCCTTTGCATTGGTGAAGGTGTCGGGGGTGTTCGAGTAGATGTTCGCGAGGTAGTCGGCGAAGGGGCCGACGTAGTGGTAGTGGTTCTCCGCCCACCGCGCGAAATGGTGCTTCTCGAGCTTGCCCTCGGCCCACGCCTTGCTGAACGAGGCGTTCTTCGCCTCGCGGCCCTTGATGGCGTTCTCCAGAGCTGCGCGGAAATCGTCCCTGCCTAGAAGTTCGGTCATGATGTGCCTCGTCTTCCTCGAGTATGAGAATGGTTGGGGATGCTCCGACTGGAGTGAATTCGACGTTATCGACTCACGGCCTGCCCGACCACGGTCGAAGTGACTGCGTTGGAAGGGTTTCGATGTGCACGTTGTCGGCACATCGTGTCCATTCAGCTGGGTACTGCGGCGAGGGCTTCGAACTCGGCCAGCATCGCCGCTCCGACTGCCTTGTCCTGCTTGCCGTTTCCGCCGCTGATGCCTATGCCGCCGACGATCTGGCCGTCGAAGACGAGGGGAAATCCGCCGACGAACACCGCGAACTTGCCCGGCAGCATCTGGCTGATGCCGAATGCCTCGTTCCCGGGCAATGCCGGACCGTCGGGAGCCTCGTTGAACAGGTGCGTTGCCCGTTCGTGGCCGGCAGCGGTGAACGCTTTGGCGATCGCGATGTCGACGCCGGTGAGGCGCGCTCCCGGCAGTCGGTGCAGGGCGAGCACGTTGCCGCCGTCGTCGCAGACGCACAGGGTCTGCTTGACGCCGATTTCCTCGGCCTTCGCGCGTCCCGCGGCGAGCAGTGGGAGTGCGTCGTCGAGGGTGATTCGGTGAACCTGATGCATTGTCTTCTCCGTTGCGTATTCGGGAGGAAGTGATGCACCGATTTCTATCACCGGCATCACCGGCGGAACCATGGTCAAAATATCCGGCAATCTCGGCGAAATCAGGGCATAGTGCATAGGCAGTGCAGGCGCGCGCTCCGCCATACTGCACTTTTCGATGCCACCCGAGGAGGGTCCGTAGTGGACGACACCACGACACCGAACGCGGAGGACGAACGACTGTCGTTACGCGGCCTCCTGGAAGAGCCCCTGCTCGCGTCGGCCCGGCTGCTGTCCGGCACGGACGCCCCGAGCGGCCCGGTGACGTGGTGCCTGCCGTGGGGTGAGGTGATGAGCCGGCCCGATTCCCTCGCCGAGGTCGCTGTGTACACCCGGCCGGAAACCCTGTCCGCGCACGGACGTGAACTCGAATCGCTGGTGGCACGGGGAGCCGGGGTCCTTCTCGTCGACGGGTCGGCGCCCGCGGGCACGGTCTGGCCGACCGGACTCACGGTCGTGGAGCTGGGATTTCCCGTCGGTTTCACCGCACTCAACCGGCTTCTCGCCGAGCGCGCACTCACCCAGGAAGCGCACGTGATGCGCTATGCCCTCACGGTGCACCAGTCGCTCGCAGGGTTGCTGCACCGCGGAGCGGGCCTGCCGATGCTGATCCGCGAGGTGGCGACGCTGACCTCGGACGTCGCCGTCGCCCTGGACGTCCGGGGGCGGCTCCTCGCCCACGCGGGCCTCCCGGACACCGAGGACACGGGCACCGTCGCCCTGCTGGAGGCTCTCGCGGACGCCCTGCCGCGGCTCGAGGAATCACCACCGGCACGGATGCACAACGTTCACGTGCTCCGCCTGGAGCATCCGGACGGACTGTTCGCGCCCACGACGGCAGTCGCCGGGGCCATGCAGCTGGCCGGCCGCTACGAGGGCTGGATCGTGGTCGTCGTGCCCGGGGCGAACCCCCGCAGGCACGACATCGCACAGCACCGGGTGGTCGTCGAACAGGCCGGGACGATCATCGGCACCGAGATGCTCCGGCAGCGGAGCGTGGACGAGGCCGAGGAGCGGGCCCGCGGCGACTTCGTCCAGGCTCTGGTGCACGGCAACTTCGCCAACGACCACGACCTGCGCACCCGGGCCGCGCTGCACGAGATCGATCTGGACCTGCACTACATCGTGTTCGTCGCGCCCGGCCTCGTCGACCGGGCGTCGGGACGGCCCGGCGCGAGCATGGTCCGGCTGGCACGGTACGCCGCCGGCGTCCTCCCACGTCCGGGCGTACGTTCCCACGTCACCGTCATCGGCGACGTGCTCGTGGTGATCCGCTCGTTGACTTCCGTCGACACACCCGGCGTCGAATCCGAGATCAGCGAGTACGCGCACGCCATGTCGCTCGATCTCGAAACCCGTTTGGGTCAGCGGATCCCGGTGGCCCACGGACGTCCCGCGGCGGGCGCCCGCGATATCGGGGAAAGCTACCGCGAAGCCCGCATCACTCTGGGCATCGCCCAGCGGCTCGGGCTGTCCGGTTCGGTGGCGTACAACGACCTGCGCGGGTTCAGTGTGCTCGCCCGCGCGACCGACACCGACGAGAGCCGACGGCTCATCCGTGACGTTCTCGGCCCCCTCCGGGCGTCGAGTTCGCAGGCCGACACCGAGGAGTTGCTGTTCGCCTACCTCGAGGAGGGCGGCAACATCAACGCGGCCGCGCGGCGTCTCCGGATCCACCGGAACACGATGATCGCCAAGCTCGATCGCACGTCACGGCTCATCGGCATGGACATCCGGGAACCCGAGAACCAGTTCACGCTGTGGCTGGCTCTCCGTCTCGATCTGCTCTCCCAGGTGCAGGACACCGTCAACCACGAGATCGTGACCCGCTAGCCCTCAGACGGCCCCCGGGTTCTCGCCTGCGAACGTCCCGGCCAGTCCGGCGAGCACGACGAGTGCCGCCACGGCGAACAGCAGTCCGTACGGATCGGCCGCCAGGTGCGCGGCCACGCCCACCCAGGCGGCGCCCACCGCCGAGCCACCGAAGCGGATGAGGTTGAACAGTCCCAGACCGGTTCCGACGGCCCCCGCGGGCGATCGGGTCGAACCGGCCGCGGCGGGCGTCTGGACCATGCCGATCCCCACTCCGGCGACGACGAGCACGGCGCCGACGGCGATCGGGTTCCGGACATCGGCGGACAACGTGATCGCCAGTGCGACTTGACTACTGATCAACACCACCAGGCCGGACCGCATCACCACCCGGGCCCCGATCCTGTCGACGAGACGCCCGACGACCGGCGCCACGCACGTCATGACGACCGGCAGCACGAAGAGCATCAGCCCCGCCTGTGTGGTGGAACTGCCCGAGCCCGTCAGGTAGAGCGGAAGCGCAAGCAACAGCGCGCCCAGCGCGAACATCTGGGTGAAGGCGGCGAGAGCGCTACGCAGGAACCGCGATTCGATCACCAGGTCGATGGGCACGAACGGGTTCGCCGCCCGCCGGCAATGGACCACGAACCCCGCCGCGACGACGGCTCCGCCGCCGATCGTCGCGATGCTGACCCAGACGGGAACCTGCTCCATCGAGACGGTCGTGAGGCCGAGGATCAGCAGGACCGCTCCGAGCGTGACGGTGAACGCCCCGATCACGTCGAGCCGCATCTTCTTGCCTGGGTAGCGCGGGATGTAGCGGAGGGTTGCGGCGAACCCGATCAGCGCGACCGGCACCAGTGGCACGAAAGCCCACCGCCAGCCCCACCAGTCGCTGACAATTCCGCCCATCGACGGACCGACGGCCTGACCGATCCCGTTCACCGCCGCCCAGGCGCCGACGGCGCGCGCCCGCCGCGCGGGCCCGAACAGCCACGCGATCAGGCCCATGACCGCAGGCGCGAACGCGGCCGCGGCGATCCCGCCGAGCGACCGCCAGATCACGAGCACGGGCAGGGAGGGCGCGAGCGCCGCGCCGAGCGAACAGACCGCGGTTCCCAGCAGTGCGGCGCAGTACACGCGTCGGCGACCGAACCGGTCCCCGATCCACCCGGCCAGCGGCATTGTCGCCGCGAAGGTGAGGAGGAATCCGACGACGACGAAGATGCCGCTGCCGAGGCCGGCATCGAAGTCCGTGAGGATCGCGTTCAACGGGACGTTGACGATGTTGTTGCTGACCGTGCCGACGAACGTTCCGGCGAGCAGCGCCGCCAGCGCGGGCGACGTGCCGGGTCCGCGTTCGTCCCCCGCGGTTGCACTCTGAGCCTGACCGACCGCCGTGTTCATAGAGTCCACTTTCATCCGAGAATTCGCGTTCCGGCGTTGCCAGTTCTCGCCGGAAACCCTTGCCGCACTCCGCCCACCCAAATTTGGTTAGGCAAACCTAATTATGAACACGGGATTCCGTGAAATGGCCTCTGCCGAGCATTCCTTTACTTGCGCGTGACAACAAGCAATCCCGGCGAAAAATGCCGGGCACAATGCACAAATACGCTGGTTATCGATGTGCACTCTGGACGTTGACCCTGGAAAACGCCCCGCGCAGTATCACTGCACTGTGACTAGTGCCACTAGTCTGTACCTATTTCGAAGGGGCGCACCGTGGATGTAAGTCTCACCGCCGCACATTGGGTGTATCTCGGAGGAATCATCGTCATCCTCGGGACGATGCTCATGCGGAAGAACATCGTCGTCCCCGCCGTCATCGGCACGTTCCTGACCGCCTTCGTGTTCTCCGACAGCCTCGTCACCGGTCTCGCGTCGATTTTCAACGCGAGCCTCGTCGCCGCCCGCGAGCTGTTCAACATCTTCCTGATCATCTCGTTGGTGACGGCGATGCTCGGCGCCCTCCGGCAGATGGGAGCCGACCGGTTGATGGTCGCCCCGTTCCGGCGCGTCATGCGCGGCGGCACCAGCAGCTTCATCGTCCTGGCCGTCGTCACCTACGCGATCTCGCTGTTCTTCTGGCCCACCCCCGCGGTTCCGTTGATCGGAGCCGTCCTCATCCCCGTCGCCATCCGCGCCGGCCTTCCCCCGATGGCGGTCGGCATGGCGATCGCGATCTGCGGGCAGGGCATGGCGCTGTCGTCCGACTACATCATCAAGGTGGCGCCGGGTCTGTCGGCGAAGTCGGCGGGAGTCGATCCGGACGTCGTCGCGGACCGCGCCCTGGTGATGTCCCTGATCGTCGGTCTCACCGCGCTCCTCATCGCCTACTTCACGCAGCGCAGGCACATGCGCCGCCCCGCACCGGAACTGCTCACCGACTGGGAGTCACGCGCGGAGAGCGACTTCGGCAAGCCAGGCGGCGACGCCCCCGAGGGCGGTGCGACCCCCACCGGCGGCGCGATCGATCGCGCACCGGCCGAAGCGGCGACGAGTGCCGCTCTCCCGACGACGACGGCCGTCCTCGCCGAACCCGTCACGGCTTCCGCCCGGCAGGTCATCGACGACACGTTCAAGAGCATCCGTGCCGCAAAGACTTTCGCAGTACTCGTGCCCACCGCGTACCTGGCATTCATCGTCTACCTCATGGTCGGCAAGTTCACCGATCTGGTGCCCGACCTCAAGGGCGGCGACGCGGCGGCGATGGTCGGCGGCATCGCCGCGCTCATCCTGTTCGCCGCGGCCGCGACCAACGACAAGAAGGGATTCCTCGAGACGACGTCCGAGCATCTGATCGACGGCCTGGTCTTCGCGTTCAAGGCCATGGGCATCGTGATCCCGATCGCCGGATTCTTCTTCATCGGCAACGGTGACTTCTCCGCCGCCATTCTGGGACTTCCCGCGGACGCGACCGGTCCGACGCTGCTCTTCGACCTGGTGAACGCCGCGCAGTCCCACCTGCCGCAGAACGTGTTCGTCACGTCGTTCGGCATTCTCGCCATCGGAATGATCGCGGGCCTCGAGGGCTCCGGATTCACCGGGCTGCCGCTCACCGGTTCACTCGCGGGCGCGCTCGGGCCCGCCGTCGGGATGGATCCGGCAACCCTGGCGGCGATCGGTCAGATGGGGAACATCTGGTCCGGCGGCGGAACGCTCGTCGCCTGGTCGTCGTTGATCGCGGTGGCCGGCTTCGCCCGTGTGCCCGTCCTCGAACTCGCCCGGAAGTGTTTCGTGCCCGTGGTGTCCGGCCTGGTGCTGTCCACCGCGCTGTCCGTGCTCATCTTCTGACGGCTCGACGGCCTCGGTGGGGCGGTTACCCCGCCGAGGTCACGCGCGCAGTCGATCCGCATTCTCGAGGATGGCGGCACGCAGCGCCTGCTCCGGTTCGCTGAGAACACTCCGGCGGGCCTCCAGCACGAATTCGACGTCGACGTCGGGCCCCCATTCGTCGCGCGAGCGCATCCGCACCGGCGCCAGCCCCGCCGGCGGCAGCGTCTCGGCATGGAATACGACGCCGAGACCCGCAAGACAGGCAGCCCGCAACCCGTTCAAACTGTCCGTCACACAGGCCACCCGCGCGCCGCGCCCGGATTTCTCCAGGACGTCGAGCGCCGCTTCCCTCGTGATCGACGGCGGCGGATACGTCACCAGCGGCACCGGCCCCTCTGCATCCGGAACGAAGTCGGGTGCCGCGAAGAACGCCAGCCGGTCGGTCCACACCAGTTCGCCGTGCCGGTCTCCTCTGCGACGCTTCCCGAAGACCAGGTCCAGCCGGCCTTCGTGCAGTTGCCGGAACAACACTTCGCTCAAGGCCACCGTGAGTTCGAGATCCACCAGCGGATGGCTGCGACGGAACTCGCCCAGAATCCGAGGAAGCTCGTGCAGAACCAGATCTTCGGACGCCCCGAACCGGACGCGTCCTCGCAGACCGGATTGCGTGAAGTAGCGCTCGGCGTCCGAGTGCCGCTCGAGTATCGACGTCGCGAAACCCACCATCACCGTGCCGTCCGCGGTCAGCTCGACCGAATGCGTGTCCCGCAGAAACAGGCGGCGCCCGGCTGCCAGCTCCAGCTTTCCGACGTGCTGGCTGACCGTCGACTGCCGCAGGTTCAGTCGCCGGGCCGCGGCGGTGAAACTCCGGGTGCGCGCGACCGCGAGAAAGCTCCGCAGATGAACCGGATCGAACATCACCCATTGTTATCACGGTTCGGCATTACAGTAAACGCGACTATCGCCTTTCGAAATATCCGCGTGTTCCATACGGTCGAACCATGCTGACAAAGATCCCGCTGCTCAGAAGACTCGATCCGTTCATTCTCGGCATCCTGATCACCGTCGGGATCGCCAGCCTGATCCCCGCGGACGGCACGGCCCTGACCGCGTTCACCTGGGCCACGAAGGTGGCCGTCGGAATTCTGTTCTTCCTCTACGGCGCCCGACTCTCCACGCAGGAGGCGCTGCACGGCCTGCGTCACTGGCGTCTGCACGTCACCATCCTCGCGGCGACGTTCGTGATCTTCCCGCTACTCGGAATCGCTGCGCGCGTGCTGGTCCCGACGATCCTGACCCAACCGCTGTACCTGGGCCTCCTCTACGTCTGCCTGCTGCCGTCGACCGTCCAGTCGTCGATCGCCTTCGTATCGATCGCCCGAGGCAACGTGCCCGGCGCCATCGTCAGCGCCTCGTTCTCCAACATCCTCGGTATCTTCGTCACCCCGCTCCTCGTGGCATTGCTGATGACGAGTGAGGGGGCAGGCTTCGACGCGTCCTCCGCGACCGGCATCCTCGTCATGCTCCTGCTCCCGTTCATCGCCGGCCAGGCAGTGCGGCGGTGGATCGGCCCCTGGGTGAAGAAGCACGGCGCACCGCTCAAGCTCGTCGACCGGGGTTCGATCCTGCTGGTCGTCTACGTCGCATTCAGTGAGGGAATGAACGAGGGAATCTGGGGCACGTTGTCCGTCGGCCGACTCCTGGCTCTGCTCGCGGTGTGCGCGGTGCTGCTCGCGATCGTCCTGTCCGTCACCTGGTTCGGGTCGAAGCGACTCGGTTTCGACCGGGCCGATCAGATCACGATCACGTTCTGCGGGTCGAAGAAGAGCCTCGCCACCGGTCTTCCGATGGCCACCGTCCTCTTCGCGAGCCAGCCGATCGGCCTGATCGTGCTGCCGCTCATGCTGTTCCACCAACTGCAGTTGCTGGTGTGCGCGTGGATGGCGGGCCGGCTGGCCCGACGCGCCACAGCCGAGGAGACGGAACTCGCGACCAGTTCGAGCTAGCCGGGAATCAGTCGGCCAGCACGGCCTTCAGGAAGGTCTTGGTGCGCTCGTTCTTGGGCGCGGTGAAGATCGTCGCCGGGTCGCCTTCCTCCACGATCCGTCCGGCGTCGAACATCATCACCCGGTTCGACACGTCCCGCGCGAACTGCATCTCGTGCGTGACGATCAGCATGGTGATGTCGGTGGTGCGCGCGACGTTCCTCAGCACGTCGAGGACGTCCGCCACCAATTCCGGATCCAGTGCCGACGTGACCTCGTCGAGCAGCAGAATGTCAGGGTCCATGGCCAGTGCCCTCGCGATCGCGACCCGCTGCTGCTGGCCACCGGACAGTTGCGTCGGATGCGCGGTCTCCTTGTCCGAGAGCCCGACCGTCTCCAGCAACTCGCGAGCCCGCTGCACGGCCGCGGCCTTGTCGAGTCCGAGAACGTGGATCGGCGCTTCGGTGATGTTCTCGATCACGTTCATGTTGGGGAACAGGTTGAACTGCTGGAAGACCATGCCGATCCGGCGTCGGATCCGGCGCACGTACTTCTCCGACGCCGGCACGAGTTTGCTTCCCTTCTCCTCGTGCGTCAACGGTGTCCCGTCCACCCAGATGACGCCGTCGTTCACCTTCTCGAGGGTCATGAGCAGCCGCAGGATCGTCGTCTTCCCCGATCCGCTCGGACCGATCAGGGTCACCCGGTCGCCACGCGCGACCTGGAAATCCAGGTGGTCGAGCACGACGTGGTCGCCGAACTGCTTCACGACGTCGTCGAATCGGATCATCGGGGTTGCTGCGCTCGCGTCATCGGGCAAGACGTCTCTCCAATCGCCGTATGAGCAGGGACGTCGGGTAGCTGGCGACGAGAAAGATCACACCCGCCAGGGTCAACGGTTCGAGGTACTGGAAATGCCGGGCGCCGAACTGCTGCGCGGCCGTCACCATCTCCACCACGGTGATGGCGAACAGGAACGGGGTGTCCTTGAACATCGACACCGCGTAGTTGCCCAGCGCGGGGACGACGCGACGGATGGCCTGCGGCAGGATGATCGCCCGCCACGTCCGAGTGGGCGCGATCGACAGCGCCCGCGCGGCCTCCCACTGGCCGACGGGCACCGCTTCGATACCCGCCCGGTACACCTCGGCCATATACGTCGAATAGTGGATTCCGAGTACGACGACACCGATCTGCAGCGGCGACAGTCCCGTGAACGTGTAGTACACGAACAGCAGTTGCACGACGAGCGGCGTCAGCCGGATGAATTCACTGATCGCGCGGACCGGGACACTCACCCATCGCGGCGCGGCCTGCCGGATCAATGCGATGACGAGACCCAGAACGACAGAGATCAGGAATCCGAGAACGGTGGCGATGAGGGTGATCTTGAAACCCTCGAGCAGCACGGGCAGAGCCTCGAACGCTCGGTCCCAACTCCACTGGACGCTCATTGCTTCGCGGCCTCCAGTCCCCGTGGATCGGTGGGCGCGAGGCTGAAGATCTCCCGTAGGGACGGTCCCGTGCCGAGGCGATTCTTCGCCCGCACCTCCAGCGCGTTCATCACCAGTGTCAGCACGTAGCCGATGACGAAGTAGATGACGAGTCCGACGCCGAACGCGAAGAGCGTATTTCCGGTCGTCTGACGGAGTTGGTCGATCTCGAAGGTCAAGTCCTGCAGAAGGATATAGCTCGCGAGCGCCGTGCCCTTGAGGAGTTGGATCAGGAGATTGGTCAACGGAGGAATCATCTCCGCCCAGGCCTGTGGGAAGACCACCCGGCGCAGCCGCTGCCAGTGACTGAAGTCCAGCGCCGTCGCCGCCTCCCATTGCGATTGCGGCACCGAGTTGATCGCGCCGCGCACCACCTCGGCTCCGTAGGCGCCGTAATTCAGCCCGAGCGCGAGGATCCCGCAGAGCACCGGGTCGATGAGATAACCGAACAGCGGAACCACGTAGAACAACCAGAAGAGCTGCACCAACAACGAAGTGCCCCGGAAGAATTCGATGAAGGCGCGAGCCGATCCCCTGATCACGATGTTGTGCGCACGCGCAGCCAGTCCGAGCGCGAGCGCGAGGACGAACGCGAGGAGGGCGCCTCCCGCAGTCAGTTGGAGCGTGACGACGATGCCTTCCTGGATGCTCGGCCACGCATCCAGGAAGGCATCGATATTCTCGTTCACAGGCAGCAGACCTCTACGACGATCAGCCTGCCCCGCCGCAGAGTTTGGCGGTGGTCAGGTTCGGATCGGGCAGTTCCTCCGCGGTGAATCCGAACGGTCCGACGATGGACAGGTACTTGTCCTTGTCGGAGGTGATCTTGGCCAGCTCGGCGTTGTAGGCGTCGCGCAACTCGGTGTCCTCCTTACGGAAGACCGTGCCGCCGGCACCGACCTGGGGGACCCCGTCGATCTCGGCGACGAAGGAGCTGGTCACGTCGACCGGGGCCTGCGGGTTGTTTTTCGCCAGCCAGTTCAGCGAGATCCCGGTGAGCGCAAAGACATCGGCTCGCCCGTTGGCGACGGCGTCCATTCCATCCTGCGGCGACGCCACCTGCATTGCATCGATTCCGAGCTGCTGCGCATAGTCCGATTCGATCGCCCCGGTCATCGCGGCCATCCGCACCCCGCTCTGCTGCACCGACTGCATGTCGGTGAGGTTCGCGGGATTGCCCTTGGGCACCATCAGCGCGGTGGTGTAGTTGAACTCGGGCTCGCTGAACGCCGCCTGCTCGCACCGCTGCGGCAGGATCGACATACCCGCGCTGACGACGTCGAACCGGCGGGCCTGCAGTCCGGGTATGAGCGCTCCGAAGTCGGTGCTCACGCCCTCGACGTTGTCAATGCCCAGGTTCTTGAAGATTTCGCGGTGCAGGGCCACGGTGGCGCCGGTCAACTGGCCGTCCTGCTCGAAGCTGTACGGCGCCTCGCCGGCGAAGCCGACGGTGACCGTTCCGCTGTCCTGCAGTTGCTGGAGGAGCGATCCGCCGCTGGTCGTGTCGGTCTTCGTGCACCCCGCCAGGGAGCCGGCAGCCACCATCATGCCTGCGAAGGCGACAGCCGCTCTGACCGCCGGACGTTGTTTCGACATCGTGCTCGTCACCACAGATTCCCTTCGTCACCTCGGGTGATCCGGGAGGACGCGCACCGCACGGCACGACCCCAACGGATCTGCCCGGGCCACGTTACGCAGGCGAAGGACCTACCATAGGGGAACCGGGGGGACGTTACCGCAGCGTTATCAAATGGCGGTCGGCGAATGTCTCCGGGAATGCCGAAAGCCCCCCAACATGGTTGGGGGGCTTTCGGTAACGGATGTT
>NZ_JASHKU010000025.1:0-111695 GCF_030056875.1 Rhodococcus sp. IEGM 1351 | reverse complement strand
AGCAGCACGGTGCGAATCACGCGCAACGACACACCCTATTACCGAAACATCTTTAATGACAATGCGGCCCGCTCAGTCCCTGGTGGCTCGTTGTCGAGGTATCTTCACGGTTTTCCTTCGGTAAGTACTTGGTTGGCGGTGTTGGTCTAGACGAACGGCGCACAGCGGGTGCTCCATCCGTTGATGAAGGCGCGGATCTCGGTGTTCAGCTCCGTGACGGAGCCGCAAAGTCCGCGGTGGATGGCCTGCCGTTCTTATTCCGAACCAACACCTCCACAAGCCTCATCCATGATGCCGGGGCGGGGGTGAGATGCCATGAATACGAAGACTTTCGGCCGGCCACGCCCGGACTTCGGACTTCTCGTGGGTGGCGTAGTTGTCCGTCACCAGATGCAGCTTTCGCTCCGGCCGGGCGCCGGCGATGTGTTTGAGGACGAGGAAACCTGACGGTGATGTCGCGGGCTGCGCAGCTCGGTGACCGTGCCGGTGGTGATGTCCGGGGCGGAGAACAGGGTGAAGGTGCGGTGTCGGGCGTAGTCGTGAGTGTGCTTCCCGCCCGAGCCGATCCGCATCGACAGCGTCGGTGTGGTCCGATCCAGGGCCTGAATCTGCGATATGTGGTCCACACAAGCACGATTGCGTTCAACTGCGAACAGTGAGTTTCAAGCCGCGGCAGTAAAGTTACCTCATACTTCTATGACGGTTGATCTCTCAACCTACGCTCCCGACTTGTGCTGTAGCTCCAGCGAAGGTGACCGCTGCCAACCCGCACCCTTCCCGCTTGACAAACGACGTCGGAACTGCGGTGACGGGCATGCCTGCATGTGAAGTCCAGACTTCGAAGTCTCTGCGGTCAAGGCAGATTGGCGCGCGTGCGTCCCCAAGAATATGTTACGCAAGGTTGTAAGGGGAGCGCGGGTATGCCGTCAGGATCGACCATCTACGCCGCCCATCACCTCGATCCCGCTAGGTTTTGTCGTGCATTTTCCCGCTCGACACAAGCCCGAACCTTCTTATATAAGTAAACTATTCCCCTATTGTGGTTTTAGGGTTTGGGTGTCATGCTTGCCCTGCGAGGTGTTCCAGGTCACTTTGGGTAGTCGTTTCTGAAGTGGGTTGCAAGGTGGCCGGACCGTCGGACGGCCCGCTGGCCATCGCCATCGCAGCGATTCGATTCCCTACGCCGCAGTAGATTTGCGAACAGGGAGCGGATGTCGTGAAGGTCGAGTCGCTGGGTGGGCAATGTCAGTCCGGGGTGCCGGCCAAAAGCGTCAGGCAGCAGCGAGTCTGATGCCTGTAAGTCTTCAAAACGCGCTGAGTGCAGGACTTTTGAGGACCAGAGAGCGAATTTCCCAATTCCTCTCGACTACAGAACTGCCGAGAAAGGTTTTCGTACTGGCACGCCTGCCGCACAGCGCGGACGACTGATCAGGCAAGTCAACTCCGCGCCGGGTGGTGAACTTCCAAACCAATTCTGCGCCTACACAGATCGGGGAACAAAGATGTCCATAAACGTGGACCACCCAGCATTGTCGTCGTCGATCGCCGACGGGAGAACGTTGTTTATCGCAGGTCGATGGAGTGCTGCCACCGACACTTTCGAGCGGGTAGATCCCTCCGATCTCCGCCGCGTGACGGGAATCTACGCTTCGGCAACTCCCGGCAATGTCGAGAGTGCGTATGCGGCCGCCGCCGGTGCTCAACCAGCGTGGTCCGAGACAACGGCGATTCAGCGGTCGGACTTTCTTCGTTCTGCCGCTGACCTTCTGGAAAGCCGCGTTGACGACGCTGCCCTGACGATCACTGCGGACATGGGGAAGGCGATCCGCGACGCACGCGCCGAGGTCCTGCGAAGTGTCGCCATTCTCCGCTACTACGCCGGTGAGATCCTGCAGCCCAGTGGGGAGACGTACCCCAGTGCTGATTCACACACGATGCTGATGACGGTGGAGGAGCCGCTCGGCGTCGTTTGTGCAATCACACCGTGGAACTTCCCCTTCGCGCTTCCGGCATGGAAAATCGCGGCGGCAATAGGTTTCGGGAACGCAGTTGTGTGGAAGCCCGCCGAACCGGCCTGCGGATCCGCAGTGTTCCTGACGCGGATCCTCGCAGAAGCCGGGTTGCCCGCGGGTGTCCTCAATCTGGTGACAGGCAGCGGTAGAACGCTTTCGGCGGCACTCACCGGGAACGCGCGACTCGCAGCCTTGACATTCACCGGTTCGGGTGCAGTCGGGTCGCGACTACGTCAGGCCGTCGCCGATCGCAACGTCAAGGTCCAGCTCGAGCTGGGCGGCAAGAACCCGTCCATTGTTCTCGCCGACGCCGATGTCGAGGATGCAGCGCTACAGATCGTGAAGAGCGCGATGCTCCACACCGGACAGCGCTGCACAGCGACGAGCCGGGTCTACGTCGACCGCACCGTCGCTCCCAGACTACGAGAACTGCTGGTGAAGCACGCTGACGCGCTCGTCGTCGGTGATCCGTACGACGAAGCCACCGACATCGGGCCCCTTGCCTCGGTGGAGCAACGTGACACGGTGGCCGGATACCTGCGACTCGCCCGCGACGAGAGCGCCGAGTTCCTTACGGGGAGGGAGTTCGATTCCGACACTTGCTATATCGCACCAACAGTCCTGGCCGGAGTGTCGGAGGCGAGCAGGCTCGTCAGGGACGAGATCTTCGGGCCAGTCGTGACCGTGCAGGAGGTCGATGGATTCGACGGTGCGCTGAAGGCCGCAAACGACACGGACTACGGCCTGTCCTCTGGAGTGTTCACCAGAGACATCGCGACGGCGATGACCTTCATCCGGCGCACACAATCGGGGTTGGTGCACGTCAATCGCGAGACGAGCAGTGTCGAGCCACATGTGCCGTTCGGTGGCCTCAAAGGCTCGAGCAGCATGAGCAGAGAACAGGGCAAGGCCGCACGTACTTTCTTCACAACCACCAAGACTGCGTATGTCCGCTGGACCTAGAAGCTGCACCGGACGAGCTTCCGCATTCAGCGGCTCACAGTCTGCGACACAGAGCGCAATCGACAAACCCCCAAGTAGCCCTCGGCATCAAGAGGAGACCAACATGAGCACTGCCGCACCAGCCGTGACCGAAGTACTCGACGTTCTCGTTGTGGGAGCCGGATTCGCCGGGCTGTACCAGCTCGAAAATCTGCGGAGTCGAGGCTATTCGGTGAAAGTAGTCGAGGCGGGTGAGGGTCTGGGCGGAATCTGGCACTGGAACCGCTACCCGGGTGCCCGAGTGGACAGCGAAGGTCCCATCTACCAGTTCACGCGCCCCGACCTATGGGATGAATTCGCGTTCTCCGAGCTCTACCCCGGAGGTGACGAACTGCGCCGCTACTTCAAGTACGTCGACGCGAAGCTCGATCTGAGCAAGGACATCTACTACAACACCCGGGTCGCTTCCGCCGAGTTCGACGATACGGCGAACACCTGGACCGTGACCGCGGAGAACGGAAGCACTTTCGTCTGCAAGTACTTCGTTCTGTGCACCGGATTCGCGGCAAAGCCGATCTTCCCGAAGCTCGCGGGAATGGACAGCTTCGCAGGGATCAACCACCACACCGGTTTGTGGCCTGAAGGCGGAATCGATTTCGCAGGAAAGCGAATCGCCATCATCGGTACCGGCGCCAGCGGTGTGCAGGTCGCTCAGGAGGCGTCGAAGGAAGCCGCACAGCTGACCATCTTCCAGCGCACCCCCGTTCAGGCGCTCCCGATGCGACAGCGCCAGCTCACCGATGAGGACAACGCGAAGATCAAGTCCGATCTGGCGGACAGATTCAGTCGTCGTGCGGCGTCATTCTCCGGCTTCGACTTCGACTTCATTCCCAAGTCAGCCCTCGAGGTGAGCGACGAGGAGCGAACCACCACTTATGAGCGACTGTGGGAGTACGGTTTCGAGTTCTGGCTCGGAACGTACCAAGACGTCTTCGTCGACGATGACGCAAACGACACGGCCTACGAGTTCTGGCGGGACCGGACGCGTGCCCGGATCAAGGACCCGGTCATCGCCGAGAAGCTGGCGCCGACGACGAAGGCGTACCCCTTCGGCGTGAAGCGCCCCTCGCTGGAGCAGACGTACTACGACATCTTCAACCAGGACAACGTGCGTCTCGTCGATCTGCACGAGGACCCGATCGAGACGATCACGCCCACCGGACTGAAGACCACATCGGAAGAGCACGAGTTCGACATCATCGTCTATGCAACGGGCTTCGATGCCGTCACCGGTGGCCTGACCGCCATCGACATTCGCGGCACCGACGGTACGTTGCTCAGGGACAAGTGGTCGAACGGTGTGCGGGCAAACCTCGGGGTCGCAACGGCAGGATTCCCCAACCTGCTGTTCCTCTACGGACCACTGAGCCCGTCGGGCTTCTGCAACGGGCCAAGCTGCGCCGAGATCCAAGGTGACCTCATCGTCGACACCATCGACTACATGCGGGACAACGGATTGAACCGTATCGAGTCCGAGGCGGACGCGGATGCTGCCTGGTCCGATCACGTCGCCGAGCTGACGACCGAGGCGCTCTACGACAAAGCCGACTCCTGGTACATGGGTGCCAACGTCCCGGGTAAGCCGCGGCAGTTGCTGAACTACCCCGGTGGTCTTCCCCTCTACCTGGCCAAGTGGGACGAGATCGTGTGTGCGGGATACAAGGGCTTCACGCTTTCCTGAGCAGTCAATTTGCCTCCCTCGAGTAGTGATGAAAGTGAGCAACACGTGTCCGTGAGTAAAGAATCCCTGTTCCTCAACGACCTGTACGCTTCGTGGCTTACCCGGTCCGAAGGAATGGACCTCGCCAGTCAGCGAGATATGTTCGAAGAGTGGCATCTTCCGACCATCGAACCCATCGACGTCACCTATGAGGAAGTGACAGCCAACGGTGTGCCGGCAACGTGGGCGAAGCCTTTGGGGGCCGCCGAGGACCGCGTGATCGTCTTCACCCACGGTGGCGGGTTCGTGACAGGTTCACGGTTCTCACACCGCAAGCTCGCGGCACACCTCGCCAAACTGGCGGGTGTTCACGCCCTGATCGTGGACTATCGGCTCGCGCCGGAGCACAAGCACCCGGCCCAACTCGAAGACTGCATGGCCGTCCACAAGTGGCTCCGCACGCAAGGTTACAAGGCGGAGTACACGGCGACTGTCGGCGACTCGGCGGGTGCCAACCTCGCGATCTCGACAGCGTTCGAACTCGCGAGCTCGGAACTTCCCACTCCTGCTGCCGTCGTCACGCTTTCGCCGTGGCTGGATATGGAGATCAAGGGGTTGACGGTCGAATCGAACGACGCGGTCGACGTATTGGCCAAGCGGGCGGTTCTGGAAATGATGCGGGAGATGTTTCTCTCAGAACCCGCAGATGCAACGGACCCGCGGGCGAACCCACTGCTCAACGACTACACCGATTTCCCTCCGGTGTACGTATCGGTCGGAGGCTATGAGACGCTGCTGGACGACTCACGTCGGTTGGCCGAATTGATCGAGAAGATGAGTGGCGAGGTCGTGCTCGACGTGGTCGATGAGCAACAGCATGTATTTCACTTCAACGCGGGGCGGGCGCCCGAGGCGGATCAAGCGTTGAGCCGGATTGCCCAGTGGCTGCGACCCAAGTTGGGCCTTGCCTGAACTCCGCCTGCGCTGTGTGCGTATGAACGCGAAGGTTCTCGGCGGCAAGAGGTGAAGGTGTTCGTCGGCGGCGGTCTACACGGGTCTGTACCGCCGCCGACGAGTTCGTTCGCGTGCCGGTCGGGTACCAGTCGAACGATCGATCCGCAGTGAAGTTAGGGGAAATACACCCATGGATAGTCCAGTCCTCGTCCAACGCGACGGGTTCATCGAGACATGGACGATTAATCGGCCCGCGCAGAGCAATCCTATTTCCGGGATGGAAGTGGTCGACGCATTGGTCGCCTGCGTCGAGGCCGTCAATGCCGACTACGGTGTGCGAGCTGTCATCGTCACCGGTGCCGGTTCAACGTTTTCCGCCGGCGGCAACGTCAAGGACATGGCGAATCGTCGCGGATTGTTCGGGGGGAAGCCTCACGAACAGCGGGATGGCTACAGAGCTGGGATACAACGGATTCCGCGGATCATGTACAACTGCGACGTACCTCTCATCGCAGCAGTGAACGGTCCTGCAATCGGTGCCGGATGCGACCTCGCCCTCATGTGCGACCTTCGCATTGCCAGCAGTAAGGCATTCTTTGCAGAGAGCTTCGTCAAGCTGGGAATCATTCCGGGTGACGGTGGCGCGTGGCTGCTGCCCAAGGCCGTCGGGATGGCGCGGGCGGCAGAGATGATCTTGACGGGCGACCGCGTCGACGCGGTCAAGGCACTCGAGTGGGGATTGGTCTCCAGTGTCGTTGCGCCGGACAAGCTGCTCGACGAAGCTCGCGCGCTCGCCGGCCGGGTGGCCGCCAATCCGCCACACTCGGTACGGATGGCCAAGAGGCTCCTCCGCGAGGGACAGCACCAAAGCCTCGACAGTCTCCTCGAATTATCCGCTGCCATGCAGGCGCTGGTTCAGCAGACGACCGATCACACGGAGGCAGTCAACGCCTTCATGGAGAAGAGAACTGCCGCCTTCACCGGCGAGTGACGTGCCCGAGAAACCGAAGAACTCCGTGGATGCGAATTGGATGCTTCCACGGAGTTCTTCTTTCAGGTCTGCTCGCGAAACTGGTGCCCCTTCTGGTGGCGCCTGGGCACTTCAGCGGGTGATGAGGCCCCAGATATTCTCGCAACCTGCTTCGAGAGCGGCGGTAGTCAAGGTGTCGTCCCAGTAGTGGACGGATCCGAATTCCGAGCGCCACGCCAGGGCGGGTTGGGTGAATTCGTGCAGCCTGTGCTCGCGGGTGGTGCCGATCGCACCGTGCACCTGGTGGGCGTTACGGACGACGACCGATGCCGCGTGTCCAGCACATGACCGGGCGACGGCAATGAGGAGTTCGAGGTTCTCACTCGACCACTGCGTGCGGACCGCTTCCGTCAGTGCTGCTTCGGTCGCTGTTCGGGCGAGGGAAGCTTCGGCTGCCATGTCAGCCACCAGGTTCTGAACGGCTTGAAATCTGGCCAGTGGGCGTCCGAATTGCACTCGCTCGGTGGTGTGGGCGACGGAGAGATCGAGGATGCGGTCGAGGGCGGCACACACCTGCAGCGCTCGGATGAGGGCGCCCCGCAGAAAGAGTTGTCGGATCGCCGCGTCCGACACTGGGGTGCCCGACAATGCGATCGTGTCGGCGGAAACGACGTCGCGGGGTTCGTCGGCGAGGTTGGACCCGGAGGTGATGTCGAAGAAGGTTGACTCGAGGTCGGCGACGACGTACGTGTCGTTCTTCCGCCAGACCGTGACGATCTTGTCTGCCTGGGATGCCCACGGCACGCTGCGGGCGACGCCTTTCTCGTCTAGTACGCATGCGGTGAGGCGCGCTTTGTCCATCGGTAGGCCGGCTTCTTCGAGGAGCCAACCGGCGAGCAGGTCGTGTTCGGCGAGAGGAATCCGGACCCCGTGCGATGCCGCGGCGCGCAAGAGTTCCGCGGCCTCGTACCAGCCTGCGCCGCTGCCGCCGGTCTCTTCGCGGCCGGTCAGCCGGACAAGACCCAGTTCGTCGAGTTGTGCCCACAGGGAGGGATCGCACGTGGCGATACCGTCCTCGGGCCCGTTCCGTTCCCGGTGATCGGAAAAGACCGCGGACATCATGTCGGTGAGGTCCGCGTCGACCGTGGTTGGTGCGTGCATCAGCGCATCCCCAATCCCCGCGCGATCACGCCGCGCAGAACTTCGTTGGTGCCGCCACGGAGTGTAAATCCCGGGCGTTGGACGATGGCGTCCTCGAGCATCGAGGTGTACCGAGGAGGCGAAGATTCATCGGTGAGGAGGTCGGCGAAGTCGGCTATGTCGCCTTCGGTGGACGTCCCGAGGACCTTGACCACGGCTGCGGCGGTGTCGGCGGGCTCGTGGCGCTCGAGTGCGCCCGCCACTGCGGTCGACATCTGGTGCAGACCGGCGATCCGTCCGAAATACCGGCCCAGATTCGAATGCCGCGGCAAGGTTCCCTGCTTCATCTGTTCGGCGGTCTTCGCGAGCAGGACGAACGTCGACAGGAATCGCTCCGGGCCGCTGCGTTCGAAGCTGAGTTCCGAGGTGACCTGCTGCCACCCGTTGTCGATGGTGCCGAAGACCATCTCGTCCTCGACGAGGACCTCGTCGAGGAGGACCTCGTTGAAGTGGTGCTGCCCGTTCATCGACACGATCGGCCGGATGTCGACTCCGGGGGCGTGCAGATCGACGATGAACTGGCTGAGGCCATCGTGTCGATGTGCCGGATCGAGTTGGGCGGTGCGGGCAAGGCAGATGAACGCGTCAGCGCGATGAGCACCGGAGGTCCAGACCTTCACTCCGGTAATGGACCACCCTCCGTCCACTCGGGTGGCCTTTGTGCGCACACTTGCCAAGTCGGACCCGGAATCCGGCTCGCTCATACCGATACCGAAATAGCATTCTCCGCGCGTGATCGCCGGCAAGAACTTGTGCTTCTGGACCTCGGTGCCGTACTTCAGCAGCGACGGGACGATCTGCCGGTCGGCGATCCAATGGGCGGCGACGGGGGCGCCAGCGGCGAGCAACTCTTCGGTGACGACGAACCGTTCGAGGTGGCGGCGACCGTGGCCGCCGTACTCGGCCGGCACGGTCATGCCGAGCCATCCGCGGGCGGCCAATGCACGTGTGAAGTCTTCGTCCCAGCCGGTCAACCAGGAGTCGACCTGTCGGCCGATCTTGCCTTCACTGAGTTGCTCGGCAAGAAACTCACGGACTTCGGTCCGCAAGTCGTCCATGGCGTGTGGGTCACTGGAGACCGGGGGCACCAGTCTGAGGTTGGTCATGATGGTTCTTCCATTCAGGAGGAGGTGGCCTGAGGCGAGGTCGCCGTCACGACGGATGCATCGGCCAGCGCATGGACGCGGTCGGCGGAGTAACCGAGATCTTCGAGGATCGTGAAGGTGTCCTCACCGAGCAAGGGAGCGTGTCGGCTGAACGAAATCGGTGTGCGCGACATCGCGAACGGAGTGCGGGTGGCGTAATACTCGCCTTCGGTGGGGTGTTCACGCTTGGTGATCAATCCCTGGTCCAGGACGTAGGCGTTCTCGTGTGCGTGGGCGAGATCGAGTAGGTCGGACGCGGGAATTCCCTGTGTCTGACACAAGTCCAACCATTCCCGCGTAGTCCGGCTCGGGACGGCCTCACGGATCGCCGAGAGAAGTTCGCCCATGTGGGTGTGGCGGTCGTTCACCGAGGAGTAGCGGGGGTTGTTCACCAGATCGGCGCGGCCGGCGATGACGATGTAGAGCCCGACGACCTTGTCGGCGATGACGTATGGGGCATAACGACTCTTTCGCTGCGACAGGAAGCACTTCAAGGACTATGTCAGCCGGAGCAGTTTTCCGCAATAAAAGAGTTCATTACAGATATAAGTAAGATAGAGTGGTGGTGACCGCTCGGATGGAGCAGTGCCCGTAGGGAGAATGTGCCGTGACGCAACCAGAGGACGCCCTCAATGTTCGAGGCCGCAGTCGCCATCGAACCGTGGACCGCATTGCTGCGATTCTCGAGCTCGTAGCCCGATCCCGCACCGGACTCACCTTGAGTGGGATGGCCAAAGAGCTCGACGCGCCGATCAGTTCGACGCAAGGTCTCGTCAACGGCCTCGTTGCGACGGGTTATCTCGAGGAGCACGAGCGACGGTACTCGCTCGGCAGTGCCCCGTATCTACTCAACCGCCTCGCTGGGCGGCAGCCCGTCTCGACGGTCACGCACGCCGACCTCGAAGACGTCCACGCGAGTTCCGGCTTGACGACCGTGCTGTCGATCGCCGTCGGTCCGAACATCTTCTACGTCGACTACTGCTCTTCCGACCCACGGTTCGCGTACCTCGCCGAGAACTACGTGAGGCGATCGCTCATCCGTACCTCCGGCGGCTGGATACTGCTTGCCGGGATGGAGAAGCGTGACCTCTGGGCGTACATCCAGACTCTGCCCGACGAGGATCGCGACACTGTCGAGCGGTTCTTCGCTGCCCTACCGGAGATCGAACAGACCGGAATCTGCGCCTCCCCCAACGAGTCGACCGACGGCGACGGTGTCTCGGTCGCGGTTCGTGAGAACGGCAAGACCGTCGCCGCCGTCGGTGTCATCGCACCACACACCGTGATCACGAAGGAGCGCGACAGGCTGGTCGCGCTCTTGGAGCAAGGTGCCCGGAGTTGGTCCGATCGCAGCGTACGGCCGTAATGCAGCCGACCCGGGGCACCGTGGTCAGCCGGCGAACTGCTTGCCGAGGAATTCGACGACGGCACCGTGCAGTTCAGCGCTGCGCGGAATGGCACCGGTCATCCAGTACACGGCATGGACAAGGCCTTCATACAGTTCGACCTGCACGGGGACGCCCTGGTCGGCCAACCTCCGGCCGTAGTCCACGCCCTCGTCCCGAGTGACCTCGTATTCGTTGAGCAACAGCAGAGTGGAGGGAAGCCCCGACAGATCCGCGGCCTTGGCCGGGGAGGCGTACGGATTCTCGGCGTCTTCCGGGGTGGCCAGGTACTGCTCCCAGAACCAGTCGATGGCTGCCGTGCTGACCAAGTACCCCTCGGCGTTCTCCTCGCGCGACGGGAATCGTGCCGTGCCGTCGATGACCGGATAGATCAATACCTGAGCGCGCAGTGCCGGGGCGCCGGTGTCGCGTGCCCGGAGGGCTGTGACCGCGGCCAGGTTGCCTCCGGCGCTGTCACCCATGACGGCTACGCGCGTGCCGTCGCCACCGAAGTCGGCTGCGTGCTCGACGACCCAGTTCAGTCCGGCGAACGCATCTTCGGGTGCGGCAGGAAACTTGTGCTCGGGAGCCAGCCGGTAACTCAGTGCAGCCACGACGACTTTCGCATCGGCGGCGAGCGCGCGACATGGCTGCTCGGTGACGTCGAGGCTGCCGGCGACCCAGCCACCGCCGTGGATGTACACCACGATCGGCAGAGGTGTTTCGGACTCCGGGATGTAGAGACGCACTGCCTGGTCGCCACCGGGGCCGGGGTAGACCGTGTCGACGACACGAGCGACGTCCGCCTTCGGTGCCTGGAGGCCGCTGAAGGACTCGACGACCTCACGGACTTCAGCAATGCTCATCTGCTCGAACGACTTCAGTCCCTGCTCGTTCAAAGTGTCTATCAAATTCTTGACCGCAGGATCGAGTGCCATGGTGTTCTCCTTCATGTCATGAGCAAGTCTGTTCAGCCGGCAGGTGGAGCCACACTATGGGTGCGTTCGGCGCGGGGAGTGTCCGAAAATCACACACGCATCCGCCCCCCGGTGTTACAGGCGTGTGTTTCACAATCGGACACGCCGACGCCCTGCGGTTCTAGTTTGATTCGGAGTGATCAACAGACGGCTGGAATTTCAGCGTCGCCGACAGAGAGGAACGGCAGTGAACGCGATTGCAGCGATCGAAGGAAGCGGTGACCATCGGGTCCTGGTGTTGCACGGCTGGGCGCTGGACAGCAGCGTATGGCTCACCGCCCGAGCCCGGACGGATCAGTCCCGCTTCACCTACGCGTACCTCGACTTTCCGGGGTACGGGGTCAACCGGCCCGAAGCACCGGCCGACGGAATCGACGGGATGGCCGCGGTCGCCCTCGACGCCGCCGATCAGCTCGGATGGTCGACCTTTTCCGTTCTCGGACATTCGATGGGGGGCACCACAGCGCTTCGGGTGGCGACCCTCGCACCTGAACGCGTGACCTCGGTCGTCGCACTGACGCCCGTCTCCCCGGCAGGTACCCCTCTCGACGAAGCGACCTACGGTTCCTTCGCCGGGGCCTGGGCAGACCCGGGTGCAGCCATCCGTGGCGCACTGGCACCACACATCGACGAGACAGATCTGAAGAACCTCGTCGACCGCAACCGCTCGACGATGGACCAGGCAACCTGGGAGTCCTACCTGAAGAACTGGACCAGTCCCGACTTCCTCGACCGGATGGGCACCTACGAAGGGCCTACCACCCTGATCGTGGGTGAGAGCGACCCGTTCGTCACCGCCGAGTACCTCGGGGACACGTTGGCGGCCTTGAAGAACGGGAACCTGAAGACCGTTCGGGGCAAAGCCGGGCACTACCCCATGGTGGAGAACGCTCCGGAGACGGTGGCGTTGTCGGAGCAATCTCTGTACTGATCTGACCGGGAACGCAATCCGGGTTCCGACCATGCCACGTTCGAATCGCGAATCCAGGGAGGATTCTCACCATGTTGAATCACGTTGTGACATTCAAATGGAAGCAGGACATCAGTGACGAGCACATTGAGTCCTTTCACGAAGCTCTGAGCGCAGTCTCGGAGAAGATTCCGGAGGTCGTGGAATACCGTTACGGAAGGGATCTGGCCCTCAAGCCCGGCAGCGGCGACTACGCAATCTCCGCGACCTTCGAAGACGTTCCCGACTTTCGCACATACCTGGCACATCCCGATCATGTGCGCCTCGTCCAGGAATTCATCTCGGTGATGGCCGAATCGTATTCGTCCGTTCAGATCGAATTCGCCTCGCGATAGGCGCGACCGGACCGTCGTTCGTCGAACGACGGTCCGGTCGACAGTGTCGCTCCTTTCCGAAAGTTGTGATCCAGTGGTGAGTGTCGAACACACCGGGCAGGCCCCGTCACGTGGTCCCCTGAGCCGTCCCGTCTCGGTACGTGACGACGCGGCTGCGTGGGTGGAGGCGTGGCCGGATGCCCGAATACTTCGCGTGAACGGTCGCGGTCAGGTCCGGCTTGTCGACAGACAACTGATGCTGGAACCGGCCGCCGACCTCTACTCCGAGCCTCCCGCGCGCGCCGTGCTGCTCGGCGTCTGTGGCACGGTTCACGAGTGGGCGGTGCGGGACGAGTTCCTCGCTGACAATTCCTCTGCGGGAACCAAGGTCGAACTCGGTGACCTGCGCTCACACGGAGCACTCCTCGATGCTGCTGACGCCGACCGGTATGTCACAGCGTTGGCATTGCTGACGTGGCAGGACGACGCCCATTTCTGCGCGAGGGATGGGGCGCCGACAACGATCACCTCGGGTGGTTGGATGCGCGTGTGCACGGCGTGCGGCCGGGAGGAATATCCGCGTACCGATCCCGCGATCATTTGTCTGGTGCACGACGGGGCAGACCGAGTACTGCTGGCGCGTCAGGCGAACTGGCCGGCACGGAACTTCTCGACGCTGGCGGGCTTCGTCGAGGCGGGCGAGTCTCTGGAAAGCTGTGTGGCACGGGAAGTTGCGGAGGAGGTCGGTCTCGTCGTCTCCGACGTGGTCTACGTCGGAAGTCAGCCCTGGCCCTTCCCGCGCTCCCTCATGCTCGGATTCCATGCCACGGCCGATCCCCGAGACGAGCTCGTCTTCATGGATGGCGAGATCGGCGAAGCTCTCTGGTGCACCCGCGCGGAGGTACGGGAGGCTCTGGCTGCAGGGGATTGGACGAGCTCGGCGGATGCGCACGTGTTGTTGCCCGGCGCAGTCTCGATTGCGAGGCGCATGCTCGAGGCCTGGGCGCGAGCCGGTGATTGACGCTCTGTCTCGATCGGCACGGTCCCGTCATCGACTGGCACTACTGCGGAAGGAACCGGCTTCCGTCGATTCCCAGGGCGCGCATTTTGCGGTAGAGGGTGGAGCGAGCTACCCCCAGGCGTTGCGCAGCCAGTAGTTTGTTGCCGTCGGTCTCGACGAGTGCCCTGAGCAACGCGTCACGCTCCGCCAATTCGAGTGAGGTCGAGGCGTTTCGGCGGCGCAGATCACCGTCGCGGTATCCGTCGGGCAGATGCTGCACTCCGATGTCGGAGCCCATCGACCGCAGGAGCGAGGACGCCAGAACCGATTCGAGCTCTCTGACATTTCCCGGCCAGTCCCGCGCGACCAGCAGTTGCAGAGCAGTGGGTTGCAGTCGCAGGCCGGTGCGGTCCGGGGAGTGCTTACGTAGTAAGGCGACACTGATGTCGGCGATATCTTCGGACCGATGTCGCAGTGGATCGATCTCTATGCGGCGCATGAAGTGATCGCACAGTCGACCGGCGGGGCCTTGACGGATCCCTTCGCCGGCGGTGGCAATGATGTGAGCGCGATTGTCGACGGCCTCGCTGAGGATCGCGCAGACGTTGGAGACCAGTTGTTCCGGCAGGAGATCGAGATGCCGGATGATGAGGGCTCCGTCGACCTTGTTCCAATTGACCAGTCCGGCAATCCACGCGACGGGGTCGACGGAGGCGGTACCAGCGTCGAACACGGTGAAATGGCCGTCGGCATCCTGCATCCGGTGGAGGGCGCTCGCGGCAAAGAACTTGCCGGCGCCGGGTTCTCCGGTGACGAGCACAGGTGCGTCGATCGCGGCGAGTCGCTCGAGTTCGGTCTGCAGTCGCTTCGTCGACAAACTGCGGCCGGGAATCTTGACAGTCTCCGTGCGTCTTTCGACGGAGGAGGCCGACGCCAATTGACGGGCGGGCGACTTCTTCGTATCGCGGGGATGTGGCCGCATCTCGATGACGATGCCCGCCGGCGTTCGGGAGTCTCCGACTCTACGTGCAGTTGCGGAAACCGTGACGTTGTCGGCGAGTCTGACTTCCCCGATGAACTCGTCGCGGCCGGCCAGCATTCGGCATGCCCAATCCCACAAGAGCGCCTGGTCGGACGTGTCGATGATCTGCGCGGCCATCGGAGTGGTCATGATGACATCTTGATTCAAGGACACCACTGCAGAGGAGCCGCGTCGAGAGGCCTGCAGGAAGGACTGGAGAAGCAGTTGCTCGCGATCGGAGGACTCGGCGTAGAGGCGCGACTGAATTTCGCGAACGGCTGATTGCGCCAGGGCACCCATCAGCGCGTTGGAGTCCGACAGGTTGGAGGTGATGTCGAGGATCCCCTCCACGGTGCGGGTGATCGGATGGATGATAGGAACACCGACGCACGCCAGGCTCTGCAGCGCCTCACGGAAGTGCTCACCACCGCTGACTTGGAACGGTCGTCGCTCCTCCAACGCGGTGCCGATCCCGTTGGTGCCGGTGTCCTCCTCGGCATAGCGGAAACCGGGTGCCACGTAGGCGCGGTCCAAACGCGCTCGCAACCCTGCGTCGCCCGCCCTGCGGTCGACGATCTGAGCGGCGGAATCGGCCAGCAGGATGGTCGCGGGCGCGTCCTGCAGGTGTAGGACGAGGTTGTCGATCACGGGATCGGCGGCTCTCCTCAACCGGCTGTCACGATCCACGTCCGGCGTGTAGGGAAGGTCGCCATCGCCGGACGAGACGCCGATAACTTCACACCGCCGCCATGACGCCTCGATCTCGGGTCGGAGGGTGCTCAACTCCTGGCTCTCTCGTGATGGCGCTGATATCCAGAATCGTTCACGTTCGTTCAATGGCTCGCGGCCCGCCTTGTCGATACTCATAGCCACCTTACATAACTGGTCAGGGGATTTTCCGAGCTGACCCTCCTTTCAATGTAACCTGGCTCACATCTTTGGGTGTGTCCCGTTTTGCTACAGTCCGCTCGTTGTACCGGACCTGGTGGGGATGACTGCAACGTTGTGGTCGCGACCATCGGAGACTGTGCTCGCCTGGTCTGTGAATGTGGGCTGACCTGTGTTTTCCCGATGCTGTCGTCTGATGTCGGCTTTGTCGATCTTGCCCATTGCAGTCTTGGGGATCTCATCGACTCTCACGAAACGATCGGGCAGCCAGAATCGGGGGAGGGTTGTCGCCAGGAACGTCCGGAGCTCCTCGTCGGTCACGTCGGCGTCCAGCCGGAGCCACGCGAGGGGGCGTTCCTGCCATGTGTCGTCCGGTATGGCGATGACGGCGGCCTCCGAGACAGCAGGATGAAGCATGAGCGCATTCTCGAGGTCTACCGAGGAGATCCACTCCCCACCGCTCTTGACGAGGTCCTTCTCGCGGTCTTTGATCTGCAGGCCGGCATCTGGGTGAACGGTCGCCACATCGCCGGTGCGGAGCCAGCCGTCTCGAAAGCTGTCCGGCGTTCGTGGATCGTCCAGGTATTCCCGGGCGACCCACGGCGAACGTACTTCCAGTTCGCCGACGGTCTGACCATCCCAGTCTTGCGGTGAGCCGGATTCGTCCACGACGCGGAGCTCGAACAACGGCAGTGGCCTGCCCTGCATCGAGACGCCGGGGGAGAACGTGCCCATCGGAGATGTCTCGGTCATTCCCCATCCATTTACGACGCGGGCGCCTTGCTCAGCCCACCACCGCGCCAGCGCGACCGGCGGCACCTGCCCTCCGAGCCACATCGTCTTCAGCTCCGAGAGGTCGTAGCCACAGTTACGGCGTAGGTGCTCGTCGCGTATGAGGGCGGCGACCGTCGGCGAGCCGACGAAGGTGTCGGGCCGTTCGCCATGGATCAAGTCCAGGAACCGCTCGGGTGTGGGGTGCGGTCCGGGCAGCACCAGACGTGCGCCCTGGAGCGCCGCCGCGTAGGGGACACCCCAGCCGTTGACGTGCGACATCTGGGTGGCGAGCAGGTAGGCCCGCTCCGCGTCGATCTCGACTCCACCCTTGGTGCTGATCGCCATGGCGTGGAGCACGATGCTCCGGTGGCTGTAGACGACGCCCTTGGGCAACCCGGTCGTGCCCGAGGTGAAGCAGATCGACGCCGCAGTGTTTTCGTCGACCTCCTGGAAGGACCCGTGGGTGGATGCACGTGAAACGAACTGATCATAGGGAATGACCTGGTCGAAGCCATCGATCGCACCGGGTTCGCCCACAACGACGAGGTGACGAACCGTGGGAATCCGACCACGCATCGCCTCTACCGACGGGAGGAGATCCTCGTCGACGATCAGAACCTCATCTGAAACATGGTTGATCGTATAGGCCATGTGTTCGACCGGCATGCGGTGATTTACGGTGTGCAGGACGGCCCCGAGCGCTGGGACCGCGAAGTATGCCGCCAGGTGCTGACGGGTATTCCACGCCATGGTTGCGATTCGGGACCCGCGTTTCACGCCGATCGATGCGAGCGCACCGGCCAGATCCCTCACGTCGGAGACCAGGTCCCGGTACGTGAAACTGCGAACCCCGTCCGAAGTCCAGGCCGTGTTGATCCGAGCGCCATTCACGTTCTCGGCGCGCCACAGCAGCCTCGCCACCGACAATTGACTACTCATCATGAGCCCATCCACCGGTCCTACCGCCTTTCATCAGATCGCTCCAAGTCGGGTCCTCGATGGATGCCAACTCTGCGACCACGTAATAGGCCGATCCTGTACCCCCCGTCAGGCACAAGGTGTCCTATAACGAGTCATCCCTTGCCCCAACGTGGTGTTGCATTTTCGGACATTCGTTTGATCACTCAGCCGACAACAGTGGTGGAAACCGCGGGTTTGAAATGCCGAGCCCGAAACGACTCCAAATCAAAAGGGGCACAACCATGACCGAATACACGCTGCGAACCATTGTCGACGGCTACTCGTACCTCGAGGGCCCCCGCTGGCATGACGGACGTCTCTGGTTTGCGGACTTCTACACCCACACCGTGAATGCCGTGAACGCCGACGGCAGCATCGAACTTGTCGCGACGGTCCCGCACCAACCCTCTGGGCTCGGTTGGCTGCCGGACGGGCGGCTGCTGATCGTGTCGATGAAGGACCGCAAGGTGCTGCGTCAAGAGTCGGACGGCACACTCGTCGAGCATGCCGACATCCGCGACCTATGCGGTGGCCACGCCAACGACATGGTCGTGGACGCCCAGGGAAGGGCCTACGTGGGCAACTTCGGATTCGACCTCATGGGTGGGGCGCCACACGAGCACACAACTGTCGTCCTCGTCGACACCGACGGAAGCGCCTCGATCGTCGCCGACGGACTGTCATTCCCCAACGGCATGGTCATCACTCCCGATGGTTCAACCCTGCTGGTCAACGAATTGTTCGGCAATCGGATCTCGGCATTCGACATCCACCCGGACGGCACGCTCGGCGAGCGAATCGAATGGGCCGGCTACGGAGATCTCGGTGCCGAGCCCGACGTCGGCACACGACTCGAGGCCGCCACGATCGTGCCCGACGGTCTGACCCTGGACGCCGAAGGCGCCGTGTGGATTGCCGATGCCGGGAACAACCGAGCGGTGCGGATCGCCAAGGGCGGCGAAATCCTCGACGAGGTCAGCACCGCACCCGACGGGGTGTTCGCCGTCGCGCTCGGCGGCGACGACGGGCGCACCCTGTTCTTGTGCGTCGCACCGAATTTCGACGAGACCGAACGCACCGCAACCCGCCTGGGCCGCATGCTCGCCACCGAAGTGGACGTACCACACGCCGGCCGCCCCTGACCCTCCGGATCCCGCGGCGGAACCGTCTCCCACAGCGGGTCCGGCGTTGATCTCACATTTCAACTGACCAAGGAGCCCCGGGGTGTTCACTACCTCCTTCACACGGATCTTCGACGTGGAGCATCCCGTCGTCTGTGGCGGCATGACTGCGGTCGGCACTGCCGACCTCATCGCCGCCGTCGCAAACGCGGGTGCTCTCGGATTCCTCTCCGCTCTCTCCCAGCCGACACCCGAAGCCCTGGCCGAGGAGATCGCAAGATGTCGGTCCATGACCGACCGACCCTTCGGTGTCAACCTGACGATCCTGCCAACCCTCAAACCTGTTCCCTACGAGGACTACCGCGCTGCCATCATCGACTCCGGCGTGGGCATCGTCGAAACGGCGGGTAGCAACCCCGCTCCCCATCTGCACGCCTTCGCCGCCGCCGGCATCAAGGTAATCCACAAGGCCGTCTCCGTGCGCCACGCGCTGAAGGCGGAGAAGCTTGGAGTCGACGCGGTCAGCGTCGACGGGTTCGAATGTGCAGGCCATCCCGGAAACGACGACGTTCCCGGTCTCGTCCTGATCCCTGCCGCCACCCGCAAACTGTCGATCCCCGTCATCGCCAGCGGCGGATTCGCCGACGGTGCCGGCCTGGCGGCGGCTCTGGCATTGGGGGCCAGCGCAATCAACATGGGAACCAGATTCGTCGCCAGCACAGAGGCGACAGTCCATGAGAACGTCAAACGCCAGATCACCGTCAACGACGAACGATCCACGCAACTGGTGTTCCGAGAGTTCAACAACACCGCCCGCGTCGCCCGCAACTCCATCTCGGAGAGAATTTCCGAGATCTCCGCGCTTCCGAACGCAACATTCGACGACGTCGCCGATCTGGCCTCCGGGGTGCGCGGTCGCCAGAAGGTTCTGGCCGGCGGTGACGTGGATGCCGGCTTGTGGTGGGCCGGGCAATCACAGGGACTGATCGACGAGATCCTCACCTGCGAGGAGATCGTGACCAGCACGGTCAACCAAGCCCATGATCTGATCGTGAACAGACTTCCCCAACTTACGGGTGCCATCCGATGATCCGCACCGTGGATGCCGAGTACGAGACGATCGCCCTCGAGCTGCGCGACGGCGTGCTCATCGTGACGCTGAATCGACCGGAGTCGCTCAACGCCTTCACCATCATCATGGCTGATGAGCTCGAGCACCTCTTCCGGGCCGTCAATGAGGACGACGACGTCAACGCCGTGGTGGTGACCGGCTCGGGCCGTGCCTTTTGCGCCGGTATGGATCTCACGACCGACGGCAACGTGTTCGGTCTCGACGAGACATTGGAGCCGACCCTCCACGATATGGGGGACTTGCAGGACCCGGTCATTGCCCGCGGCGTCCGCGACACCGGCGGTCGGGTCACCCTTGCGGTGTTCGACTGCCTCAAACCCGTGATCGCCGCCGTCAACGGCCCAGCCGTGGGCATCGGAGCCACCCTGACGTTGTCCACGGACGCCCGACTCGCCTCCACAGCAGCACGATTCGGGTTTGTCTTCGGCCGCCTCGGGATCACACCCGAAGCAGCCTCGACCTGGTTCCTGACGAGGATCGTCGGACTCGACACCGCGCTCGACCTCGTGTACTCCGCCGACATCCTCGACGCGGCCGACGCGGCCGACATCGGCCTGGTTCGCTCGGTCCACTCGCCGGACGAACTTCTCGATGCCGCGCTTGCACTGGCACATCGCTTCACTCGCGGTCGGTCGCGTGTCGCGACCGCCCTGACCCGGCAGATGATGTACCGCAACGCGCTTCTCGATCACCCCGCCGAGGCTCACCGCATCGACTCACTCGCCATGTTCTACACCAGTATCGGAGATGGAAGAGAAGGTGTCCAAGCATTCCGAGAGAAGAGGAAGCCCCAGTTCAAGGGACGCGTATCCACCGACCTTCCTGACTTCTACACCGACTGGATAGAGCGGTAGCGCCGCTGAGACAAAGGCTGTGATGTCGCTCGCGGAATACGGGTAGAACCATTCATCGTCACTGCCTACCGGCCAACGAAATCCCAGCAGTGTCGACGAGCCCACGGGTGGCCGATCAGCTGTGACCGGGGTAGTTCCGCAGTGCCGATGGCCGCGCGAACCCGGTGTGTCTCTCTCCTTTCGTCCGCCTGGTGCATGTGCCCGATCGCCGCAGGGGTGAGGACTTCGCCGCGGCCTTGGCCACCGCGGTCGGCGACCTGCCGCCGATCGCGCGGCGCACCTTGACCTGGGATCAGGGCAGCGAGACGGCTCGCCACTGATCTTCTTGCCCACCTCATTGACGAAGGCATCTATGTCGCCGACCCGGAAGTCTGTCGCAACGCGGTACCAACGAGAACACGAACGGCTTGGTTCGCCAGTACTTTCCCAAGAGCACCGACTTGCGCACCTACGCCATCGACGATCTGCGACGGGTCTAGGACCTTCTCAACAATCGGCCGCGCAAGAGCTTGCACTGGGCCACACCGGCAACGGCTTTCGCCGCTCGACTGCCACAATGATTGCGCAAGCGTTGCGACGGCCACTCGAATCCGCCCGGTCGTCTTCAGTGACCAGATTTGATCCACCCGATGTCTCGGTCATGTCGATCGCAGCGAGCATCTCGCCACTGCATAACCTCGGCCAGGGCTGTTCTGCCCCTCACTGGTGAGGTGGGCAAGTACGGTGCCACGAGGTCGGCGTGGATGCCGGCACAGGAGCTGAGTTCCATGCTCTACGTGCAGAGTTGGGCAGAAGTGTCCGGATTCGCTCCAGGCACTGTTCCGGTCAAAAGATGTTGCTGTAGTTGCATGGTGGATGCCGTCCGATGAATTGGCCGTTCGCCACGCGAGGCGTGCGTGCACGTGTGCCTGGCGCCCTTCGGGTGTCTGGTGGATCGATATCGGACAGTCCCAGGTTCTCGAACGGCCCTAGCGTATGTGATGTCGGTCATACGAACGGGCCGGACTGGCACATATCGATCTGCTCCTCGGCGCGGGTCCCGGGCATTTCACTCAAGGAGGCAACATGGCCACGATATCGATCGATCCAAGGGAACTCGACGAGACGAGCGGCGTCTTGGACGTCCTCGTCGTCGGAGGCGGCTTCGCGGGTCTGTATCAACTCGATCAACTTCGTTCACGCGGATTTTCGGTGAAGGTTGTCGAAGCCGGTGACTCGCTGGGGGGCATCTGGTACTGGAATTGCTACCCGGGTGCTCGAACCGACAGCACCGGACAGATCTATCAGTACTCACGCGAGGACCTGTGGAAGGACTGGAGTTACGATGAGCTCTACCCGTCGTGGTCCGGTGTGCGCGACTATTTTGCATACGTCGACCGCAAGCTCGATCTGTCTCGAGACATCATCTTCAGTACGCGGGTGACGTCTGCGGACTTCGACGGCGAGCGGAACCAATGGACAGTGCGTACCTCCACGGGCCGGATGCTGCGTGCCAGGTCTGTGGTGATCTGCACTGGATTCGGTGCCAAGCCGTACATTCCCAGCATCAACGGGCTCAACAGCTTTGCAGGTGATTCTCACCATACCGCGTTGTGGCCCCAAGAAGGTCTGGACATGGCCGGCAAACGTGTGGGGATCATCGGCACCGGGTCGAGTGGCGTTCAGGTCACCCAGGAGGCCGCCGCGGACGCCGAACAGATCACAATCTTCCAGCGGACGCCGAACCTTGCGCTGCCGATGCGGCAGCAACAGTTGACAGGCCAGCTCAAGGAGAAGCTGAAGGAAAACCTTCCCGAGCGATTCGCCCAGCGCCGGAGGTCGTTTGCCGGATTCGACATGGACTTCATCCCGAAGAGCGTGTTCGAAGTCTCGGACGAGGAGCGGGCTGACACTTACGAACGAATGTGGGCCACAGGCGGTTTCGAGCTGTGGCTCGCCAACTATCAAGACATCTTGCTCGATGAACGCGCGAACCGCACCATGTACGACTTCTGGCGCAACAAGGTCCATCAGCGCGTCACCGATCCGGTCAAGGCTGAGAAGCTTGCCCCGATGGATCCGCCCCATCCGTTCGGGACGAAGCGACCCTCGCTGGAGCAGAACTTCTATGATGTGGTGAACCAGGAGAACGTCGACATCGTCGACGTCAACGAGGATCCGATCGAGCGGATCACCCCGGCGGGTGTCCAGACCAAGTCCGGTCTGCGCGAGTTCGACATCCTGGTCTTTGCCACAGGTTTCGACGCGAACCGAGGTGGCATCACGTCGATCGATATCCGAGGCACCAATGATCAACTGTTGAGCCACAAGTGGTCCGAGCGGCTCGATACCTTCATGGGACTCACCACTGCGGGATTCCCCAACCTGATGTTCGTGTACGGCCCGCAGAGCCCAGCCGGATTCTGCAACGGGCCCACATGCGCGGAGGTACAGGGAGAGATCGTTGTCGACTTCCTGACCCACGTTCGCGACGGCGGATACCAGCGGTTCGAGACCAGCGAGGACGCAGAGCAATCATGGACGGCGCACGTGGAGGAAGTCTTCCACATGTCGCTCTTTCCGCGGGCCAAGTCTTGGTATCACGGGGCAAACATTCCCGGTAAACCGAGCCAGATGCTCAACTACTCTGGCGGCCTTCCTTCCTACTTCGACCACTGGGAGGAAAACGTCGCGGCCGGGTACAAGGCATTCACACTGTCCTGATGACGTGCGCGAACGGCGGACAGGTCGACCAACATCGGATCGCGCGGAAATCGTCAGGCGCAGGGTCCGGCGGCCCTCACATCCTGCCAATGAGTTCCGATGATGGCGGTTGTCGCGGCATCCGACCTGCTCGCCCTCGACGCGCGCGAGCCGCGGGCATGACGACCGTCCGGCGTCCGCTCGTCGACAATGGCCCCAAAGCGGCGCAACGGCCGTTAGAACTTGTGTATGCCGAGCTCGAGCGCGCGGTTTCTCAGCGGAGAACGCGATCCCCGGTATGGGCGGCGGCCTGTTGCAGCACTGCAACCGCGACACGATGAACTTCGGGCAGAAGGCATCCGCGGTGTGTGTCAACGGTGAGTGCCGGGGCATCGCGAAGGCGCCGACCGGGGATGCGATGAAGGCGTCCAAACGTGGCCGCCTCGGGTTGCGACTGTCGCAGGGTGAGTATCAGACGGTGCCACGGGAGTCGATCTCGCCGGGGGAGAACATCCTGCAGAGCCGGGTAGGCGTCCCGTGGAGTGGTGGGGTTTGGGGCTGAGCGGCGCGGCTCCGACGTAGAGTCTGACCTGTCCGAGCTACTCGACGCATTCCGCACCGGAGACGGAGTGAATCTGATCCGTGAATCGGTCCGGATGGTGATGCAGGAACTGATCGAAACCGAAGCCACCGAACAGATCAGCGCCGGCCGCTGTGAACGCACCGAGGCCCGCACGACCGAACGCAACGGGTCCGAGGCTTCCTCGCTTCGCTGAAGAAACGCGACTTGTCCGGTGTCCGACTGATCATCAGCGATCAGCACGCCGGTCTGGTCGCCGCCCTGCGGCGCCCGCCACCGCCGCCTCCACGTGGGACGAGGTCCGATATCCCTTCGGGCCGTTCCGGCACGGCAAGAATCCGGCACGGTTCACGGTGTTGTGACCACCACGCCCCCGAACGGACCTCTCAACCATGACCGGAAGCGTCCAGAACGAGGAAGGACAGACAGCGCGGTGGCCGCTGATGCTCAATCATCTATGAAAATCTGCACCGTACGATCACACGGTGTGGTGGTCGACGACCGGTAATACGTGACTTCGGACGAGTTCCTTATCGCGTCCCGGCGATCTACTGCTCTGACCCCGGACCGCCGGTCCGGGGTCAGAGCAGTAGATGGAAGATGTCGAAGGCAACGTTCCATTCGGCGGTGCCGGGGTTCTTGCGGTCCGGCTCGACCGTGACAAAGGTATGCGCCAGCGCCACGCTCAAGCCTCCGGCGATCAGCGGCAGTCGCTGCTCGGTCTCCTCGGAGAGGGCCACGTCCAACGGCGGGCGGGCCGTCAGTTGGTCGAGCAGAGGTTGAAGTTCGATCTCCTCGTCCAGTTTTTCGAACCGGTGGATGCTCTCCTGCAGCCCCTTGGTGATCGGCAGGTCCCACGGTTCGATCACGTCCCGCAGGTTGGCCTTGGCCGAGGCCTTGCCGATGAGGATCATGTCGTAGATCTTGTCGTCGATGAAATCCGTATAGCGCTTGAGGTCGTTCCGGTCGACCTGCAGTCCAGCCGCTGCCCGGAAGAACCGCTGAAATTTCACGGTGCCCATCACTGGCATGTCGTCAGCTCCTCTCGAAGTATTCATGGATTTGGCGAACCGCCATCGCTCCTTCACCGACAGCGGATGCGACCCGTTTCACCGAGCCGCGGCGGACGTCGCCCGCCGCGAACAGGCCGGGCCGGCTGGTTTCGAGCGTCCTCGACAACCCGGCGCCGATCCGCCGGTCGCCGTCTCCTCGAGCGCGAGCCGCGTCCACGCCCGTGAGGACGAAGCCGTGGTCGTCGAGTGCGATCGCGTCGGCCAGCCACCCGGTGTGCGGCGTCGCCCCGATGAAGACGAACAGGGCGTGCACCCGGATCGTGTCCTGGTCGCCGGTGCGGTTGTCCTCGACCACGATTTCCTCGAGGTATTTCTCACCGTGGACCATACGAATCTCGGTGTTCCGGTGCACGGTGACGCGCGGGTGGTGCTCGATCTGGTCGACCAGGTATCGGGACATGCTCTTTCCGAGGTCGTCGCCGCGGATGAACAGGTGGACGTGGGAGACATGGTCGGCGAGGAAGACGGTGGCCTGGCCGGCGGAGTTTCCGCCGCCGACGATGGCCACCGGGTCGGTGCCGCACATCCGCGCTTCCTGATGGGTCGCGGCGTAGTACACGCTTGTTCCCTCCAGTGCCTCGATCCCCGGAACTGCCAACTTGCGGTATCGCGCCCCGGTGGCGAGCACGACGGCCCGGCCGCGGACCGCGCCGCCCTCCGCCAGCCGGAGAACATGGTTCCCGGCCTCGGATCCCAAACCGGTCACGTCGGCCGACACCAGGATGCGGGCGCCGAACTTGCCGGCCTGGATCACCGCGCGCTCTGCCAATTCGGCGCCGGAGATCCCTGCCGGGAAGCCCAGGTAGTTCTCGATCCGGGAGGAGGTACTGGCTTGGCCGCCGGCGGCGATCGACTCCAGCGTCACCGTGTTCAACCCGTCCGAGGCGCCGTACACGGACGCTGCCAGACCGGCCGGTCCGGCACCCACGACGACGAGGTTGCACACGTCCTGGGCTGCGTCCGGGACCGAGTCCGGGACCGGAAGCCCGACGACGCGGGCGAGTTCGGCGTTCGTCGGATTGCGCAGCACTTTCTGGCCGTGCCAGATCACGACGGGAGTGTCCTCGGGGGCGATGTCCAGGCTGCGCAGCAGCTGCTCCGCCCGCTGGTCCTGCTCCAGATCGATCCACCTGTGGGGTAGTCGGTTTCGCATGGCGAATTCCCGAAGCCGCAACGTGTCCGGGGAATAGCAGGAGCCGATGATCCGGAACCCGGATCCGAGTCCGATCAGCAGGTGCCGGCGGACCAGGTAGGCGCGCAGGATCAGATCGCTGAGCACGAGATCGTGGGCCACCAGTTCGCGCACCCGCGCGGCGGGGACGACGAGGACCTCGCCGTCCTCGATGGTCTCGGCGGTGAAGAACGCCACCTGGCCTTCGAGCAGTCCGAGCTCGCCCAGGAATCGGCCGGGACCGTGCACGCGCAATATCCGGCGTTCGCCGTCCCCGTCGCCCTCGTCGATGACCGCGACCTTGCCGGAGAGGATGACGAAGAAGTCGTGGCTGGGCGCGCCCTCACGGATCAGAACCTCGCCGGCGTGAACCGATCGACGTGTGCCACCGGTCTCGAGCGTTGCGACCTGGTCGTCCGTCAGCCGCGGGAATGCTCCGACCGCATCCGGAGTCTCGTCGTCGACCGGCGGAATGTCGCCGACGGGTGTGGCGTCTTCAGACGAAGTTCTGGTCGACATAACACCAGCGCCAATCTTCACCGGGCTCCATCGACTGGACGATCGGATGGCCGATGGCGTGAGCGTGCGCGCTCGCGTGCTTGCCCGGCGAAGAGTCGCAGCAACCGACGTGTCCGCACGTCAGGCACAGCCTCAGATGCACCCACGGGGTGCCGAGGCGAAGACATTCCTCGCAACCCTGCGGGGTCCGGGGCACCACGGCCCGGATCGCGGTCACGTGTGGGTCCGCATGGACAAAGGTCATGACTTCGCCTCCTTGCCTGCATTTTCCGAGAGTGCCTGATCGAGCCACGTGCGCAGCTGGGGTACCGGAGCTGCGCCCGCCTGCCGAGCGAGGACCTCACCCCGGTCCATCACCAGCAGAGTCGGCACGGCGCGGACGGTGAACCGTTCGGCCGTCTGGGGAGCAACATCTACGTCGACCTTGACCAGCTTGATCTGACCTGCGCGTTCTGTGGCGAGCTGCTCGAGCGCCGGGCTGACCATGCGGCACGGGCCGCACCACGTCGCCCAGAGATCGACGAGCACAGGCACCGAGGACTTCTCGGCGACCTCCGCGAAGTCGCCGTCCCCTGCCGAGGCGATCCAGGGCAGCGGCTCGTGACAGTTCCCGCAGCGCGGTTTTCCTTCCCCGGCCGCCGGCACCTTGTTGATCTTGCCGCAGTTCGGACACTTCACCTTGTCGGATCCCATGACGACACCTCTTCTCAGGCCGCCGCGACGGCGGGTTCCGCATACGCGACGGCGAGCTCGCCGCCGTCCACCGTGACACCGATGGTGCCACCCGGTTCGATTTCGCCTCGCAACAGCGCACGACCGATCTTGGTCTCCACCTCGTGGGCGATGTATCGCCGCAGCGGCCGCGCACCGTAGACCGGGTCGAAACCGTGTTCGGCGATGAGCCGGCGTGCTTCCGGCGTGATATCCAGGTGTATCTGGCGCTCCGACAACCTGTTCCGAAGGTCGGTGAGTTGCAGCTCGACGATGTGCTCGATCTGGGGCAGCGTGAGCGGGGTGAACAACACGATGTCGTCGACCCGGTTGAGGAACTCGGGACGGAAGTGCCCGCGCAGCTCCGCCAGCACCCGCTCCCGGGCGTCCGGCTTGATCTCGCCGTCGGCTGTGACTCCGTCGAGGAGATGCTGGGATCCGATGTTGGAGGTCATGATGATCACCGTGTTCCGGAAATCGACCTGCCTGCCTTGAGAATCGGTGATCCGGCCGTCATCGAGCACCTGCAGCAGAGTATTGAAGACGTCGGCGTGGGCCTTCTCGATCTCGTCGAAGAGCACCACGGAGTACGGCTTGCGGCGTACCGCCTCGGTGAGCTGGCCGCCCTCGTCGTACCCGACGTACCCGGGGGGCGCACCGATGAGCCTGCTCACCGTGTGCCGCTCCTGGTACTCGCTCATGTCCAGGCGCACCATGTTGTCTTCGCTGTCGAAGAGGGCACTGGCCAGCGTCTTTGCGAGCTCGGTCTTTCCCACGCCCGTCGGGCCCAGGAAGATGAACGAACCGATCGGCCGGCGCGGATCACGGATACCGGACCTCGCCCGGATCACCGCGTCTGCGACCAGTTGCACGGCCTCGTCCTGACCGACGACCCTCTCGTGCAGAATCTCGTCGAGCTTCAACAGCTTCTCCCGCTCGCCTTCCTGCAGCCGGGCGACCGGGATACCCGTCCATGCGGCCACGATCTCTGCGATCTCGTCTTCGGTGACCACTTCACGCAGCAACGGATTCTGTCCCTGCCTGCTGGCCAGTTGCTCCTCCGCCGCCTCGAGCCTGCGTTCCAACTCGGTGATCTCGCCGTATCGCAACTCGGCGGCCCGATTGAGGTCGTAGTTGCGCTCCGCCTCCTCGGCCTCGTGGCGCAATCGTTCCAGCTCTCCCCGCAGTTCCTGCACCCGCCGGATCGCCTGCCGCTCCGCCTCCCACTGAGCGTGCCGGGCGTCGGCCTCGGCCCGTAGATCGGCCAGCTCCTTACGCAGCTCCTCGAGGCGCGTCTTGCTGGCCGCGTCCGTTTCCTTGGACAGCGCGGCCTCTTCGATCTCCAGCCGGGTCACCTTCCGGGTGAGCTCGTCGAGTTCGGCGGGCATCGAATCGATTTCGGTGCGTAGCCGGGCACACGCCTCGTCCACCAGATCGATCGCTTTGTCCGGAAGGAAGCGGTCGGTGATGTACCGGTGCGAGAGGGTCACGGCGGCCACCAGTGCGCCGTCCTGAATCTTCACGCCGTGAAACACCTCGAGGCGTTCTCGAAGTCCGCGCAGAATCGAGATCGCATCCTCGGCGCTGGGCTCGTCGACGAGAACGGTCTGGAAGCGACGCTCCAGTGCGGCATCGGATTCGATGTGCTTGCGATACTCGTCGAGAGTGGTGGCACCGATCATGTGCAGTTCGCCGCGGGCGAGCATCGGCTTGAGCATGTTGCCGGCGTCGAGAGACCCCTCGCCGCCGACTGATCCCGCACCGACCACCGTGTGTAACTCGTCGACGAACAACAGGATGTGCCCCTCGGCCGCCTTTACCTCGGACAGCACCGCCTGCAGTCGCTCCTCGAACTCGCCGCGGTACTTCGCGCCGGCCACCAGGGAACCCATGTCGAGCGAGAAGATCGTCTTGTCGCGCAGGCCCTCGGGCACGTCGCCGCGGACGATCCGCTGGGCGAGGCCCTCGACGATCGCGGTCTTACCGACGCCGGGGTCGCCGATCAGCACCGGATTGTTCTTCGTCTTCCGGCTCAGGATCTGCGTTACCCTGCGGATCTCGGCATCTCGGCCGATGACCGGATCGAGTTTGCCTGCCCGCCCCTCGGAGACGAGGTCGCGTCCGTACTTCTCCAGAGCCTCGTACGCCCCCTCCGGGGTCGCCGAGGTGACGCGTTGATTGCCGCGCACTTTCGTCAGCGCCGTGAGGAAGGCCTCTCGTGTGACCCCATGACTGGCGAGGACCCGCCCCGCCGCACTGGCCGACCCCTCCTCGGAGAGGGCCATCACGAGATGCTCCACCGACACGTAGGAATCCTTGAGTCGCTTCGCCTCCCGCTCCGCGGCGTCGAGCAGCTTGGCCAAACGCTGGGTGATCATCACCTGACCGGGCGTCGCGCCGGGGCCGCTGACCTTCGGCCTGCGCGACAGTTCACGTTCCAGGTCGGATCGCAGGGCATCGACGTTCGCGCCGGCCTGCTCGAGCAGTCGGGGGACCAACCCTTCCTGCTGATCGACCAACGCGAGCAGCAGGTGCTCTCCGTCGACCTCGGTGTGACCCATTCTGGTCGCGACGTTCTGGGCTTCCTGCAGGGCTTCTCGTGACTTTTCAGTCAGGCTGCCGGTGTCCATGGGGGTGTCCTCCTTCTGCGGGAAGCTGCTTCGAGTTTCTCGATTCGATCCAGCAGATCGAGCACGAGCCCGATTGCCGAGTAGTTCAGGCCCAGACCGGTCCGCAGCCGTTGGATGCGGGCGGCGTGGGCCACTTCGGACGGTTCGAACGACATCTCGCCGCCGGCGGCGCGGTGGGCGTCGAGCAGGCCGAGAGCCACAAGCTTTCGTGCCAGGTCGGGGTGCAGCCCGGTACGTTCGGCGAAGGCATCTGGCGACAATCCGGCACGGCGAACCAATACGTACTGGGTGACCGGGGTCGGGGTGCTCATGTCTCTTTCCTCGGATCGAAGTTCGATTCGGTGGCCAACTGCTCGAACAGCTCGCGTTCGCGTGCTGTCGGTTTCGGCGGCACCATCACCTTGATTTCGGCGTAGAGGTTGCCGTTGGCGCCCCGCGGATTGGGCATTCCCTCTCCGCGCAGGCGTAGCTTCCGTCCCGTCGACGAGCCCGGCACCACTTTGACTTTCGCCTCGCCACCCGGGGTGGGAATGACGACGGTCGACCCGAGGACCGCCTCCCATGGCGATACGGGCAGGTCGACGTAGATGTCCCGGCCCTGGACGCGGAACCGGGAATGCGGCTTGATCCGCACCACGAGGTACAGATCCCCGGGCGGCGCGTCACCGTTGCCCCGGCCGCCTTGCCCGGCCAGCCGGATTCGCTGGCCGTCCAGGACACCGGCCGGAATGTCGACGTCGTACTGCCGTCCGTCCAGTCTGAGAGTGCGTTTGCCGCCCCGATACGCCTCTTCCAGGGGCAGTTCCAGTTCCGCTTCCTGATCGGCGCCGGGAATCGGCCCGTACCCGCCACCGCCGCCGAACATCTGCCCGAAGAGGTCCTCGAAGTCGACGCCGCCCTCGCCACCGACACCGTGACCGAAGTGCACCCTTCTGCCCCCGCCCCCACCGCCGTACCCGCCGCCGAACCCGCCGCCGCCGTACCCACCGGCGCTTGCCCGGACCCGTTCGTCGTAGTCCTCGGGCACACGCCGGAAGTCGTCACCGAATCGGTCGTAGCGTTTCCGGGTGTCCGGGTCGGACAACACCTGGTAGGCCTCGTTGGCCTCCTTGAACTTGTCCTCCGCAGTGGGGTCCTTGTTCACGTCGGGGTGGTACTTGCGGGCCAGCTTGCGGTAGGCCTGCTGGATTTCGTCGGTGCCGGCGCCCCGCGGGACCCCGAGCACTTCGTAGTAGTCACGCGCCATCGGTGCTCACCCCTCGGGGCGGCTGACGACCACCGCGGCGGGTCGCAGCTGCCGCCCGTTCTCTCCATAGCCCGGGCGCAAGACCTCGATCACGGTCCCGGAGGGAAGGTCGGGTTGGGCCACCACACTGACCACTTCGTGGAGCTCCGGGGAGAACGGCACACCGACCTCGTCGTGGCGCTCGAAGCCGAACCGTGACAGCACCTGCACCGCCTGATCCCGGATCGCCTTCACACCCTCGACGACGGTCTGAGGATCGCTGCCCGCATGGGCCAGCGCAAGCTCCAAATTGTCCAGTACCGGCAACCACGCCGCGGAAACCTTCGCCACCTCCGCGCCGCGTTCACGGTCCAGATCCTTGGCATACCGCTTGCGCAGGTTGTCCAGATCTGCGAGGGCCCTGCGCCAGCGGTCCTCGAGTTGAGCCAACTCGGCCCCCGTGTCGGTGCGATCGGGCGCCGTCTCGGTCTGATCCCCGTCGGTACCGTCGGTAGCCGGCTCGGTCGTCGAATGATCTGCAGACCTTTCCATCGTGTGCCTCAGCTTCGATCGAATTCGGCGTCGATCACGTCGTCGTCATCCGACGACGCAGCCTCTGCGTCGCCGGCCTGGTGTCCGTCGCCGCCGTCCTGGACCGGCGCGAGCCCGTAGAGCAACTGCTGGAGCTCCGAGGTGAGCGGCTCTACCTCCGCGGGTGAAGCACCGTCTTTCACGGCCTTCCTGGCGTCGGCGATCAGCATCTCGGCCCGCGCCTTGTCGTGCGGTGGCGCACTGTCACCGAGTTCGGCGAGTCGCCGTTCCACTTGATATGCAACCGAATCGAGCGCGTTGCGTGCGTCGACCGCCTTGCGCAGCGCCTCGTCCTCACCCCGATTCTGTTCGGCCTCGGCGAGCATGCGTTCGACCTCACTCTGGTCCAGGTTGCCCTGCTCACTGATCGTGATGCTCTGCTCCTTGCCGGTGTCCTTGTCGCGGGCGGTGACGTTGAGGATGCCGTTGGCGTCGATATCGAAAGTGACTTCGACTTGGGCCTCACCGCGTGGCGCGGGACGGATGTCTTCCAGCCTGAACCGGCCGAGCACCCGGTTGTCGGCGGCCCGTTCGCGTTCGCCCTGCAGCACCACGACGTCCACGGCGGACTGATTGTCTTCCGCCGTGGAGAACACTTCGCTGCGCCGGGCCGGGATCGTCGTGTTGCGCTCGATGATCTTGGTCATCACCCCGCCCTGCGTCTCGACGCCGAGGGACAGCGGTGTGACATCGAGTAACAGCACATCGGAGACCTCGCCCTTGAGCACGCCCGCCTGGACTGCGGCACCGAGCGCCACGACCTCGTCCGGGTTGACGCCCATGTGGGGGTCCTTACCGCCGGTGAGCCGGCGAACCAGCGCCTGCACCGCCGGAATACGTGTCGAACCACCGACCAGGATCACCTCGTCGATGTCGTTGGCGGTGACCTTGGCGTCACTCATCGCCTGCTTCACGGGGTCGAGGCAGCGTTCCACCAGATCCGCCGTCAGATCCTCGAACTTCGATCGCATGATCGTGGTGGTGAGGTGCTTGGGACCGTTCGCGTCTGCGGTGACGAAGGGCAAGTTGACCTGAGCCTGGGTGACCGAGGACAACTCGACCTTGGCTTTCTCCGCGGCCTCGAAGAGGCGCTGCAACGCCTGCGCATCCTTGCGCAGATCGATATTCTCCGCACGCTGGAATTCGTCGGCGAGGTAGTCCACCAGGCGTCGGTCGAAGTCGTCGCCGCCGAGGTGGGAGTCGCCGGCCGTGGAACGAACCTCGACCACTCCCTCGCCGACGTCGAGCAGGCTCACATCGAAGGTGCCGCCGCCGAGGTCGAAGACCAGTACGGTTTCGTGGGTCTGCTTGTCCATGCCGTACGCCAGTGCCGCAGCGGTCGGCTCGTTGATGATCCGCAAAACCTCGAGGCCTGCGATCCGGCCGGCGTCCTTGGTGGCGTTGCGCTGCGCGTCGTTGAAGTAGGCCGGAACGGTGATGACCGCTTCCTTGACCTTCTCACCGAGGAACTTGCTCGCGTCGTCGACGAGCTTGCGCAGCACGAGGGCGCTGATCTCCTCCGGCGCGTACTTCTTTCCCCGCACGTCGAATCGGGCCTCACCGTTGTCACCTGGCACGACGTCGAAGCTGACCGCTTTTGCCTCCTCGGAGATCTCGTCGTAATGACGTCCGATGAAGCGTTTCGCCGAGTAGATCGTGCCCTTCGGATTCAAGATCGCCTGCCGTCGGGCAAGCTGACCCACCAGGCGCTCGCCGCTCTCGGTGAACGCCACCACCGACGGCGTCGTCCGTGCTCCCTCGACATTGGAGATCACCACCGGCTCGCCGCCTTGCCAGCTTGCGATGACCGAGTTGGTGGTGCCCAGGTCTATCCCCACAGCGGTCGCCATGACTCATTCCTTTCGATCGGTCCGGCCGGTGAGCAGGCGGACGGCTTCGTCCGCGACCTCGACATCGGCGAGGACTTCGTAGTGACGTGGTTGTAATGACTGGATTGAGGTGAAGTCGCGCCGGCCGCCCTGCAGCGCATACATGAGCAGGCCGAGCAGAGCGCCGACAACGGCACCGAACACCAACCCGTAGAAGGCGAGCGCGAGGCCCGTGAGCAGCGGCTGGACCCAATCGAGTAACCCGAAGATCCAGCCGAACAGCGCACCCGTCAGCGCGCCCGCGGCGGCGCCGCGCAGAGCGGCCCAGGCGTAATTCAATCGGCCGAGGACCTGTTCGACCAGCTCGATATCGCGACCGACGATGGCGAGTTTGTCTACCGCGAAATGTTGGTCGGAGAGGTAGTCGACGGCGCTCTCGGCGTCGGCATAGGTGTTGAATGTCGCAATCACCTGGCGTGCAGGTGGGTGTGGACTTACGGCGGAGGTTCCGCCACTGGACTCTGACATCACGCCCCCTAGGCGTCGATGACTTGGATTCGCCGAGCCCGCGCGTACCAGTTCGGCGTTCGGTCGATCGGTCAACCGTTTGAGCTCACGGAAGCTCAACCGCCTGAGAGTTAGTTCCTCATCCGCCACTGGGCGTCATCAAGATTCGCCCTACGGGCGTCCACACAACGGGAAACAGTGGCGTCCACACCTCGCCCAGGGCATAGATGTCCGCCGGAACCCGCTCGAGGCGGCCGGTACGCGCACTCCGGGCATCAGCCACTACTCCGGGAATTCCATGAGTTGAACTCCCGATAGGAAATCTTCGCAGCCGAAGGAGGTGGGTGCCTAGGGCCCCGCAGGTCGAAAGCAGGAAGTCGATTCCACCCTGACAGTACAGTCGCGGGAGCGCTGGGAATAACAGCTACTTCATCCTCATGTAGAGGATCAGGCCGGCCCTCGGTGGTGGACCCTAATCCCCTGGTGCAGAATCGAACCAGTGACGAAATCTACTTTCCAGCTGTTGGATCAGCCCATCCGGTGGAGTCCACTAAACGCTGATTTCACTGTACGGCAACCGAATCGGGCGGAAACCGGGGAGCTGGTTTGAAAGTGAAAGTAGTACAACAGTATACGACTCGTCGCCGTAGCAGTTGAGACACGCGCACTGTGATCGTCGATGTAGATTTTCCATGGGTATGTGACGCGGGTCGGGAGTCGCCGACCACGGGAGCAAGCAGGAGTATGTTGATCGGGTGGGCCCACTCGCAGTAGGTGCATGCAGGAGACCGATGTCGTACGGGACCGGTCGCTGATGCGCGCGCCGTCGACCGTACGTTCCTCGATCTGGGTGCCGCTGGTCGCGATCGTGGTCCTCCTCCTCGCAGGATGCGGCGCCTCGGCTCCCACCACCTCGACGCCCTCAGCGGGGCCTGCCGTAGACCTGCCGGCACTGGTCCGGCAGGTGGAGGCCTCGGTCGTCACCGTGCTCACCGAGTCCGGCGTGGGCAGCGGCATCGTCTACAAGACCGACGGCACCATCGTCACCAACGCCCACGTGGTCGAGGGTGCCCGGCAGGTGAGTGTGGCCTTCGCCGACGGGCAACAGGTGTCCGCGAACGTGCGGGCCGTCGATCGCGTGACCGACGTCGCGGTCCTTCAAGCGGACCGCACGGATCTGACTGCGGCGACGTTCGAGACAGCGCTGCCAGAGGTTGGCGCGCTCGCCGTAGTCGTGGGTAGTCCGCTGGGGTTCGAGGCCACGGTCACCTCGGGCATCATCTCAGGATTGCACCGTCAGATCCCTGGGTCGGCCTCCACCGGGGCGCCGCTGGTCGACCTGATTCAGACCGACGCCGCGATCTCGCCGGGTAACTCCGGGGGTGCGCTGATCGACGGACAAGGGCGGGTCGTGGGGATGAGCCAGGCCTACATTCCCCCGTCGGCGGGTGCGGTGGCTCTGGGCTTCGCCATCCCCGCGGCGAATGTCGTCGACATCGCGGACCAGCTGCTGGCCTCGGGAACCGCCCAGCATGCGTACGTCGGCATTCAGCCCGGCACACTGACCCCGCAGATCGCCGAACAACTGGCGGTCGACCGCACCAGCGGTGTCGTCGTCCTCGAGGTCGTCCCGCTCGGTCCGGCAGCGACCGCGGGTATCCGGCCGGGCGATGTCATCACCGCGGTCAACGGCCACGACACCGAGTCGGCGGAGGACTTCATCGCGGCGATCCGTGCCGTCGACCCAGGCGATCGAGTCGAACTGACCGTGCTCCGCGGCGGCGAGACCCAGCAGATCTCGGTTACCGTGACAGACCGCCCCGCCGGCTGAACGACGATTCCAAGAGCGACCGAAACGCGCGTGGACGGAATCGGTGCTGCGGCCCGGCACGTTGCGTTGGCTAGCCGATTGTAGTCGTGTCGACGGTGCATCCTCGGCCGCTCATGGTGTCTACGGGACAGAGGCGGCGGAGATCCGCGGCGGCGCTGTAGTGGACTCGCACGCACTGGCTGGAGTTTGGGGGCAGACCGAGCGGGTACGCGAAGGCGGTGAACGAGCACCTGCAGGGAGTGCAATCCAGTGCGGCCGGTGAGCAGGTCTCGGTGCTGTTCATCGCGGATCCGGGCACGCCTGCGGCTCTCGCGGAACGTATCGCGGAGTACCTGCCGCAACGCCTGCAGAGCCGTGATCGCCCCGAGCGTCGGTGGACGACGTGCGTGCGCCGAAAACCGTACCTCCCCGACGAGCAAGCAGACTTCGCAGATGTCATCGACACAGTCGATCCGTCCTCCGAAGCGGAGGACATCGTCGTGTACCTCACCGATCTACCACGCCGCGAGGACACCCTGCCGGTGGTGGCCGACGTCAGCGCCGACTACCTCTTCGCGCTCATCTCCGTCCCCGGGGTGGGCGGCGTCTACATCGAGCGCCGCGTCCGCACCGTCACCGAACTCGCGATCGCCTGCGTCCTCGGTGAACCGGAACTCATGCCCCCCGGCGCGGCGCGACGGTTCCGGTCCGCGCAGATCAAGGACGGTATCCGGTACTTCGCGCCCTCGGGGCTGCGGCGGCTGCGGCTGCTGTCGGGAATGGTGCGGGCCAACCGGCCGTGGCGACTGGTCACCGGACTGTCGAAGGTCCTCGTCGGCGCGTTCGCCACGGGTGCGATCGCACTGGCCACCGACACGATCTGGTTGTTCGCCGACACGATGGGTCCATGGCGTATGAGTGCGGCGACGATCCTGTCGATCGTAGCGATGATTCTCTGGCTGATCCTCGATCACGAACTGTGGGAGCGGCCGAAGTCGCCGACGGAACGCGATCGATCGGTGCTGTACAACACCGCGACCGTGGCCACCCTGGTCATCGGCGTCGTCATCCTCCACGTGGCCCTGTTCTGGCTGCTCCTGTTCACCACGTGCCTCGCTCTTCCCCCGGAACTGCTGTCCCCCGTTCTCGGGCGCGCGGTGAACTTCTCCGACTACCTCACGCTCACCTGGCTGCTGGCGTCCATCGCAACCATCGGTGGGGCCCTCGGGTCGGGTCTCGAGGACGACGCCGCCGTCAAGGAGGCGGCGTACGGGGTCCGGCAGCGGCAACGCATCGAGGAGACGTGACAACCGTCGAACGAGGCGCGATGATCGCGGCCCGCGAAGCGTACAACCCGGCGTCCAGTGAGCCTTGTGGTCAGCATCCGTCATGGGTGTGCAAGGCGGGAAGGCGTAGCGGGCTGCAGCAGGCTGGCAGCCCCGCCGAAGGCCAGCCCCCAAACGGCACTGAGGTACACCGCGGCACGGGATTGCGCGAGAAGGCCGAGGACGATCGTAGCTGCTCTGAGCAGGCTTGCCGATGACAATTTCCAAGGAGAATTTGGCCCCCGTGCAGGCTCTATCCGGTCACCTCGATGATTGGAACGACACGCTCGACGCCGAGTACCACGATTCCCCAGAGTTCTTCGACAGATTTGGCGCTATGGTCGACGTCCCCCGATCACGTGGGGCGCTCACCCCTATCGAACAAGCGCTGATTGGGGTCGCTGTCGTAGGCAACGCTGCCAGCACGAATTGGCCGCGACTGCGTGCATATGTGCGGGCGGCTCTCGACCTCGGCGCGAGTCGAGCCGAAGTCCGTGACGTATTGCAGCTGGTCAGCATCATGAGTATCCATGCGCTGTCGATCGGGGCGCCGGCCGTTGCAGAAGTTCTGTCCGAACGGGGGATTCGTCCTCCATTCGGGCTGAGCGACCGACAGCGGAACCTGCGTGCGGATTTCGAACAGAAGCGCGGGTACTGGCACAAGAGATGGGACGATGTCTTGGCGCTCGACCCGGACATGTTCGAGGCCTACATGAACTTCTCCACCGTCGGGGCCCAATTCGGTTCGCTGCCAGTGAAGTTGCGTGAATTGATCTACATTGCCAATTCTTGCGTGGTCACACACCTATACGTCCCAGGCGTGCAGATCCATACGCGGGCCGCGCTGGATGCAGGTGCCAGCGTGGAGGAGATCCTGTCGGCTATCGAGATAGCCACGTTCACCGGTGCGGATCCGTATTTCGAGACAATGACGCGCATACCCGAATTGTTCGAGTGACGGGGCGACCGCCCTTACAGTTTGATCACCGCACTCGCAGAGCAACGCGCTCAAGGATTTACACCACTCCCCGGGGCTCTATCTCTGAATCTCGTCGCCGACCAGGTTGTCGGCCAGTTCGGTGACCGCGGCGGTGGTGGCAGTCACGTCCCACACCCGGCTGACCCGCCGGCCTGCCCGGCCCGGCCGCGGCACTCGGGCACACACCGTGCCCGCCGCCTTGGCCACATCGATCGCAGCAACCCGATCGATCACCAACTCGTGATCGTCGTCGGGAATCTCTTCCGGTTCCGGCTTCACTTTGTTTGTCCTCCAGTCGCGTCGGCACTCTCCACGGGCGGGCCGCCTGGGGCCTCGGTCGAGGGAATCCGAAATTCTGACCGGCGTGCTCGAAGCAACAGTGCATGACCTTTCCAAGGTCGGGCCCCGGCCCCAGGCTTATTTACGGGCTTACACTCCCAAGAATACGTCGGCGTCGGCAGGCGACCCGACCCCATTTTCAGGCCTGCGAGGCGTCCCGGGAACGGAACTGGGTGCTCATTTGACTTGACGAATTGCGGGTTCCATGGAGTTCGTCCGCCGACTCCACGTTCTTAAAAGGTTGACGTCGTGCACTTTTCCGATGACCCACCAGAACTCGGGCCGTCGAGGGCCTGGAACAGCGCCGGGTGCCGTCCAGGCCGGGCGGCCGAACAGTTTGCAGATCTTCGCCCTTGGGGTGTGGCGGGGAACGCGAAATCCGAGGTTCGACGCCGAGGCCGGGCCTTGGTTTTCGGCCCAGAATGACCTCGGTATCCACGGTACCGCCGTCCCACGGTTCGGCGAGCTCGGTCTCGAACTGGACGGCCGCGAGATCACGAAGGGGGTGACATCGCCCAGGCGGGGTGGCAGCGCGTTGCCTGTGCACCGCGGTCGTGGTAGCCGACCCAGCTGGAGATCGCAGGCCTTGAGATCACCCGGCCGGTGTTGCCGATCCACACTACTTGCGGGCGAGCGAATGACTTTCTGCCGACTTGCGATCGGGGTGATTGTCGCTTCGGACCCAGCGGCCGAGGAGGAAGACCGCAGCTCCGGCGACGAGCATTGGGACTGACATTGCGTAGAAGACTGCACTGGCAGACCAGCCCATGCCGAGTGCCGCTCCGACAGCGATCGGCCCGACGATGCCGCCGAGGCGGCCAACACCCAACGCCCATCCAACCCCGGTGGACCGCATCGATGTCGGATAGAACACCGCGGACAGCGCGATGAGGCTCTTCTGCCCACCGCTGATGCAGACCCCCGCAAAAAAATTGGCCGTCAATAGGACCCACAACGGCGCCGTAAAGGCGACACCGGTCAGCGCAACGAATGCGAATCCGACGACATAAACGGTTCCGAGGGTGACGTACGCGCCGAGTCGGTCCATACAGGGCCCGGTGACAAATGCAGCGGCGATGCCGCCGACAGTCGTGAGGGTGGTGGCGGTGACCACCGTACCCATGTCGTAGTCCAGGCTCGTCATGATCGACGGTAGCCAGCTCTGCAGCGCGTAGAACTCGCCGAGGTTGATGACGAAGACCAGCCACAGCAGCAGGGTTCCCAAGACCCGGTCACGGGTGAACAGGCTCCTCAGTGCAGTGCGTTGTCCGTCGGTCCGCTTCTCGGCCTCGTAGGTGATGTCGGGGCCGACGGCGAGGGCGGGATCCATTTTGCGGAAGATCGCCTGGATTCTGTTGGGCTCCGCGCCTCTGTTGATCATTGAGGTGAGTGAGTCCGGCAGGTAGCGCAGCAACGCCGGGAGCAGGAGCAGCGGTGCTACTGCGCCGACGACGAGTACCGACCGCCAGCCGAGGATCGGGATCAGCCAACCGGAGACCAGCCCTGCCGCGACGAATCCGAGGGAGAAGCCGCAATAGATCACCAGGACGAAGGTTGCCCGAAGACGCTTGGGGCTGAATTCGCCCGTCAGTGCGATGGCACTCGGCGCGGCGGCACCGAGCCCCATTCCGGTGATGAAGCGCAACGCCATCAGTTCGGTGACGTTCTGTGACCAGGCCGCCGCCAACGTGCCGAGGGCGAAGATGACCGTGCTCGTGAGGATCATCCGGCGGTGGCCGAACCGCTCGGACAGCGGCGAGAGCGCCAGATAGCCGACCATGAGACCGGCGAGAGCGGCGGAGAAGATGGGCCCGAGCACCTGTTTCGACAGGCCCCACTCCTCGGCGATGTGGGGCGCCATGTAGCTGATGCTCTGAGTGTCGAAGCCGTCGATGAACATGACCACCCCACACAAAGCGATCACGATGTACTGGTATCGACTCACTGGCCGCGAATCGATGAAATCCGGCATTTTCACGCGCGATGGTGCTAAGGACATGATTGCCTCACATTATCTGATGCCCGGTTTCCCGGATGATGTGGTCGTGGTAGCGGATCACGCGGTGACAACGGGCTCGCCCGACGGTACGAAGGCGTCGCAATAGAAATTGTCTGGCGCCAAACCGGCCTCGTGGACAAAATCCTCGCGTGCCGCCGAGGTCATTGCGGGGCTTCCGCATGCATAGACCTCGTGGTCGCTGAGGTTCGCGTAGTCCTCGAGCACCGCTCGATGAACGAGCCCGGTGCGTCCGGTCCAGTCCTCCGCGGGATGTGACAGGACGGGAGTGAATGAGACACGACCCGGATCCGAGGCCCACTTCTCGGGCAACTCGGGTAGGTAGATGTCGCCCTGTCCTCGTGCGCCCCAGTAGAGGTGCACGGACCGTTCTCCACCACGTTTGAGGTGGTCCTCGATGATCGATTTGACCGGGGCGAAGCCGGTGCCACTGGCGACGAAGATGACCGGCCTGTCCGAGTCGGGGTTCAGTGAGAACTCGCCGTAGGGCAGCTCGATCCTCAGTCTGGTTCCCTTTTCGAGCCCGCCGAGCACCTCATCGGAGAAGCGTCCACCCTGCACCCGACGAATGTGAAGCTGCACTCCGTCGTTCTCATGCGGCGGATTCGCCATCGAATAATTCCGGCTGTCACCGTCGTCGAGAAAGACTTTCAGGTACTGCCCGGCAGCGAACTTCGCACGCACCCCGGTGGGGAGACGCAGCTGCACCACCGTGACATCGGGCGACGGACGGGTGATCCGATGGACCTTTGCGGTCAGGGTCTTGCGTATCACCCTGTCCTGCTTGGTGATCCGCTTGGGCGTGATCGAGGTGTCGGTGCTCGGCCGGGCCTGGCAGAACAGCACTCCGCTCTGAGGGCCTTGCGACATCCCCCAGCCGCGCACATCGAGGCAGCCGGCATCGAGTGCGCCTTCGCAACTCGAGCACACGCCTTTGCGGCACGAGTACGGGATCGCGTATCCGGAACGTTCCGCCGCGTCGAGCACGCTCTCATCGGGCTCGCACGGAAAGCTAATGTCCGTTCCGGTGACAGTTACTGTGTAGGTCATGAGGTAGCTCCAAAGGTGCCGGGTGCCGACATGTGGGTTTCGGCGGCGCCGACGAGTCGCAGCGCCCCGACTACCGCATCCGGGTCGGCTGTGCCCTTGCCGGCAATGTCGAACCCCGCGCCGTGGCCGACACTGGAGAACCGCACTCCGGCGCCGATTGTCATCGCGGCTGCGCTGCGCCCAGCGAGGAGTTTGACGGGAATATGGCCCTGATCGTGGTACATGGCGACGAACGCGTCGAAGCCTGGGTCTGCCAGCATGAGGTCGGCCCCGACCGGTCCCGAGGCGTCAATCCCTGCGGCGCGCAGCCGCTCCACCGCTGGCGCTGTCACCCGCAGGTCCTCGTCACCGAACAAACCGCCCTCGCCGGCGTGTGGATTGATGCCGAAGACGCCGATGCGCGGGGACGGGATGCCCTGCGCCTGTAACGTCTCCACCGCGGCACGTGCCGCCCCGTGCACCAGCTCGGGCGTGAGGCGCCGAAGCGCATCCCGCAGCGATTCGTGCAACGTTGCGTGCACGATGCGCAAACCGGCACCGATCAACATCAAGAACACCTGATCGGGCCGCGCGCCGACGAGTTCGGCCAGCAAGCTCGGATATCCGTCGAAGGAGATGCCGGCGGCGTTGACCGCGGTTTCCGAGTGCGGGCATGCGACGATGCCGCAGGCTCCGCCGCCCTGCAGACATCGCACCGCCCGTTCCAGATACGCCACCGTCGCCTTCCCAGCCTCTGCTGTCACCCGGCCCGGTGCGAAAGCCCCAGCGGGCAGCGAGTGCACCGGAAGCAGGTCGACGACATCGGTCACGGGCGTGGCCAAGCCGTCGGCTGTCTCGCGGACCGTCATGCCTGCCCAGCGGGCGAGCGGCTCGACGACACATCGATCGCCCACCAGGACCGGATTGAATGCGGGATGCTCCTGCGCTGCCATGACGGCCTTCACCGCGAGCTCGGGGCCGATTCCATTCGGATCGCCGATCGTGAGCAAGACCCGCGGAGGGGACCCACTCATAGCGGGAGCGCCAACAGGGTATCGATGTTGGTGCTGTCGCACACCACGACTCGTTCGGCAATCTTCAACTGATCGTCCACGTCGACGTAGCGGTCGACATACCGCCCGCTGGCGAAGATGTCGGATTGGCCGTCACGCATCACCCGTACCACCAGGAAGCTGGTCTCGGCATGGATACCGTCACCGTTCTCTTCCAGGACTGAGGGCTGGCCCAGGATGTGACGGTAGGTGTGTTGCTCGTAGATGTTGGCTTCACGCAGCGCCGATACGCGGTCGACCAGCATCCGGCGAGTGTTGGCCCACACCAGTCCGGCGGGCAGGCCTTCGCTGTAGTTCTGTGCGGTGGTGATCCGGTACATGCAGTTTTCGACGAAGAAGTCCGGCCACTGCTCGAGCGGCCCCTCGTCGATGCAGCGGGAGTAGTCGGCCTGCACACGGCCGATTCGCTGGAAGTCGTTCACGCTCATGCCTCTTCCTGTCGGTTCATCGCGGCCCGGTATGCCTTCCAGAAGCCGCGGACCGATGCTTCGGTGACACGGCTTTCGCTGGATTCGGCGAGACAGCCTCCCATTTCGAGCACGGCGGACTGGCTTGCCGCACCTGTGATTCCGCGTTGCACGAAGCCTCCGACGCAGCCGTCCTCCATCGAGATGTAGCCTGCGGGGCCCACGAGGTTGGCCTGCTTGAGTCGTACTTCCCGCTGCTCGGGAGTGTCTTCTTCGAAGCCGAGGTACGTCCAGTTCAGCCGTGTTCGTTCGACCCCGGTCGGCAGGATCTGGCGCACAGCCACGGAGTTCTGGATCTGCTGCAGCACGAAGCCCGGGAAGACGGAGAGGATCTGCAGCGTCGTATCGTCACCGACCTCGCTGAACCCCTCGAGCAACGTTGGATCGGCCAGTTTGTAGGCGCTTTCGGACCGGATGTTCTGATCCGAGTACGCGACGTCCTTCTCGGCGTCTCGGTCGATCGCCGAGTAACTGACGTGGTGGCCGCCGCTCTCGTCGACGATGATCCCACCGCGCTGCGACAGTCGGTTGAGCTCGAAGGTCGTGAAGAACAGGTGCAGGATGCTGGCGTGGTAGGAGTCCTTGACGTTCTCTACGTACAGCTTCCAGTTATTGGGAAGGATCTGTGTGAAGCGTCCGATGATCTCGGGGGTGCGTCCACCGAGGACACGGGCGATCCGACTCGTGATCTCTTCGCCGAGATAGTCTTCGATGTCGGGCACGTCATCGGAAAAACTCCCGAAGACCAGACCGTAGAGGACGGCGATGCGCATCTTGCGCGGTCCGTGGTCCTCCATACAGAACGAATCAGGCATTCCCCCTTCGCCCTTGACCCCATCTTTGAACGCAACGCCGGTCAGATCGCCCTGCAGGTTGTAGCTCCACGCGTGGTAGACGCACGTAAAGTCCTTCGTGTTTCCGCGGTCGTCCAGCGCCAGCAGGGCGCCGCGATGGGCGCACCGGTTCTCGAAGCCGTAGAGCTCACCGTCGCGATCACGCGCCACGATCACCGGCGTCTCGCCGACGAAGGTGGAGCAGTAGTCTCCCGGGCCGGCTACCTCCGCCTCCAGGCACAGGTAGCTCCAATACGGGCCATGGAACAACTTGGTCTGCTCGGCTGCGTAGATGTCCTCGCCCTGGAACACCCGATACGGCACCCGGGTGAGGTCGTCAGTCCAATCCGCCGTGGTCTCGCGGACCGTGTGGACAACGCTGCTTTCCATAATTTCTCCTCAGTCTGGACAACCAGTCGGGACATCAGAGAACTCGCTCGCCGGGACTTGACAAGCCCCGTGGCTGTTCGTATAACGAACAAATGAGCAATTCTCGAACAATTAAGCCGGACGATAAGGGAAGTGTCAAGGGTGCTGCCCGCGCTCCCGAGGGAATGGCCGGACTGGCGAAGGGCCTGGCGGTCATCGAGGCCTTCGGCATCCGCCACCCGCAACTGACCGTCACCGACGCCGCTCAGCGGACGAACACCTCCCGCGCCGCGGCGCGCCGCTGCCTGCTCACTCTCGTCGAGCTCGGTTACCTGACCCACGACAACGGAAACTTCCGACCGACACCCAGGATGCTTCGGCTCGGCGGCGCCTATCTGGACACCGCGCCACTGCCGCAACTTGCCCAGCCGCAGTTGGCCGAGGCCCGCGATGCGCTGGGCGAGTCGGTGTCGCTCGCGGTTCTCGAAGACGGGTGGTCCCTGTTCGTCGCCCGCGCCGAGGCCGCACGGATCGTCGCGACCGGAGTCCGGGTCGGCGCCAAACTGCCCGCCCACAGCTCCGCGACCGGTCGAGTACTGCTGGCCGGACTCCCCGATACGCAACTCGACGACTACCTCCGAGAATGCCACCCGCAGCCCCGCACACCCAAGACGCTGACCGATGTCGATGCCATCAGCGAGCGAATCCTGACGGCGAGGGAGAGCGGCGTGGCCTGCACCGACGAAGAAATCGAACTCGGCATGCTGTCGATAGCCGTACCGGTCCGGACTGCCCGGGGCGAAACCGTGGCGGCAATGAGTGTCAGTACGTCCACAGCCAGAACCACCCTGCACGACATCCGTGAGGCAGCCGTGCCCGTACTGAACAAATACGCAGCAAGACTCGGCCGGCTTCTGTGAGATCCCACCCAGACTGCAACTCACACCCCCCGCGTTACGGAGAAGCGTGCGACGCTCCCAGCGTGTCTGTGTCGACGCATGCGGGGCTCCCCTGCGGGAGGTGACTTCCGGTTGTGCTGGAGTCATTGTCTGTCGTGGCCGATGAGGTCATGAGGGCGGCGAAACCGACGCGGGCAATAGCGACGCGGCCATGAGCGCGCACAGGAGGGCCGAGCCTTTCAGGACCTGTGCGGGTACGGAGGCGACACGACGGAGCCGAGTGCGATGATCGACGGTGATCGGAACCGGGAGACCGAGCAGCGCCAGGACCCCACGTGCTTCGGATGTTCGCGGGACTTGCCGATCAGGTACATCGAGTCGGCCGACGTCATCAGGAACACCAAGGTCAGCCTTTCCGCCACCAGACCTCGGGGATGGAGCCGTGACCCGTTGGGTCTGGCTGGGAACGGGGTTGTGTCGCAGGGGTGGACTTCCGCTCAATCATCGTGAAAGCGCGAGGTTCTGCGCACCCACGGTGCAGTGTGGCATTTGGGGACACCCGCACACCGTCTCTCTGCAGACCAGAGTTAGCTTCTGTACAACAGTCACGTGATGTGCTTCACTTTCGGGGCCAGGTGTGACGGGACTACAGAAGGAATCGGGTCGATATGGGCAGTAGTTCGCTGAGTCGGCGGGATTTCATGAGAGTGACGGCGGCTCTGGGGGGTTTCCTTGCTGTGGGAGCCGGCGCAGGGTGTGCTACCCAGTCCCGAGGTAGGGACGGCGTCTACCGAGGTGACGTCGCCATCACGGGGTTGGCGAGCCTGATCCATTCGGCCCCGTTTCTGATCGCAGCGTCCGAGGGCTACTACGAAGAAGAGATGCTGGCGCTGGAGAACGTTCAGTTCCCGGGTGGGCTGGACACCGTGCGGGGAATCGGCTCCGGGATCGGATTCGGCACTTCGGCGACGATTCCGGTGTTCATCGCCGTGGAGCGCGGACTCGACGTCAAGGCGTTCGGGAACGTCTACACCGCGGCATCTGTGGACTTCATCGCCCCCGCTGACTCCCCGATCAACACGATCGAAGATGTTCGGGGCCGCACCATCGGTGTGAGCAGCCCGGGATCGAACTCGACCGACTTCGCCGAGAAGACGCTTCGATTGGCGGGTTTGACACCCGGCGTCGACGTCGAGTTGCTCAGCGTCGGATCCGCGAGCGATTCGTGGACCGTCGCCTCCCAGGGCGTTGTCGATGTCGCGTGGACTGCGTCCCCGCTGTCCGAGCGCATCATCGCCGAAACCGGCGCGAAGGTGATCTGGCGATCCCGGGACTACGTCCAGGACTGGTCGGACACCTGCCTATGTGCCACCACCCCGTTCATCGAAAAGAATCGGGACGTCTTGGCGGGGTGGATGCGTGCCGTGGGTCGCGGTATCGAGATGATCGATACGGATCTCGAGCGGGCGGCCGAAATCTATGGCCGCGCAATCAAGTACAAGCCCGAGATCGCCCTGGCGGCGTTGGAGAATTCGCGAGGTTTCTTCAGTCTCGACTTCGCGCGCCCGCAACTCGAAGCGGTCGTGGCCTCGGGCGTCGAGGCCGGACGACTCGGCGGCAAGGTCGATATTGACGCAGTTGTAGTCGAACTATAAGGCGGGAAGAGAACATGACCACTACACAAGTCGAATCGAAGAACGTCTCTTTCGACGGTATCGGTATGACTTTCGATTCCGACACCGGGCGGACCGAGGCCGTGCGTAACGTCACGGCATCGATCGCGGAGGGCCAGTTCGTATCGGTCATCGGTCCGAGTGGATGCGGAAAGAGCACCTTGCTGGACATGGCCTGTGGCTTACTTGTTCCCTCGCATGGACGGGTGACCATCGATGGGGAGATTGTCACAGGGCCCCGTAAGGACACCGCCATGGTGTTTCAGGAAGACTCGACCCTGCACTGGCGAAGTGTTCTCGACAATGTGGCTTTCGGGTTGGAAATCAAGCACGTCGACAAGGACGAGCGCCTGGAAAAAGCGCGTGCGATGATCGAACTGGTCGGCTTGAAGGGTTTCGAGAAGCACCGGCCCGGGCAGCTTTCCGGAGGTATGCGTCAACGCGTGGCGATCGCCCGTGCACTCGCCACGGATCCTCGAATTCTGCTGATGGACGAACCGTTCGGCGCTCTGGATCAGCAGACGCGACAGTTCATCGGGCGCGAGCTCTTGAAGATCTGGGAGCAGACCCACAATCGGGTACTCTTCGTTACCCACGACATCCAAGAGGCGATCTATCTGTCGGATCAGATCTGGGTGATGTCGGCACGTCCATCGGTGGTCCGAGAGGTGATCGACGTCGGGCTACCCCGTCCACGCCCGAGCGGCACACACGCCATGGCCAGATTCAAGGAACTCGAGGATCACCTGTGGTCGATCATCAAGGAAGAGGCCGCTAAGACACTGGGGCACGGGACGGATGCCACATGACTGTGACCTCGCCGCAGGCGGCCCTCCACGAAACGCCAAGGTCTGGATTCCGACGAGCGAAACATCGGGCACGCGTCGTACGTTGGACGATGCTGGTTGCTCTTGTGTTGTTGCTCGAGGCGGCAACGCGAACCGGCTGGATCGACCGCAATCAGATGGTCGCGCCGTCCGAGATACTCGCCCACGTCGCGGCAATCATCCCGAGCACCCACTTCGTCACCGATCTGACGCGGACGAGCGTGACCATACTTGCGGCGTTCGCACTGGGCGTGCTCGGCGGGGTGCCCCTGGGGGTATTGCTCTGGAGGGTCCGGGTCATCGGTCGAGTCCTCGAACCATTCATCGTCACCGGGTACGCGATGCCGACATTGCTGTTCTACCCGATTCTGGTCGCGGTGCTCGGACTCAACGCGGGACCAATCATCGTCATCGCGAGCACGATGGCCCTCATTCCAATAGCGCTGACCACGATGGTGGCGCTCGGAGACGTCAAACCGGTGCTGCACAAACTGGCGCGATCGGTCGATGCCTCGCGCCGGCAGCAATACTTCAAGGTGCTGTTCCCGGCCGCCACGCCGCTCATCTTTCCCGGGATCAAGCTCGGATTCATCTACGCAGTCATCGGCACCATCGCGATGGAGTTCATTCTGGCGTCGAAAGGCCTGGGGTTTCGTGCGGGCTTTATGTACCGCGAACTCTACGTCGCGGACATGTGGGCCTACATTGCCATTGTCGTGGTCTTCAGCATCGCAGTGAACAGTGCACTCGGCCTAGCTGAACGAGTCATTCGAAGGGACATGTTGTGAACGCCACCACGCTCAGCGCCGGAACCGAAGGCGAAGCAGGCAAACAGAATACGGAACAGCGGTTCCGCCTGTCACAGCGGTGGGCCGACAACCTCCTGCGAATACTCATCGTCATTGGGTTGATCGGTGTCTGGGCGCTTATTGCAGCGACCAGCGAACTTGTGCCGTCCCCGGGCGCGTCGATGTCGGCGGTATGGGGACTGTTCGCAGACGGTTCCATCTACAGGAATCTCAACGCCACGATGAGTGCTGTCGGACTCGGATTCGTCGTCGCAACAGCGGTGGGCTTCCCGACCGGATACATCATCGGGCGAAGCAAGTTTCTCGGTGATGTGTTCGATCCGATCATCGCGGGTGCCTTCGCCATACCACGCGTAATCTTCTTTCCGATCCTGCTGCAGATCTTCGGCCTGGGACTCGGAGCACAGTCGGCAATGGCCGCATTGGCCGCGGTGTTCCCCATCATCGTCTCGACGGCGGCGGGAGTACGCGCCATCAACCCCATCCTGCTCAAACTCGGCCGGGCCACCGGTGCAAGTCCGCTTCAGACAATGAGCAAAATCGTGGTGCCCGCGATGGCGCCCTCTCTCATGGTCGGTATCCGAATCGGCTTCAGCATTGCCTTCATCAATGTACTGATCGCCGAGTTCTTCGCCACCAGAGCAGGATTGGGGCAGATGGCGATGCTTGCGTACGGCAAGTTGGATCTACCGACGATGTACGGAGTGATCATGCTGCTGGTCTCGATGGCGCTGGTGGGCAACATCGCCCTGTGGGCCATCGAACGGAAGATCACCGACGCGGTCAACTGATCGCCGCACGCAACTATCCGAATCGGCAGTGGGCCTTTCCGGCCCATGCCCACACCCATTTTCCGGAGGACACTGATGAGCGCCTTGACTGCCGCAGCAGAGGAATACCAGCGGTTGCGCACCGAATTCCGGGAGAAAGGTCTGGGCGGCCGCATCGGCTTCGGCGTGCGGCCGGCAGTGGTGGTGGTCGACTTGATCACGGGCTTCACCGATCGCCGTTCGCCGCTCGCAGGTGACCTCGATACCCAAATCGACGCAACGAAGACTCTCCTCGCGCTCGCGCGAAAGGCGCAGGTGCCGATCATCTTCTCCACAGTGGCCTACGACGCGGAACTCCAAGAGGCCGGCGCCTGGATCGGCAAGATCCCCTCGAACAAGTATCTGGTCGAGGGCAGTCAATGGGTCGAGATCGACGAGCGGCTCGAACAACAGCCAGGTGAGACGACATTGGTGAAGAAGTACGCATCGTGCTTCTTCGGCACCGACCTGGCCGCTCGGTTGATCAGCCGCCGGATCGACACCGTGATCATCGTGGGCTGCACCACGAGCGGATGTGTTCGTGCCACCGCCGTAGACGCCTGCTCGTACGGGTTCCACACTATAGTGGTCGAGGACGCAGTGGGAGACCGGGCGGCACTACCGCACACTGCCAGCCTCTTCGATATCGACGCCAAATACGGTGACGTCGTCGGACTCGACGAGGCCAGCGCCTACCTCGAGAGCGTTCCGTCGTAGAACTGACGGTCGCACAGTGCCCGCGAGAACGAACCTCGACGGGTGGACCGGACACTCACCCGAGCGCTGCCGCTAGCTGATCAGCCGCGTCCGTCAGGGCGCGGCCGATGCTGCGTACCTGTGCCGGGCGCAGGCGGTGCTTGGGCGCTGAAACATTCATTGCCAGGCGCATGCCGGGGGCATTCGTCGGAACCGAGACAGCCACGGAAGCAACACCTTCCTCTGATTCCTCCCGGTTGACCGCGTACCCGTTCCTTCTGACCTCTTCCAGTTGGGCTTCGAGCTCGGTCCGCGTGTTGATGGACTGTGGAGTCACCTGTTCCAGTTCCTCGGTCGGGTACAGCTGATGCAGTTCGTCGAGGGAAAGTTCCGCCAGCATGGCCTTCCCGGTGGACGTGCAGTGCGCCGGCATGACCTTGCCCAACCGGGACGCAACCCGGACTGCAGATGGGCTCTCCAGGGCGGCGATGAAGCGCACGGTTCGACCGTCGAGTGCCCCGATATGGACAGTTTCACGCAGTTCCTCGCTGAGGGTGCGCAGGATCGGTGCCGCCGTCTGAGGAATGTCGAGCCTGGCAAAAATCGCAAACGCGACCCCCGTGAGCGCTGGGCCCGGACGATAGGCCTTGCTGGCCGGATCCTGCCGAATGAAGCCCCGGTACTGGAGCATCGCCAGAAGTCGGTGAGCCGTCGACGACGCAACTCCGAGGTACTGGCTCGCCTCGGTCAGCCGAATTTCGGGCTGTTCACCGAGCAGCAACAGCAGACGAAGTGCGTTGTCGACGGATTCGATCGGGTACTGCGGTGGTATCGCCTCCGGCGCCTGTTGCCGTGGACCGTGGTTCTGCATAGCAGAGAGCATACGTGTCAGGTCGGGTTTGCGGTCGACCTGACAGCAGGTGGAATGCGCGTACGCGCAGGGGGTTGACTCGTCGGGCTCAAGAGAGCAACATCTATCTAACAGAAGGCACTTCTGCATAGCAGAGAGACTGCCATCGTCGATCGAAGAGGAATGAACCTTGGAACCCCGGACGACCCACCACGTGCAAGCGATGGAAGACATTCGCCGCGGCATGATCCCGGCGCACATCTACAACGACAAAGAGATTTTCGAGCGTGAGAAGGCGACCGTCTTCAGTCGATCGTGGTTGTTCGTCGCGCACGAATCTGAGGTACCGCAGGCGGGGGACTACGTTGTCCGCCGGGTGCTCGAGGATTCATTCATCATCTCCCGCGACTCCAAGGGTGGGATTCGGGCGATGTTCAACATGTGTCTGCACCGCGGGATGCAGGTGTGTCGCGCGGAAATGGGAAACGCGTCGAACTTTCGCTGCCCCTATCACGGTTGGTCGTACCGAAACGACGGCCGCATCATCGGACTGCCGTTCCACGAGGAGGCGTACGGGGGCGAGGAGGGCTTCAAGAAGAAGGGCCAGACACTCCTCCCTGCACCCAATCTCGACAGCTACAACGGAATGATCTTCATCAATATGGATCCGAACGCCGAATCGCTGTCGGACTATCTGGGCGACTTCAAGTTCTACCTCGACTACTACACCAAGCAGAGCGAGTCGGGGCTCGAGGTACGAGGCCCGCAGCGTTGGAGGGTCAAAGCGAACTGGAAGATCGGAGCCGAGAATTTCGCGGGCGACATGTACCACACGCCGCAGACACACACCTCGGTCGTCGAGATCGGCCTGTTCCGCGAACCCAAAGCGGAGAAGCGCAAGGATGGAGCAACCTACTGGGCAGGACCAGGTGGGGGAACGACGTACAAGTTGCCCGACGGCACCTTCGACGAGCGCATGCAGTACGTGGGATACACCGCGGAGATGACCGACCGGGCCAAGGATGTGTGGTCGGACGAGCAGCAGCGAGTAATCGGCGCGGACGGCTTCATGATCTCGGCAGCATCGGTGTTTCCGAACCTGAGCTTCGTCCACAACTGGCCGAAGGTCGAGGACGGCGACGACGTCCTGCCGTTCATCTCCATTCGACTCTGGCAACCGATCAGTGAGAACGAGACCGAGGTGTTGTCCTTCTTCGCGGTCGACCGGAGCGCGCCGGAAGAATTCAAGAAGAAGTCGTACAAGGCATACCTGATGTGCTTCGGATCCACCGGCATGTTCGAACAGGACGATGTCGAGAACTGGGTATCGCTGACGAACACCTCCGCAGGATCGATGGCGCGGCGCCTGCTACTCAACAGTCGCATGGGTCTGCTCGAGGACGGGACACGCGTCTCCGAGGAGCTCACCGCCGACGAGTTCCACGGCCCCGGGACGGCGCAGGTCGGATACAACGAGGCCAATCAGCGCAAACTTCTCGAAATGTGGGCGGACTACCTCGAAAAGCCGGCACTGGAGGTGGGGCCGACATCGGTGGGAACCGACAATCCAGACGGTATCAGGCCGATGACTCCGACGAACGGCAGCTGCGACCACGCCGCCGGCACCCACAGCAAGGACGCGACTGTCAACGGGGCGGTGCTGGCATGACCACGTCTGTGCGAGCTACCAGTACCGGTTACAGCCGCGTAGGTGAAGGCTCGACCTATTCGGAGCAAGCCGTGCTGGGCGACCATGCATCGCGCGTCACGCGTACTGGAACTCCGCTGCGGTTCGACGATCGACGGCACCTGGACGCGCACCAATTCTTGATCGACGAGGCATATCTGCTCGACGCACAGGAATACGAAACCTGGCTTGACAACATCACCGACGATATCCACTACATCATGCCGGTTCGGGTAACCGCGGCGCTCAACTCGGGATTCGACACCTCGCCAGGAATGGCACATTTCGATGAGAACAAGTATTCGCTGAGCCGGCGGGTCGCGCGGTTCGTCACCGAGCACGCGTGGACCGAGGATCCCCCGTCACGACTGCGCCACTACATCACCAACATCCGGACCTTCCTCACCGACGCCGAGGACCACCTCGTCGTCGAAAGCGCCGAATTGCTGTTTCGCAGCAGAGGGGATGTCAATGAGTCGGCACTCGTCTCGTGTGGACGGGAGGATCTGCTGAGGCGCGTAGGTGACGAATGGAAGCTCGCACGACGCACCATCTTTGTCGACGAGTCCGTGATGCGGATGCAGAATCTCGCGGTGTTCCTATGAGCTTGCAGTGGGAAGGCGAGGAGCAGGACGCACGCGCCGCGCGCCGTGCCACAGACGAGTTCGCGCAGCTCTTGGCTGGTGCCGTCGGTGATCCGCTGACCATCGCCAACGAATTCGCCGAGGTCAGCGTGCACAAGGTGGCGACCCGCAACGGCGTACGGCTGCTGGTGCACGCCCCGAAGTCCGGGCAGTGGGTCTGTGTGGACCCGCTGGAACTCGAGGCGCTGACCTGGCAGAACCCGGCCACCTTCGCCGCGATGGTGGGAAACATGTTTGCTCCGTTGATCGCAGAGGGAGACAACGAATGACTGGCTGGCTCGACGGCAAGCGGGCACTTGTCGTTGGCGGGGGCTCGGGGATCGGGCGAGCAGTCGTCGATGCGTTCCTCGCCGAAGGCGCGTGCGTCGCGGTACTCGAGCGTGACCCGAACAAGTGTCGGGTGCTGCGCGAACACCTACCCCAGGTACCGGTCATCGAAGGTGACGCCACACGCGCGGCGGACAACGACGCTGCCGTCGCGGCTGCGGTCGCCGAGTTCGGAGGGCTCGACACACTGGTCAACTGTGTCGGGATCTTCGACTTCTACCAGGGCATAGAGGACATCCCCGCGGACACACTCGACGTGGCGTTCGACGAGATCTTCCGAACCAACGTGCTCAGCCACATGCACTCAGTCAAGGCCGCCGTACCGGAGCTGCGCAAGCACCGCGGATCGTCGATCGTGCTGGCGGAGTCTGCCTCGTCGTTCTATCCCGGACGAGGCGGAGTGCTCTACGTGTCTTCCAAATTTGCCGTACGCGGGCTGGTCACCACCCTGGCTTACGAGCTCGCCCCAAATATTCGCGTCAACGGAGTCGCCCCAGGCGGCACGTTGAACACCGACCTGCGCGGGTTGGCGAGCCTGGGACGCGACGCCGATCGACTCGACGACAATCCGAATCGTGCACGCGAGTTGGCGGCGCGGACACCGCTCAACGTGGCCCTCTCAGGTGAGGACCATGCGTGGAGCTTCGTCTTCTTCGCTTCCGACAGATCCCGAGGAATCACCGCAGGCGCGACGCATCCCGACGGCGGCTTCGGAATCGGAGCCCCCAAACCTTCGACCCGCTGATACGAGTTCGACCAGTTCGGAAAGAGAGGAAACCGCGATGGCTGTCGTCAAAGCGAATCTTGGTGCATGTCAGGGATATGCCAATTGCGTCGTCGCTGCCGACGACTACTTCGACATCGACGACGATGGTGTCGTCGAACTGTTGAGTGTGGAGGTCCCCGAATCGGAACGGGGACGCGTCGACAGTGCTGCCCGGTCCTGCCCGGTCTCCGCGCTCTGGATCGAAGACTGATGCCGGAATCGACCACGGTCATCGTCGGTGCATCGATCGGTGGTGTCCGAACTGCGCAGGCACTGCGGTCGGAAGGGTATCCGGGCGCCATCGTTCTCCTGGGTGCCGAAGGTGAACTGCCCTATGACAAGCCGCCGTTGTCGAAGTCGATCCTGGCAGGTGGCTCGACGATGGCCGAGATTACGTTGTTGACCACCGAACAGGCTCGGGAACTCGATCTCGAGCTTCGGTTGGGCCAACCAGCCGTAGGGCTGAGCACGGCAAACCGGTATGTCGAACTCGCAGACGGTACGAGGGTCGCGTTCGACAACCTGGTGCTCGCCACCGGCGCTCGCGCCCGGCCGTCACCGTGGGGAACGCCGAACGGCCTGCACGTGATACGAACAGCCGCGGACGCCCGCGCACTACGACGCCATTTCGGCACCACCGACCACCTCGTCATTATCGGCGGCGGCTTCATCGGCGCGGAGACCGCGGCAACCGCGGTCGAACTCGGGATGCGCGTGACGCTGGTGGATCCAGAACCCGTGCCCATGGCACGCGTGATGGGTGCGGAGATCGGCGAGCTGTTCATCGACCTCCATCGGCGTCGCGGCGTCGACACCAGATTCGGGGTCGGTGTCGAGTCCGTGCACGGTGAGCACGGGTCCTTCGCGATCGGCTTGTCCGACGGGTCGACGCTCGCCGCCGACACGGTGGTCGTCGGAATCGGGGCGATACCGAACGACGACTGGCTCGAGTCCTCCGGTCTGGAGGTGAGCAATGGTGTGGTGTGTGACGTGTACTGCCGTGCAATCGGTCACGACAACATCTACGCAGTCGGCGACGTGTGCCGGTTCGACAACACCCGACGCGGCGGTTCGACCCGGTTCGAGCACTGGACGAACGCGGTGGAGCAAGCTGTCGTGGTCGCCCGGAATATCGCTCGCCCGGACGAGAAGATGCGCCACGAACCGGTCGAATACGTCTGGAGTGATCAGTACGACTGGAAGATACAGACGGTCGGACTGGCGGGCTCGTCGACGCACACTGTCATCGGCGAGGTGACGAACAAGGCTAAGTTCGCGGTCTGCTACCCCGACGAGAAAGGCAGACTGACCGGGGTCGTCGTCGTCAATTGGCCGAAAGCGCTTGTCACCGCCCGCAAAGCGATCGCACTCGGGGTCGAATATGTCGAGTTTGCGGAACGTCTCGAGGCAATGACGGTGTCAGCCCGCACCACGGTCAAGGAAACCACATGAACGAGAAGGATATCGAGGGTGCACGGGTCGTCGTAGCCGAGGCGTGCAGGGTTGCCGCTGCCCGGGGTTTGATGGAGGGCATCCTGGGCCACATCAGCTTCAGAGTCTCCCATGACCTTCTGCTCATCAGGTGTCGCAGTGCAGACGACACCGGCGTGGCCTATACACGCCCGGCCGACATTCGACTCGTACGATTCGACGGAACAGCTGGCGCTCCAGGTGAACTCGACAACGGCTATCAGGTACCTAAGGAGTTGCCCGTTCACGTCGAGTCGATGCGGGCCTCGCCCGACATCCGAGCTGTAGCGCACCTGCACCCCCCGTCGATTGTTGCAGCCGACCTAGCGGGTATCTCGCTGCGGCCCATCTACGGGGCGTACGACATCCCCGGTGCAGTTCTTGCGCGGGGTGGGGTGCCGGTGTACCGCCGCGCGGTGTTGATTCATCGCACCCAACTCGGCAAGGAAATGGTGACGGCGATGGGCGATCGGCCCGTCGTCATCTGCCGCGGACATGGCATCACCTCCGTCGCGTCGTCGGTGCAACAGTCGGTTCTGCAGGCCGCCAGCCTGGAAGAGCTGGCGCGCATGTCCTTGGCTGTCGTGAGCGCGGGTGGCACGCTCGTCGACATCGACGACGCCGATTGGGAGGATCTTCCCGACCTGGGCGCCAACTTCAACACCGGCGCAGTCTGGCGACACGAGGTTGCACGCGCAGCGACGGTATAGGCCAATCGTGGGTACCGACGGTAATTGTCAACCTACTTGAGACACGTGCGTGTTGATTCCTTACGAGTGCGGCGTCTAAACACGGGGGCGTCGAACCACCGACCAGGATCACCTCGTCGGGGTCGTTGGCGGTGACTTTGGCGTCACTCATCGCCTGCTTCACGGGGTCGAGGCAGCGTTCCACCAGATCCGCCGTCAGATCCTCGAACTTCGATCGCATGATCGTGGTGGTGAGGTGCTTGGGACCGTTCGCGTCTGCGGTGACGAAGGGCAAGTTGACCTGGGCCTGGGTGACCGAGGACAACTCGACCTTGGCTTTCTCCGCGGCCTCGAAGAGGCGCTGCAATGCCTGCGCATCCTTGCGCAGATCGATATTCTCCGCACGCTGGAATTCGTCGGCGAGGTAGTCCACCAGGCGTCGGTCGAAGTCGTCGCCGCCGAGGTGGGAGTCGCCGGCCGTGGAACGGACCTCGACCACTCCCTCGCCGACGTCGAGCAGGCTCACATCGAAGGTGCCGCCGCCGAGGTCGAAGACCAGTACGGGTTCGTGGGTCTGCTGACACTGCGGGCCCCACGCCCCCGAGGCCGGTTATCACGCTCGCGACACCCAGCCTCGGGGGTGACCACAGTTACTCGCCCCGACCCACGGAGAAGTCACCAAAAGGGGCGCACGGGCGGCGAAGCCGCCTACGTGGAAGTCGGTGACAATCGCTCCTGTCCCGCGGCTTCGTCGGTGTCGGACAGATCTTGCCGGTAGGTCTCCCGCATGGCGATCACACAGACGACGGAGATGGCGCACATTGCGACCATGAACAGCGCGACGGCGACGTAGGAGCCGGTGCGATCCAGCAGGTACGTGGCGACGATCGGCGCGGGAGCGCTCGAGGCAAGGGTGCCGATCGTGTACCCGAAGGAGATTCCGGTGTAGCGGATGCGGGTGTCGAAAGCTTCGGCGAAGAAGGCTGCGAGCGGGCCGTAGGAGGTCGAGAAGGCGAGACAGAACGCCACGAACCCGACCATCGCCAGCAGGAAGGATCCGCTGTTCACCAGCCAGAACCACGGAAAGGTGAACAGCAGCATGGCGACGACTCCGGCCAGGAACACCGGCTTCCTGCCGTAGGAGTCCGACAGTTTGCCGAAGAACGGCAGCGCGACGAACGTGACCGCCATGGCGACGAGGACGAGTGTCAGCATCTGGTTGCGCGTGTAGCCGACCTGCGCGACGCCGTAGCTGAGACCGAATACCGTGGTGCCGTAGAAGGTGACCCCGATGGCGAAGTAAGCACCGCAGGTCAGGAGGACCTGCTTGGGGTAGTGGCGAAGGACCACCCCGATGGGCAGCTTCTCCAACTTTGCGTTCTTCTTGACGCGATCGAAGTTCGGGCTTTCGCCGACGTGCAGTCGGACGAAGAGGCCGATCGCGACGAACGCACCCCCGATCAGGAAGGGAATTCGCCAACCCCAGGATTCGAACGCTTCGGGAGAAAGCCCGGCCATCAACAGGAAGACTGTGTTGCCCAACATCAATCCCGCCGGCACTCCCATCTGTACCCAGCTGCCGTAGTAGCCGCGTTTGCCGGCAGGCGCGTGTTCGACGGCCATGAGAATCGCCCCTCCGATCTCGCCCCCGAGCGCGAGGCCCTGCACGAAGCGCAGGGTCACGAGAATGATCGGCGCGGCGACGCCGATGGACTGGTAGCTCGGGAGCAGCCCGACTCCGAGGGTGGTGAAGCCCATGATGGTCAGGGTGATGACGAGCATCGACTTCCGTCCGATCCGATCACCGAAGTGGCCGAACACCACTCCGCCGATCGGACGCGCAACGAAGGCGGCGGAGAACGTGGCGAAGGCGAGCAAAGTGCCGATCAGGGAGTCGAACTCGGGGAAGAAGATCTTGTTGAACACGAGTCCGGCCGCGGTGCCGTAGATGAAGAAGTCGTACCATTCGACTGTCGTACCGACACCGCTGGCAAATCCGACTTTCGAGGTTTGGGACATTGTGAACATGTATGGCCTCCGTTGCCACGATTGCGGAATGATTCCTGCGGCTCGAATGTATGGGTGATCCAGCACACACAACATCTCCAGGTGGAGAGGTGGGGATGTGTTGCCTGGTGAACGAATTGCGTTCAGAGCAAGCGAAGTTCGTGGGCACGCGCAATGGCTTCGACGCGATTGCGCGCGTTCAGTTTCTGCATGGCGCTCTGCAAATAGGTTTTTACGGTGTTCCGCGCAAGGGACAGTTCCTGAGCGATTTCGGGGTTGCTGTTACCCATTGCCGCGAAACGCAGCACCTCGTATTCGCGCCGGGTCAGGCCGGCTCGGTACAGAGCTTCGGATGTCACGACTCTTCGCGATCCGGCCAGTCGCGGGTCGACAACCCGGATTCCGCCGGACACGCGGTGAATGGCCGTGGCGAAGTCCTGCCCGCTGATGTCCTTGACGAGGCATCCGTCCGCACCCGCCTCCATCAACAGATCGATGGCGCCGTGATCGGCGAACGCGGTGAACAGCAGTATCCGCGCGTGCGGCGCGACCCGCCGTAGTCGCGGAATGAGTTCGGGTGCAGGGATATCGGGAAGTCGAAGATCGAGGAGGATGACGTCGACGGGGAGGGCGCGGGCCAGCTCGACCGCCGCGGCCCCGGTCAGTGCACCTCCTACGACTTCGAGGTTCACGTCCTCCCGCGCGAGAAGTTCCACCCCCCCGCGCACGATCGGATGATCGTCGACGACGAGGATACGGATCGTCTTCGACGGCTCGGTCATGCACCCGACCCGTCGATTGCGTCTACCCAGCCGCGCACGGTGGTGCCGCTTTCGTCGTCGCTGACTACGGACATGCCGCCACCGAGCCGCTCGAGCCGTCCTGCGGCCAGCCCGAGCCCCAATTGACTTCCTCGCACCGGGTCGTCGGCCCCGTCCACGCCCCGGCCGTCGTCGCTGATGACGACCGTCACTCTGCCCGACCGAACCGACAAGCTGACCACCACTGTGGATGCGTCGGCGTGCTTTTCGACGTTGACGAGCGCCTCCCGGACCAGTCGCTGGAGGGCCTCGACGCGGCTCACGTCGAGATCCGGAGATTCGGTCAGCGGTACGAAACGGGCCGGGATACCGGTCCGAAGCGCGAACGACTGGCAGTCCTCCTCGATGCCGACTGGGAGTTCCCGCTCGGGGGGTCGCGCGCTGAGGTCGGTCAGCGACCTGCGAATCGACGCATTGACGGCGTGTACCTGATCAGTGATCTCCTGCAGCCGATCGTGGATCGCCTGAGCGTCGCCCAGTGCACGCAGACTCTGCAGTTCGGCACCGATCCGGAAGAGGACCGGGCTCACGGAATCGTGCAGGGATTCGGCAAGCCGATTCCGTTCGGCCTCGATCGCGAGCTCCGTCTGGGCTGCGGCCCTCTGTGCGCTGACGAGAGTGACGGCGGCAGTCGCGGCGGTCGATTGGATCTCCGCGATGACTCGATCACCGAATGACGAATATTCGCGGGTGCCGACGTACACGGCACCGAGGACACGACCTTCGTACACCATGGGCACTGCGAGCATTCCTCGCAGTGCCTCCTGCGCCACGAGCGCGTCGAAGTCGTGAGTGATTCCGGCGTCGGACAGGTAGTCCCGGACCCAGACAGGTTTCTGCAGCATGATGCTCTTTCCGCCCAGTCCGACGCCTTCCGGCACCACCAGTCGGTGCAGGGCGTTGCTCTTTGTCCCCTGCCAACTGCGGTGAACCATCGCGCCGTCGACCTCGATGCGCCCGACGAGCGACATGTCGAAGTCGCCGATCTCCCGGATGCGCTGACCTGCCGTGGTCATGGCCGCCGCTTCGTCGGTCAGGACGAGCAGTTCGGCACGCGAGAGCGCGAGGTCGTCGAGGATGGACGTCCTGACGTCCGAGTGCTTGAACTCGTGAGCTGCGGTATGCGTACTTTCCGACACCGGCTTTCCTCGATCTTTCTTCCCCCCGGCGTTGGGCAACCCGTTCATGTCGGCTGGGTCACAGTGTCAGAGTATCGGACCGGCCGTCCAGGCTGATCAGGCACTCGAGCAGGAAGTAGTCGCCCCAGATCAGCTCGTTCCGGGTAGCGAAGTCCCGGCGTTTGTCGAAGCAACCGTCCATGAGGATCCCTGCCGGTCTGCTGTCGTGCGGTCCGGCCGGGGTGAGGTGGTCGAGGAGCGCATTCACGTGGGCGACGGCCCTGTCCCGGAAGTCGGTCCGGTCGGGAACCAGTCGGGCGAGCTTGAGCAGCGCGGCAGCGGCGATGGCAGTGGCGGACGTGTCGATCGGGACGTGCGGTCCGGTGCCGGCGTCGAAGTCCCATGACACGATTCCGGCAGTCGGCGTGCGGTCCAGCCACCAGTCGGCCAGCCGGACGGCGGTCGGCAGGAAGGACGGCGACGCCCACTGCGCGGCCTGGGCGTACGCCACCATCGCCCACGCCTGCGCCCGACCCCAGGTGCTGTCGTCGTTCATGCCCTTGTGGGTGTAGCGGCGCAAGAGTGCACCGTTGGTCGTGTCGAACAGTGCCGACTGACAGACCGAACCATCCGCCCGGATACAGAGCTCGATGTGCCGCTCCGCGTGGCGGATCGCGGCGTCGAGGAACCGCAGGTCGCTGGTCTGCGCCGACGCCCACGACAGCAGGGCGACGGTGCCCGGGACGGCGTCGATGTTCGCGGCGCCCTCGCCGACCGCTTCGGCTTCCTCCGCTTCCGCGCCGAGCGGGATCACGCCCGCTCGATCGTTGAAGCTGGCGAGCAGCCCGCGGGCACCCGCCAGCGCGATCTCCGATGCGCTCGCGCTTCCGGTGACGAGGTGGTTGACCGCTGCGCCATACCAGAAGAGGAAGCCGCGGAAGGCGGTATCGGAGCTCTCCCGGGGCAGGACCTGCTCGGTGATCTCGTCGGCGAGTCGCGACAGGCGGTCCTCACCGGACGCCACGAAGCCGAGTGCGGCCAGTCCGCCCCAGAATCCGCCCGTCCAGTTTCCATCGGCAGTGGTGGTCCACTCGCCGGATTCAGGGTCACCGTAGTGCGGGAACTTGCCGCTGGTCTGCTTGGCGGTCGAGTCGATACGCTCGAGCATCGAGTCGATGGCGGCGGTGTACCGGGAGCCGGTCACGACTGACCTCCGGTCACCAGAACCGACTTGAGCGAGCGCCCGTCCCGCATGTCACCCATGGCCTCTTCCGCCTTCCCGAGCGGGTACTCGGTGACCATCGAGGCGAGGTCGAACCGTGCTGCGAGTCGGGGTAGCGATTCGACGTATTCGAGGTGGTTGTGCGGGGAGAACGCCCAGCTTCCCAGCACCTGCAGCTGCTTCTTCGTGATGTAGTGGGGGTTGATCGGAGTGGTGCCGTGGTCCGTGTACTGGCCGACGACGAGGTACTTGCCGCCGCGCCGGGCGATGTCGATTCCCTCGGACACCGCCGTCGGTACACCGGCGGCCTCGATGACGACGTCGGCACCGCGCCCGCCCGTCGTTTCCGCGAGAATTCGATCCAGGCGGGCCGCTCGATCCGTCTCAGCGAAGATGTCGATGTGGATGTCGCCGATGCCGGCCGTCCGCGCGACCTCCAGACGGTTGGCCGGTCCGCCGACGATGATCACCTTCGCCGCCCCGGCGAGCGTGGCGTACATGGCGCACGCCAGTCCGACCGGTCCGCTGCCCTGTACCACGACGATATCGCCTGCGTCAGGCTTGGCGATACCGTTCACCGCGTGGACGGCAGTCGGTCCGGCACAGCCGAGAGCGATCACTTGCTGCGGTGTCACCGAGGACGGGATGCGGACGATCGTCGAGCCGGGTTGGAGGTAGATCTGCTCGGACCACCCACCCGACAGGTGGGGCCAGTCGGCCGAAGACTGATTGATGCCGTACACCTTGCGGGTCTCGCACAGTGACGGTTCCTGCTGATCCTCGCAGTAGTAGCAGTGCCCGCACGGGATGTTGGACGCCCACGACACCGCATCCCCGACGCGAAGCTCCTCGCCACGCGCGTCCGTCGTGACACCCTCCCCGAGGGCGTGCACTCGACCGACCGCCTCGTGCCCCAGGATGACCGGCACCGGAATGGGCAGGCGACCCTGCTGCAGGTGGATGTCCGTTCCACAGATTCCCGCGTGCGTCACGTCGACGACGACCGCGCCGGCGTCGGGATCCACGCGTGGGAACGTCCTCGGCGCCATGGCCTGCCCGAACGCTTCGAGCACCATCGCTGTGGCCGTGCCAGTGGTCGGGCTCGCCGGGTCCGTCTGCATCGCATTACTCATCGGATCACTTCCTTGCTGCGCAATGTCTGGACACGTGACTCGGATACCCCGAGCTCGTGCAAGATTTCGTCGGAATGTTCACCCACCGCGGGCACCCCTCGGCGTACCTGTGCGGGCGTACGAGACAAAGTGACGGGACTGCCGATCAGGCGGGTCGTCCGCACACCCTCGACCTCGACGTCGACGAGCGTGCCGTTGTGGCGCGTCTGGGGATGATCGAGCGCCTCCTGCAGGGTGAGCAGCGGTGCGCACAGCAGGTCGACCCCGTCGAACAGTTCCGCCGCCCCGGTGGTGCTCAGCCGCGCGATCAGTGGACGCAGGACCGCGTTGGCGGCCTCCTTGTTCGCGGCCTGGAGCTGTGGCGACGCGAAGGACGGCTGGACGGACAGATCGTCGATGCCGAGTGCTTTGCACGCCAGCTGCAGGGGGTTCTCTCGGAACAGGCCGAGCACCAGCAGCAAACCGTCCGTCGTCTCGAAGATGCCGCTGTACCAATCCGTCACCCAGTTGGTCTCACGCCGGTCCATGAGCAGCGAGGCACTTTCGAGGGTCTGCAGCGACAGTGCCGTATCGAAGAGGTTGACGCTGACCTTCTGGCCACGGCCGGAACGCTCGCGTTCGAACAGTGCGGCCAAAATCCCCTGCGCCAGAGCCATACCCGATGCATAATCGACCATCGGCACCGGATGCACGTACGCCGAGATCGACGGGTCGCCGCACGACCTCGCCATCCCGCTGAGCGCCTGCGCGAGCATGTCCTGGCCGGCCTTGTGGGCATACGGTCCGGTTTCCCCGAAGCCGGTCGCGGTACCGTAGACAAGCCTGGGGTAACGCTCCTGCAGGTCGTCGTATGTCAACCCTAGCCGTTCGACCGCCGCGGTCCGGTAGCTGTGGATGAGAACATCCGTCTCCGCGAGCATCCGATGCAGAATATCCTTCCCCTCAGCAGATTTCAGATTGAGAGCGATGCTGCGCTTGTTACGGTTGACCGCGGCGAAGTAGGCGCCGGGGCGACCTGCCTCGAGTGAATCGCGATCCAGGCCCCGCAGCATGTCTCCATTGACACCTCGCTCGACCTTGATCACTTCGGCACCAAGGTCGCCGAGAACCTGCGCCGCAACGGGGGCCTGCATGATCTCGCCGAGATCGAGTACTCGAATGCCGCTCAGCGCTTGCTGTTGAATGTGTTGCACGACGCCCTACTTTCCGTAAACCGATTTGGCGATGAGAAGTCGCTGAATCTGATTGGTGCCCTCATAGATCTGAGTGATCTTGGCGTCGCGCATCATCCGCTCCACCGGATAGTCACGCACATAGCCGTAACCGCCGTGCAGTTGTAGCGCATCGGTGGTCACCGACATGGCATTGTCGCTGCACAGCAGCTTCGCCATGGCCACCTTCGCACGCGCCGCCGGATCCCCGTCCTGAATGAGATGGACCGCGTCGTAAAGCAGCGAACGAGCCGACTCGATCTTGACGGCCATATCGGCGACCATGCCCCGCAGAAGCTGGAAGCGCGAAATGGGCTGGCCGAACTGGTCGCGGTTCGTCGTGTACGAGACGGCGGCATCGAAAGCGCCCTGCGCAATTCCGAGGGCCTGCGCCGCGATGAGTGCGCGGCTGACGTTCAGTTCCGCGGAGATGTACTGGAACCCCCTATAGGGATCATTGACGACACGAACAGCGGGGAGCCGACATCCGTCGAGGACGACATCTGCCGTCGGACTGCCGCGCATTCCCATCTTCTTCTCGGGCGCACCGAAGCTGACGCCGTCATCGTCCTTGTGCACGATGAAGACACCGAGCGATTTGTCGCCGGTCTTCGCCAGGACCGCGTACCAGTCGGCCCACGGCGCATTACTGATAAATCGCTTCTGCCCATTCAGGATCCAGTCGGAACCATCCTGTATTGCGGTCGTCGCGATGGCCGACAGGTCCGAACCCACGCGCGGCTCGGTCATGCACCACGCAGCGCCGGCGGAGCCCGACGCGACACCCGGTACCACCAGTTGCTTCAACTCGTTGGAGCCCTGACTCAGCACTGTGGACGTGCCCGCCCAGTTGACCAGCATCACCAGCGCCGAGCTTGCGCAGGATGCTGCGACTTCCTCCACTGCGATGACCTGGGAGAGGAGATCGGCTCCGCTCCCACCGAGGCTCTCGGGATGTGCAAGTCCGGGCAGGTCGTTGCTGCACAGGGCCGCCCACGATTCCGACGGGAATCGCTCCTTGTCATCCACGTCGGCGGCATGCGGTGCGATCTTGGTCTGCGCGAGTTTGCGGACGCTCGCGCGGAACTCGCGGTGTTCGATACTCATGAATTGCTCCTGGTGTCTGCGGGGAATGTGATGATTCGGGAGTCGACGGTCACAGCGGTGGCCAGCTCAGACCCGTCACGGAGGGTGGGACGCCGTCCGCGGCGGCACGGCCGGCGGCATCTTCGGGAAGTCCGGCGCGGCGCAGGACTTCTTCGGTCTTGACGCGGGTGTCGGTGACGCGCCGTTTCGGTCCGCCGGAGAACACGGGGACCACCGGGACCGAATCCAGTGCGAATCCCGGATCCCTGGCCACGATCTGGTCGAACGTGGACAGCTCGTGCGGTTCGAGCACCGGTGTCACGCACGCATCCACGTCGGCGAACACCGCGGTCCACTCCACCATCGTCTTCTTCTCGAACTCGGCGGTCAGCGACTTCTCGATGAGGTCCCAGGTGGACTCGTCGAAATGATTCGGTACGGCTCCGAGGTCGAGGGTGGTCCACAACCGCTCGAAAAATGCCACCTCCAGGGCACCCACCGCGACGTATCGACCGTCGGAACAGCGATAGCACCGATAGAACGGCATCGACCCGACCAGTACGCCACGTCCGCGGCCGGGCAGCGTCGGCGTCTGCCAATCGACGAAGTTCATTCCCATCATCGACAGGACGCCGTCGACCATGGCGGAATCGATATACCGGCCCTCACCTGTTCGAGTCCTGTCGTACAACGCGCCCAGAATGCCGAAGGCCGACAGCAACCCACCCCCCGCGAAGTCGGCGACCAGGTTCAACGGCGGGACCGGCGGCTGATCCGATGGGCCGAAGGTACCGAGGGCACCCCCGATCGCGAGGTAGTTGATGTCGTGACCGGCGCGTTGCGCCATCGGTCCGTCCTGGCCGTAGCCCGTCACGCTGCAGTAGACGAGTCCCGGATTGAGGGCCGACAGTTCCGCGTAGCCGGCGCCCAGCCTGTCCGCAACACCGGGCCGGAATCCCTCCATGAAAACGTCAGCTTCCGAGACGAGCGTTCGCAGGGCCTGGCGGCCGTCCTCGGTCTTGAGGTCCAGCGATATGAATTCCTTGCCTCGAGACAGTGCCGGCACCGGAAGCCCGGAACGACCACCACCGATCGCGATCACGTCTGCACCGAGATCCGCGAGCAGCATGCTCGCGTACGGTCCGGGTGCCAGACGTGTCATGTCCAGTACCCGAACCCCCGCAAGTGGGCCCGTCGTTGCGGTCATTGTCGTCCTCCAAAGTCATTCGGTACCTCGTGTGATGCCAATCCTGGCGTCGTGACTGCACTCACACCATCTCCATGTGGAGGTATGGCGTCACACTCGTTCTCCCTCACACTGAGGCCCACATCCTCAGCACGGACGCTCCGAACCCGACAGGAATAGCAATGGAAACCACTGCGATAGAGACCCTTCCAGACACCACCACAGAGGATTACGAGCGGATTCTCTCGGCCGCGGAGACCGCCGCGACGTCACTCGCCCGAACGGACCCGAGCCGGCGGGCACAGATTCTGCGGTCGATGGCCGACGCACTCGACGCAAACGGCGCGGAATTGGTGCCGCTGGCAGCCGCCGACAGTTCGCTCCCCGAGGCGCGCCTTCGCGGCGAAGTCTCGCGAACCACGATGCAGCTTCGAATGTTCGCCGATGTCGTCGAGGAGGGCTCCTGGCTGGAGGCCATCATCGACACAGCAGATCCGGACGCGCTTCCCGCTCCGCGCCCCGATCTGCGGCGGATGCTTGTACCCACCGGACCCGCCGCGGTGTTCGGTGCGAGTAACTTTCCGTTCGCGTTCGGGCTCGGGGGCGGGGATACCGCGTCCGCATTGGCCGCCGGCTGTCCCGTCGTCGCGAAAGCACATCCCGCTCAGCCGCGATTGACCGCCGCCTACGCACGGGCGATCGACGAGGGACTTCGTGCGGGCGGAGCCCCGGACGGCACGTTCGGGGTAGTGCAGGGCGCCGACATCGGACGTCTGCTCGTTCAGGATCCGCGCATCACGGCCGTCGGATTCACCGGTTCGACATCGGGTGGCCGGGCTCTTGCAGATCTGGCAGCCGGTCGGCCGTACCCTATCCCGTTTTACGGCGAGCTCGGCAGTATCAACCCGGTGTTCGTGACACCTGCTGCGGCTGCGGAACGGTCGGGAAAGATTGCGGGCCAATTCCTCGAATCATTACTCCTCGGCGCCGGTCAGTTCTGTACCAAACCGGGGATTCTGTTCGTCCCCGACCAGAGTTCGATCGAGTGGCTCGTCCGAACCGCGGTCGCGGACGATTCTTTCCGTCTGCTGCACAGAGGAATTCGCCAATCGTTCCTCGATGTGTCCCGGGAGATCCTCGAGCACCCGGACGTCCGGCCGGTGTCATCGCCCGAGCAGAGCAATCTGGACGATCTGTCGGTCCGCCCGGTGATCGGCGTGACCGACGCTCGGGCGTTGCATCGAAACTCACAGGCCCTGATCAAAGAGTGCTTCGGTCCATTCGGATTGATCGTGACTTACACATCGGTCGCGGAACTTTACGCGACGATGGCTGTCCTGCCGGGCACGCTGACGGCGACCGTCCACGGCACCGACGATGACCACGATGCCGCAGCACTGCTCGACGCACTTGCGCGCTACGCGGGGCGCGTCATCTGGAACGGATGGCCCACCGGTGTCGCCGTCAGTTGGGCCCAGCACCACGGTGGTCCGTACCCGGCCACCAACTCCGTTCACACGTCAGTCGGAGCTACCGCGATTCGGAGGTTCCTGCGGCCGGTCGCATACCAATCGGTGCACGAAGCGCATCTCCCTCCCGCACTCGTCGACGCGAACCCGTGGGGTATCCCACGCCGGGTGAACGGCCATCTGTCGTAGGGCCCACGGCCCGTGCATTTTCTGGGTGTACCAAGCTGCCCCAAAAGAGAGCACTGCCGGTTCACCGCTGCTATCTGACGGCCCGGCCACGGCGAGGAAGCCCCTTGCGGAACGCGAGGATGCAGCGGCGGTACACGACCCTCAAACCGGGCGCAGGAACGGTGCGCGGCCGGTCGAGAACAGGTGAGCACCCTCGCGGTGAGGGGCGGGGCATCACCCGTCCCTCGATAGGTGACACCGTTGAGATTGTGGGCCCACCCATGAATCTCCTCGGCTCTACAATCGGGCGATGGACAGGACCGACCGCGCCAGCAGGGTGATCGCGGCACCACCGGCGACTGTCTACGGCGCCCTCCTCGACCGGGAGTCCCTCGAGGCCTGGTTGCCGCCGGAGGGCATGCGCGGGCGGGTCGAGCGGTGGGATCCCCGGCCTGGTGGCGGGTTCCGGATGGTCCTGACCTACCTGAACCCCGCCGGCAGCCCCGGAAAGACATCGGATGCGACGGATGTCGTCGATGTCGGATTCGCCGACCTGGTGCCACCGGAGCGCGTGGTGCAGCGGGCGGTGTTCGACGCTGAGGACCCGGCGTACGCGGGCACCATGACGATGACCTGGCACCTCGCTGCCGCCGGGGACGGGACCGAGGTGACCGTCACTGCTACCGACGTGCCAGCCGGCATCGACCAAGAGGTACACGAGGCCGGGATCGCCTCCTCGCTGGCGAACCTGGCGTCGTACGTCGAAGGGACCCTCTGACGGTCGGCTGCGACACGGGACCCGGCGTTGTGTCGAGGACGCGGTCCTCGTCACCGCGAGCACCGCGGCGCTCGTCTCGACACCACCCCGCTAGCACAACTGATCACCACCCGCGACGGGCAGGATGAGGCAGTGAGTGACCGAACCGCAGCCGACCTCGAGCGTGAACTCGCCATGCCCGCCTTCGTACGTGACCCCCTGGGTCGGAGGGCGACGATTTCCGTATCCCGACCACTGCCGTTGATCAGGTTCTCGATGAGCTCAACCGTCTTCAACGATCGCCGTGGGATCCGAGCTGATTTCCGTCCACGCTTACCGGGCGAGCGCCTGTGCTTCTGAAGCTGCCGAGCGCGCTCACGCCTTTAGGCGATCGCTTCAGTGGCAGCGGCCGCGTCGACCGCCGGGTAGATGGGGTACTCCACGCCCGAGAGGTACTGGACGGTGCGAACCACCTGGCAGGAGTAGCCGAACTCGTTGTCGTACCAGACGTACAGGATGGCGGTGTCGCCGTCGACGATCGCGGCGTTCGCGTCGACGATGCATGCCGCACGCGAGCCGATGAAGTCACTCGACACGGCGTCGGTTGCCGCGGTGTAGTCGAGGTTCCGGCTCAACGATCCGGTGAGTGATTCCTGGCGAAGGTGCTCCAATACTTCATCTTTGGTGGCCTCGCGACTGAGCTGAAGGTTGAGGATCGCGACGGACACGTCCGGCGTTGGCACGCGGATCGAATTGCCGGTGATCTTGGCCTTCAGGTCGGGAAGGGCCTTCGCAATCGCGGAGGCCGCACCGGTCTCGGTGAGGACGAGGTTGAACGGCGCCGATCGGCCACGCCGGTCGGCCTTGTGGTAGTTGTCCAGCAGGTTCTGGTCGTTGGTGAACGAGTGCACAGTCTCGACGTGGCCCCGCACGACGCCGAACTCGTCGTCCATGGTCTTCAGCGGCGGGACGATGGCGTTCGTGGTGCAGGACGCGCACGACACGATGCGTTCGTTCGGATCGACGTCGCGGTGATTGACGCCGTGCACGATGTTGGGGACGTCACCCTTGCCGGGCGCGGTCAACACCACCTTCGCCACACCAGGGCGGAGGTGCTGCGACAGCCCGTGGCGGTCACGCCAGATGCCGGTGTTGTCGATCAGGATCGCATTGTCGATGCCGTACTCGGTGTAATCGACACTCGTCGGGTCGTTGCTGTGAATGAACTTGATGACGTTGCCGTTGGCGATGAGCGCGTTGTTCTCGTCGTCGACCTTGATCGTGCCGTTGAACTGACCGTGGACGGAGTCGCGGCGCAGCAGTGACGCACGCTTGACCAGGTCGTCCTTGCCGCCCTTCCTGACGACCACGGCACGCAGGTTCAGGCCGTTACCCGAACCGGCCTTCTCGATGAGCAGCCGCGCGACGAGTCGACCGATACGCCCGAATCCGTAGAGGACGACATCCTGGGGCTGCGCGGGGCTCGTCTGGGCACCACCGACCAGGTCGGCGAGGCTCTCCGCAACGAACTCGGGGATCGGCGCTCCGCCACCGTGGGCGTGGTAGGCGGTCACCAACAGGCCGAGGTCGATCTTCGACGGCCGCAGATCGAGTCCGGTCAGCGCCTCGAGAAAGGGGAACGTCTCCTCGACGGAGAGCTCGTCGCCACGGATCTGTCGGGCGAAGCGATGGGTCCGCAGGATCTTGATGACCGATTTGTTCACCAGCGAGCGACTGTGCAGCAGAATGGTCACCGAATGCCTGCGGTGCAGACCGCCGATAATCGGGATCATCGCTTCCGCGAGAGCTTCCTCGGAGTTCCACTGCGTCAGTTCCGTTGTGCTCACTGCGTTCCTCTGGCTTTCTGGCTCATTGGCGTGCTCGCGGGTCGGACGCCGGGCGGGATGAGACGCACGTCATACACCCATGTTGCGGAGAACGGCGTGCGCACCAAGCATATGGAAGCGCCTCCTCGCGGCGACAGGCACCAGGTACCAGGCGGTTGCTTCGGCTACGGGTATTCCGGTTCGAGGGGGACGGCGACCGGGGGCTCGGCCGGCTCGAGGACGTGGACCGATGGGGGGAGCAGGATCTCCCACGTCACCGGTACCTCGTGCTCCGGGCTGCGCTGCGACCAAAGGCAGTGGGCGTGATACGAGGTCACCAGGGCGGTGCCGTGCGTGCGGAGCAGCTCCACGTTTGCTCGGAATCCGGTGTGAGCGGTCTCGACCTGCCAGATTTTCGCGGTTCCGGTCGGGTCGAAGGCGGTGCGGAAGGCGTGGCCTGTTTGAGGGTGTCGACGGCGAAGACGGATTGGAACCGGGAGGGTGCGGTCGGGAAGTGCGCGCGGCGCACATCTTCCCACATCAACTCGATGGAGTGATCGGTGACCTGAAAACGGACGTCTGCGTTGACGAAGTTGTTTTCACCGTGGTCTGCAACACCATCGGCAAACAACACGTCGAGGTGCTGTTGCAGGTGTGAGGGGGCGACATCGTCGAATCGGGTGAGCCCGAGGGTCTGTCCCTGGTGCGGGGTACCCCGGCGATCGACGGTGCAGTAGCGCGGCATCGCGTGACCCTTGCTGGCGAGAAATTATGGTTTCGAGCCTCCGGCCCGCTTATTGTCCGCAGCGGGCTGTGTGTTCATGCGGCCAGGAAGCCTGTTTCGGTGCCGCGGGCGGCACCACGGGTTGGTGGAAGCGCCCACAGTTTGTCCCGACGGCAATTGCGCAGCAGGGTGCTGCGCAATGGGGTCGGGGTATTCGGTGGCGAGGGTGCGCATGTAGACGAGGTTGCGTTGGGACAGTCCTCCCGTGCCGGGGAACTCGGTGCGGAGGTCGTAGGCGAGCCGGGCGATGACCCGGGTGCCCCACCCTTCCTCGCTCTGCCTCCGTTATGTGGTGTCATTCATGGCGTCTACGGCCGATGAGTCACGCGGCCGACCGCTGCCGTGTCGCGGACCGAGATTGATATGCCTGGTGCCCGTCGGCCACCAGATCAAGGGTCAGCGGTCGAACACGCTGACCGGTCGTTGTCGCAGCTTGCCCATCAGGTCGGCGATCGAGTCGCTCGACCGCAACTGGGCGAGCAGTTCGTGCTCGATCCGGTCGGCTTCCACGCAGATCTTCACCACGTCGAACAAGCGGTCGGCCGGGATGACGGCGACGCCGTCGTCATCGGCGACGATGATGTCGCCTGGGTGTACCAGGCGCCCGGCCAGCCGGACCGGTTCGCCGATCGATTCAGTGGCGTAGCGGAACCGGGCGGCCTGCGGAGCCCGGGCCATCGACCAGACGGGCAGGCCGCTGTCGCCGATGGATACCGAATCACGCACCGCGCCACCGACAACGCACCCGGCGAGCCCGGCCAGCAGCGCCCACTGCGCCGACAGCGCACCCACCACAGCGGTATCGGCGGGGGCGGGGCAGTCGAACACCGCCACATCACCGGGGCGGGCGCTGCTGTAGAGGTCCCGGTCGCCGAGCCGGGCACCGAGTCCGTCCGCCCTGTTGTCGGCGACCTCCCCGGTCAGCCGCCGGTACCGCAACGTCACCGCGGGTCCGCAGATCCGGTGTCCTCCGCGCAGCGGTGTGAGGAGGCCGGCACCGATCGCGGCACCGACACCCAACTGGTCGAGGGCGTCGGCGACCGCGCAGGAGACATCGGAAACCTGTGACAGGGACGTCACCAGCGCGGCACGGTCGCGCTGGGCGGCCGTGACCGGCGAGACCGGAGAGGCTTGCTGGGACATCGAGTTCTCCATTCGTCAAAATAGGGGGTCGGTGTAGGAACCTGCCCCTGGTGAGCTAGTGGTAGTGGACTGGAATCAAATTCTGAGCAATCGGTCCGGTCCGGTTCTGCCTGAGCGTTGTAGCGGGCACAATGGGGCGATGCAGTTGACCACTCCCTTGGACAAGTTGGATCTCGATCTGTTGAAGCTGATCGTGGAGGAGCCGAAGGCCGGGGTGCGTGAGTACGCCCGCCGCCTCAACGTCGCGCGCGGCACTGTGCAGTCGCGGCTCGACAAGTTCTCCCGCGACGGGGTGATCACCAGCTACCGCCCGCAGATGCAGCCGACCGCGCTCGGGTACACGATTCTGGCGTTCGTGCATCTAGACATCGCGCAGTCGATGATGGACGCCACCTGCCAGCATCTGGCCACCATCCCCGAGGTGCTCGAGGTCAATTCCGTTGCCGGAAGGGGCGATCTGCTGTGCCGGGTGGTGGCCAAGGATCACGAGGACTTCGAGCGGGTGCTGCAGGAGATGATCGCCACCGAAGGGGTGTTGCGTACCCAGTCGGAACTGGTGCTCAGCCGCCGTATCGCCCCGCGGATCGTGCCGTTGCTGGAAAAGAAGCGGACCGAGACGCCCTGAGGGTCTCGGCCCGTCCAACACTGTGGTCAACGAATCGCTGTGATCAGCGAAGCAGGGTGGTCGCCGGCAGTGCGGGGCGCCGCTGATGCTCGAAGTCGCTGATGGTGGCGGCGTGGGTGAGGGTCAGGTCGATGTGGTCGAGTCCCTCGAGCAGCCGCCAGCGGGTGTTGTCGTCGAGTTGGAACGCGGCGATGATCTGTCCCGCACGGACCTGCCGTTCGACGAGGTCGATGGTGACCTCGCTACCGGGGTCGGCCTCGAGCACCGCCCAGAGTTGTTCGATGATCTCGGTCGGTAACGCCACGGTGAGTAGTCCGTTGGTGAGGGCGTTGCCGCGGAAGATGTCCCCGAACCGGGGTGCGATCACGGCCCGGAATCCGTAGTTCTGCAACGCCCATACCGCGTACTCGCGGGAGGATCCGGTGCCGAAGTCCCGGCCGGCGATCAGGATGGTCGATCCGGCGTAGGCGGGGTCGTTGAGGACGAAGTCGGGTTCTTCGCGCCAGTCGTGGAAGAGTTTGTCGGAGAACCCGGTTCGGGAGCTGTGGGTGAGGAAGCGGACGGGGATGATCTGGTCGGTGTCGACGTCGGTGCGCCGCAGTGGTGCGGCGATTCCGGTGTGCACGGTGAACGGTTGCACGATGGTCCTCGATTCGGAAACGGTGGGGGAGTCAGTTCAGGTCGGCGGGTGCGGCCAAGTGCCCGGCCACCGCGGTCGCGGCCGCCACGGCGGGGGAGACGATGTGGGTGCGAGAGCCCTTGCCCTGGCGGCCCTCGAAGTTGCGGTTGTTCGTCGACGCGGCCCGTTGACCGGGTGTGAGGCGGTCCTCGTTCAGCGCCGCGCACATCGAGCACCCCGCGAATCGCAGTCCCGCCCCGGCGGCCTCGAACACCTCGTTCAGGCCTTCGTCGATCGCTTGCTGGCGCACTTTCATCGACCCGGGCACGATCATCAACTCGACGCCGGGCGCGACCTTCCTTCCGTCGAGAACGCGTGCGACTTCCCGCAGGTCCTCGATGCGGCTGTTGGTGCACGATCCGATGAACACGACATCGACCGGAAGCCCGCGGACCGGCCGTCCGGGGGTGATGTCCATGTAGGTCTGGGCGCGCTGCACGGCGGCCCGCTCCACCGGGTCGGGGAACTGGTCGGGATGCGGGACCGGGTCACCGAGTGGGGCGGCCTGCGCGGGGGTGGTGCCCCAGGACACGTGCGGGCTCAGGGTGGAGGCGTCGATGACGACTTCCTTGTCGAAGACGGCGTCGTCGTCGCTGAACAGGGTGCGCCAGTGGGCCACCTCGGCATCCCACGCGTCCCCGGTCGGGACGCCCGGACGACCGTGCAGATATTCGAAGGTCTTCTCGTCCGGGGCAATCATCCCTGCCCTCGATCCGGCCTCGACGGACATGTTGCACACCGTCATCCGGCCCTCCATCGACAGCTCCTCGATCGCCTGACCCCGGTATTCGATGATGTGGCCCTGCCCGCCGGCGGTGCCGACGCGGGCGATGATCGCCAGGATCAGATCCTTGGCCGTCACTCCTTCGGGCAGCGATCCGTTCACGGTCACGGCCATGTTCTTCAGTCGACCCATCGGCAGGGTCTGCGTCGCCAGCACGTGCTCGACCTGGCTGGTGCCTATCCCGAACGCCAAGGCCCCGAACGCACCCTGGGTGGCGGTGTGCGAATCGCAGCACACGATCGTCGAACCCGGATGGGACAGGCCGAGTTCGGGGCCGATGACGTGCACGATGCCCTGATGCTCGTCGCCGAGGCGGAACAACTCGATCCCGAACTCGGCGCAGTTCTTGCGCATCAGCGACACCTGTTCGCGGGCCGCGGGGTCGACGATCTCCTTGTCCACGGCGACGGTCGGGGTGTTGTGGTCCTCGGTGCCCAGCGTCAGGTCCGGGCGCCGCACCGTGCGACCGCTCGCCCGGAGACCGTCGAACGCCTGTGGGGTGTTCACCTCGTGGAGCAGGTGCATGTCGATGTAGAGCAGGTCGGGTTCACCCTCCGCTCGATGGACTATGTGTGTGTCCCACACCTTCTCGGCCAGCGTCTTACCCATGTGTTTTCTTTCTCCTCATCGAATGCGATCGCGCCGAATCGTTGGGCGACCGCTGCGTTCCCGAAATTGTTGTCGCCCGCGGGAACGCGCTGGAAAATCAGCCGTAAAAGTAGGCCAGGAATCCCGAGGCCGACAGCAGCACCAGTCCGCCGCCGAGCCGCGAGGTGATCTGCGCGAACGGCAACAGGTGCATCCGCCGGGTGGTGCCGAGGGTGGCGATGTCGCCGGACCCGCCGAGGTCGGTCATGCACAGGCCGGCCGTGATCGAGGACTCCACGAAGTACAACTTCAGCAACCACCCCACGAACCCGGCGGTCAACGCGGTGATCAGCACCGTCGCGATGGTGAATGCGAGATACGCGGGTCGGGAGGCGAGTTCGGCGATCTGCTCGATGTCGATCAGGGATACCCCGATGCCGACCAACGCTGCCGGCACCCACAGCTTGACCACGAATTGGTACCACTCGGTCGTCGACTCCTCGACGTCCTGCGGCAGCACACCCGACAGCTTGATCGCCGCGGTGAGCAGGATGACCCAGGCGTAGAGGTGCACCGGCGGAACCGCGGCCTGCAGCATCGCGCCGACGAGGTAAATCGCGCCGGTCATCAGCAGGCCGGTGCCGAGGCCGCTGATCGTCAGCGGACGCTTGTCGGTCAGCGCGGCGACCTGCTCCGGGGTGGCCTTGATCCGCAGCATCTCACCGTGGCCGTTGAAGCCGACGAACAGTTTGGTGCGCCGCCGGGTCAGGTTGGCGTACACCGATGCCAGTAGGATGCACAGCAGGTTCGCGCAGATGATCGGCGGCACGATGCTGGACATGTACTGCTGGGCGTCACCGCCGATGGTGTCGGCGTACATCTGCGACAGCGGGATCGCACCCCCGGAGATGCCGCCGGCCATGATCGGGATCGTGACGTCGAGGATTGCGGTCTTGAAGCCGAAACCGGTTGCCGCGGCGATCGTCCCGATGATGGTGACCACCACCGCGAACGCCACCACGATGACCGCGCAGAAGCGACCGCCTGCCTTGATCAGGAACCGGCGGTCCATCCCGAGGATGCTGCCGGCGATGATCGACGCCACCAGGATCTCGACGAATCCGTACCCGGTGAACCAGTTCTTGACGATGTCCGAGAAGCTGTCCGGAACCACTCCGAAGTACACCGCCAGGGCCGGCACGAACACACACAACAGCGGCCCGCCGCCGATCGCGGACAACGCCGGGGTGCGGTCCCCGATCCAGAACAGGCCGCAGCCGATGATCATCGCGATGGCCAGGCCGCCGAAGATGTTCTCCGGGAGCGTGCCGGTGTAGACGGCACCCAGGCCGACCGCGACGAGTACGAGGTACCACGGCCAGGGCATGGACAAGATCTGGGCGCGGGACGACCCATTTCGGGTCGACTCCGTCGCCTCCGTGCCGGGCACAGCATCCTTGATTTTCACGTTCGCCTCCTGCGCCGTGCCGGCGGGGCTGTGCCGATCACGGAAGTTTGGGGAGTGACTCAGGTCACTGGTCACGAACGGTAGCGTTTCTTACGCCTCAATTACCAATGCCCTCGGTTTTTTCATACCAATGGCTCAATGCATCTCAACCAGGTGTGACCAGACTGGACAATTGGTCCGACTTTCGACTAGGTCGGCCATGGGTGAGGGCAAGGTGCCCGGTGAAGTAGGGCGCCGCGGTCGGGTCAGGGTGGAAGTCGTTCCGCTCCATGGGCCGGGACACGAGCGGGCCGGCGACTGAGTCCAGAACGCGGCCCCGATGTCGAGGCGGGTCGACACCGTCACCAGGAATATGACGCGAGCGCCCAGGGCGAAGCGGGTGCGCAACGCCGTTGCGCACGCCCCTGGAGGGCTCCATCGGTGGTCCGTGTCCGCTCGTGAATATGGACTCGCAGAGCAAGGAGACGGTGGCCTACGGCAAGTTCGGTGACCGCAATGGTGTCCTGGTGAGGTGCGTGCGACGGTGATGGTCGCCGGGCAAGGCCTGCGGATTCAACGGCCCCGGACGGATCCGGATCAGTCCGGTCTGTCAGTTGGCTAGGCGACAAATCTTCCCCTTGCTTCCGGTGGGGCGCGTGCCCCGCATCGATGCCGTTGCGGGGCACTGTCGTCGGAAGGGACGTGTCGTCATTTCCTGGTCGGAGGCGTTTTGTAAGGACGGATGTGTTCATCGGCGTCGGCGAATCATGCACCGTCGGGACCTGCCGCATACGGGTTGGGTGCATAGCGGGGAAGAGCTCGCCCGTGTGCCACGCGCTTGGCAACCACGTCCGGGACGCGCAGTCGACACGTGGGCGGTTCCCTCTTCGGCTGAAACATAACTACGTCGCATTGCAAGACAATGGAGAAGCGGAGTCGCGACGAAGGCGGAGCCGTGATGCACGACCCGGCGGCCGCACTGGCTCAGATCGCCAACACCGACACCAGCCTGGCGCCCACAACATGCCGAGCGGTTCACCTACGTCCCCGACCCCCACGCCCTCGAGGAGACCAACGCCCTCGGCACGACCACCGCACAGCAGCGGACCCGCCTGGTCCTGTCCGATCTCGCGGTCGTGGACCCGGGCGGGAGATGTACTCCCCGCCCTCGGAGAACGTCAGCGCGACGGCGATGGTGTCAAGTTTGGCGCGGGTGACCACCGTCTGGTCCTGGCCGCGGATCCATACCGCGCCGGCTTCGGTGAGAGGATCCAGACGGCCGTCAATCCCGCGCTGCCACCGGGCAAGGAACCGACATGGCTCAGCTGTGGTGCCCGCGTCGAGGTGGCGGGCACGGACCTGTCGGTCTGTGCCCGCCGCGTAGGTGGTCGTGGAGTATTCAGGCGGGGACGGGTTCGGGTAGTCGGGCTCCTTGGCGTTGGAGTTCTGCTCGCACGGTTGTGGTGCTGGTGTTGCCGGTGAGGGCTTGTTGGGCGGCGGCGATGCCGGCCGCCTGGCCGGTGGCGAACGCGGAGGCGGTCGTCGTGATTCCCGAACTGTGTCACTTCCTCGGTCACGACTGCGCGCCGACGTCACACGCCGACCGCTGACGCTGCGGTCACCACCACTCGACAATGTCACTGAGGATGTGCGGGTAATTGTCCTCGCAGAAGTCCCTGTAGAACTCGACATGCTCTCGCACCAGCCTTTCGGCTTCTGGTGCGTCGTGCTGTTCGACCGCTTCGGTGATGCGTTTGTGGGAGTTCTCGACTTCGTGTCGTTCGTCTTCCGGCAGCATGACGGATTCGACGCGAACAGACCAGATATCTCTGAGCGCGCGAGCGATCAAGGCCAGTATGGGATTTCCGCTCACCGAGTAGAGGACGGCGTGGAAGTCCGAATTCATGCTCGCAAACTTGTCCGGATCGGTTCGCGTGATCTGCAGCGAGCTCTCCAGTGAGGCACGTAGAGCCTTGCCGGCTTCGGGGCCTGGCCGAGCCGCAGCTTGCGCGGCCAGGGTCGGTTCGAGTGCGGCGCGGGCATTGATGAGGTCTCTCAATGTGGCGCCTATGGACTGGAAGTGCAGGGTGGACATGCTTCCGTAGCCGCGTCCGTTGGTGGATCCGACGATGGGTCCGCCGCCGCTGCCGGTGCGGATGGAGATGAGACCGTTGATCTCCAGGATGCGCATTGCTTCGCGGACGGAGGCTTTGCCGACGTTGAATCGCTCGCACATGGCGGTCTCGGCCGGCAGCTGGGTTCCAGGGGCGAGTTGTTTGTCGGCGATGTCGTGCAGGACCTGCCGCGCTATCAGCTCCGAGAGTTTCTCGGAGCGCAGTTCGCCGCGCCTACGTGTTCCTGGCCTCGTGCCGTTCATTGCACCCCCACGCTCTTCACATATGGATTCTAAGCCTGCTATGCGAATAATACGAACAATACTTTCGAACTGGCCCCCGTCTCAACAATTCGGGGTTGCGTCACTGTCACACCGTACGAGACAGCTGCTGTTCGAGGCTGCAATCGAGAACGCGGGGCAACGAGATTGTTGCCGGTCGGCGACGTGAAGGGCTTCCGGCGGCTGCCGTAGGGCGGTGGGGGGCATCGACTACTCCTCTCCCGGCATCACATCTGCCGACATCACACGCATCTGGTGACGGTACGCCCGGGGCCGGGCCGTTGCGACGGGCATTGACCAATCGAACTATTCGAACTATTCTCCTCGAAAGTGTGAGTCAGTTCACAGCAGCTCAGCAGGCAGTCGACGTCAGAACAGGCCCGCGGCTGGCTGACGGATTGCACTTCTGTTCCGTCCGAGGAAGGCACGCAATGTATGAACCGGGGACTTCGCGCTACGCCGCACCCGAGTCGGCATTGATGCGGACGCCGACTCTGTCCATGCGAGCCTCGAGTGTGAGTGAGGTGCTCGGATGCTCGGGCGTGTGATCGGCGATGCGGAGTCGGCCAGCGCCTCCTCGCCAGCTGCACGTGGGTACTCCGGCGCGAACCCTTATTTGCCCTGGAATGTGTGCATTTGCGGGCATGCGGGGGACTTTGCTTCTTTGATCTCACTCGGGTCTCGCCGCCAAATGATTCGCGAATTCTATTGCATCCATGGAGGAGCCAGATGAGTGTTCTCAGCACGCGTTCGAGATCGTCCGAAACCGGACTCGGTACACCTAGTGGTGGGACGGTGGAGGTAACCGGACTGCAGATGGATTACCTGGACAGCAAGGGAGGCACCTTCACGGCCCTGGCAGGGGTCGACCTCCGGATTCCGTCCGGCGAGTTTTGGGTGTTGTTGGGTCCCAGCGGTTGCGGCAAGACGACGCTGCTGCGGTGCCTGGCCGGGCTCGAAAAGCCTGTCAAGGGGACCGTCAGGATCGATTCCGCGGTCGCCGTCCAGGATGGCCGCGTTCTGCTCGAGGCGCAGGAACGACCTGTTGGCATGGTCTTCCAAAGTTACGCGTTGTGGCCGCACATGACGGTGTTCCAGAACATCGCGTACCCGTTGACCGTCGGCCCACGCTCCCGCCGGCCGGACCGCTCCTACGTGGAAACCCGCGTGGTAACCGTCATGGAGGCGATGCAGATCGGTCATCTTCGTGACCGGAAGATCGGCGAACTGTCGGGTGGGCAGCAGCAGCGGGTCGCACTCGCAAGGGCTGTGGTGGCGGGAAACAAGGTGGTCCTGTTCGACGAGCCGTTGTCCAACATCGACGCGAAGGTGCGAGAACAACTTCGTGCCGAATTGAAATCCATGCAAAAGGAATTCGGCTTCACGGCAGTTTACGTGACCCACGATCAGGCGGAAGCGATGGACCTCGCCGACAAGATCGTCGTCCTCGATCACGGCAAGATCGTCCAGGTCGGCGACGCCCGGGACATCTACTACAGCCCGACCACACGACACGTCGCGGAGTTCATCGGTACCAGCAATTTGATTTCCGGGACCATCGAGGTCGAGAACCACGACGAAGCGATGGGGCGACGGGTTGCGTCCACCGCGATCGGCAACATCCCTACCGAGGTGGGCAACCTCGACGATGACGTCATCGTGTCCGTCCGTGCGCACGACTGGTGGCTCGCCCCGGACTCGCCGTCGGCGACCAATGGGCGGGCCGGTGAGATCACGTCCGCAACGCTCCTCGGGCACTACAGTGATTACGTCGTCGAAGTTGACGGTGTCTCGGTGCACGTGTGGGCCGACGACCTGCCGTGGGCTGAAGTGGGAGCCAAGGTCCGGGTCGGCTTCGATCAATCGAAGGCGCGGGTGTTCGTCAAATGAGCACAACGCTTCTCGACCGCACCCCCGAACCCGAGCTGGAATCGACGCCGCGCAAGAAGCCGCTGCTCACCTTCCGGGGTGTGTGCTGGATCGTGATGGCGATCGTCGTCTTCCTGATCCTGTACCCGCTGGTTCGCACCGCACTGGGAATGCTGGGGATAGGCACGGATGCCGCCCAATTGGGCCAGATGTGGGCCACGTTCTGGCAGCGGTCCACGCTGACGATGACAGTCAACACCGTGCTCGCGGTCGGGATTGCCGGCATCGGTGCTCTCGCGGCGGGCGCGTTGTTCGCCTGGGCCAACGAGCGGACGGATGCTCGTCTCGGGTTCGCCGCGAGGTCACTGCCTTTGATCCCGATGTTCATTCCGTCTATCGCCGCCGCGGTGGGGTGGGTGTTCCTGGCGTCGAGCAATGCGGGTCTGCTGAATGTGCTGATCCGGAATGTGCTGGGCACAGTAGGCATCGAGATGACCGAGGGCCCGTTGAACATTCACTCGTGGCCCGGACTGATCTTTGCGTACTTCCTGTTCTTGACGCCGTACGCCTATCTGACCATCAGTAGCGGACTGCAGTCGCTCGACCCGGCTCTCGAGGAGGCGTCCCGCTCGTCCGGTGCCAGCGCGTTCACCACCTTCCGTCGGGTGACCCTGCCAAGCCTGCGGCCGTCCCTCGCCGCCAGTGTGCTGCTGATCGCGACGATGGGTTTCGCGCTGTTCTCGATTCCTCTCGTGATCGGCACTCCCGCGGGGATCGACGTCCTTCCGGTCGAGATCGTCCACATGGTGGCCCACGAGTATCCGAGCAATAAGGCGGGTGCGCTCGGCCTGAGCATCGTCGTGGTAGCGGTAGTCATTCTGTGCTGGATGCTCCAACGACGGTTGGTGCGCTCTGGCGGCCACGCGACGATTTCCGGTCGGGGAGCACGGTCAGCGGCGCTGCAGCTCGGACGCTGGCGGTGGCCCGTCCGCATAGCGATGCTGGGCTTCATGGCGCTGACCGCGGTGCTGCCACTGCTCGGGCTCATTGCTGTGTCCCTGCAGAGTTACTGGACGGCGAACTTCTCGTTCTCGTCCCTCACGTTATCCAACTATGAATCGTTGTTCGACAACGAACTTGTCTGGGGCGGTTTGCAAAACAGCGTTGTGCTGGCGGCGATCGGAGCAACGGCGGCGATCGTTGCCGGCGCGCTGATTACGATGGTAGTCGAATCGCGCCGCTCGAAGGTGACGCAAACGCTCGACGGCATCGTCAAGATCCCCGCCACACTCACCCACATCATCATCGCGGTGGCGTTCGTGGTGGCGTTTGCGGGTGCGCCGTTCTACCTGGTCGGCACGTACGCGATTTTGATGCTCGCCTACGTCGTGCTGTACATCCCGCAGGCCACCTTCTACTCGTCGGCGGCATACCACCAGGTGGGTCGGCAGTTGACGGAGGCGTCCGCGACTTCGGGCGCGGCGGCGTGGACCACGTTCCGGCGCGTTCTCCTGCCTTTGATGGCCCCGGGTCTCATTGCAGGGTGGTCGTTGTTGTTCGTGCTGATCACCGGCGACATCACGGCGTCGTCGATGCTTGCCGGAACCCACACGCCGGTGGTCGGGTTCGTCATTCTCGACCTGTGGACCAGCGGAACCTATCCGCGGTTGGCCGCGCTGGGTGTGCTGATGACCGTCGTTGCCAGCATCGTGGTTCTGACCGTCATGTGGCTGCGAGACAAACTTCGGCTGGTCCTGTAGTCGTCGTTCCTTCTCCGATCACCCTCGACATCCCCTCGAAAAAGGAAGTCCTCATGCGTTTGTCCCTGAAAACGTGCGCAATAGGCGCTGTGAGCGCACTGGCGCTGGCGGCGTGCAGTGGTGGCGAGCCGGAAACACGCGGCGCTATACCGACTCTCGATGCCGACCTACCCGCGTCCAGCATTGTGGAGGCCGCTCAGAAGGAAGGAAAAGTGGTGTGGTACACACCTATTCCCGAGTTCGGCATCAGCGACGTGCTGGTCGGCTTCGAGAAGGCATATGGCATCAAGGTCGAGGTTGTCCGGTTCCCCGGTAACACCCTCATCCAGCGCTACAGCGCCGAGCGGGAAGCAGGCCAGGTACTCGCCGACGTCATGCACATCCCGGAGACGGCATTCTTCGAGGATTCGAAGGACAAGGGCTGGTTCGCCGACCTCAACGAATCGGAGGTTCCGGCGCTGGCGAACTGGCCACAGCAATTCATTCCCGATGATCATTACGTCATGGTCAATACACAGCCGATCGGGATCACCGTCAATACCGACGAGTTCGATCCGGCCGAGGTGACGTCATGGGATTCGCTGCTCGACAAGCGCGCGTCGACCCGGTTCGCGATGGTCGACCCGACGAACAATCCGTACTATCTGGCTTGGCTTCGGATGCTCGAGGAGCAGTACGGCCCCGAGTTCCTGGAATCGATTGCGGCGCAGTCGCCCAAGAAGCTCGACAGCGCTGTTCCGGCAGCGCAACAGGTTGCGGCCCATGAATCCGTGCTGATGGCGCCGGCCGCCGTGTCGGGTTCGTTGGCTCTGCAGAACGAGGGCGCGCCGATCGAGACCGTCTACCCGGAACCAACAGTGGGTATCGAGGGGTACGTCGGGGCATCGGCCGACGGTCCGCACCCCAACGCGGCCAAGCTGTTCGTGAACTATCTGCTTACGCGTGCGGGGCAGGAGGTGCTGAACAGGGGATATGCGGCGTCACCGCTGCCCGATATCCCTGACTCGATTCCGATGCCCGAGGGGTACACGCGGGCCGATACGGCGGCCGCGATTGCCGAGAAAAAACGTCTGCTGGGCCTGATCGGCCTGTAGTCCGACTATCGGGTGTATGCGATAAGGCCACCGCTTGACCGACCCACCGCTGAAGGCGGGAAGGGTGGGCGGTGGCCGTCGTGTTTCGAGGCGCACTGGCCAAATCGAGATCTGGATCACTTCCTGACTTGATTATTCGAACTATTCGCATTATTCTGTTGTTACAGCGTTTGCTCGCGCATCCTTCGAGCCGCTCGGTCGGCTCTTGCGGGATAACGACTTTCATGAGAATCCGCGCCTCTCCTATTCCGAGGAGTCTTGAAACGCATGTGGGATTTCGAAACTGACCCAGAATTCCAGGAAAAGCTCGACTGGGCCGACCAATTCATGACGAACGAGGTCGAGCCGCTGCAGTACGTCATCAAGCACCCGCTCGACCTGAGCGATCCCGTGCGCCAGGAGTTGATTCCTCCGCTCCAGGAAGAAGTGCGCCGGCAGGGTCTGTGGGCGTGCCACCTGGGTCCCGAACTCGGCGGCCCGGGATATGGCCAGCTCAAGCTCGCCCTCCTCAACGAGATTCTCGGTCGTAGCGGACCGGGACCGACCGTGGGCCCGATCGTCTTCGGTACCGCCGCCCCCGACACGGGCAACGCCGAGATCCTGGCGCATTACGGCACTCCAGAGCAGAAAGATCGCTACCTCAGGCCCCTGATCGACGGCTCGACGTTCTCGGCCTTCTCGATGACCGAACCTCAGGGGGGATCCGACCCGAAGGTATTCACCACCACTGCCGTCGAGAACGGCGACTCGTGGGTGATCAACGGCGAGAAGTGGTTCTCCTCGAACGCGCGCTGGGCGGAAGTCCTCCTTGTGCTGGCGGTGACCGAGCCGGAGGCGCACATTTCAAAGCGGATGTCGATGTTCGTCGTACCGGTGCACACTCCCGGTGTCGAATTCATCCGCCACGTCCAGGTGGCCGGCTGGGTCGAGGGCGACGGCGGCGGCGATCACAGCTACATCCGATACAACAACGTCCGGATTCCCAAGGACGCTCTCCTCGGAGACCGTGGCCAGGGCTTCGGTGTTGCGCAGACCCGACTCGGTGGCGGCCGCGTCCATCACGCGATGCGCAGCGTCGGCCACATGAAGTTGGCCCTGGACATGATGTGCGAGCGGGCACTCTCGCGCACCACGCAGGGCGAGCAGCTCGCGCAGAAACAGCTCGTGCAACAGATGATCGCCGAAGCGTGGATGGAAATCGAACAGTTCCGCCTGCTCGTGCTCCAGACCGCGTGGAAGATCGACCGCTACAACGACTACAACAAGGTCCGGATGGATATCTCGGCTGTGAAGGTCGTCGCCTCGAAGGTGTTGTCCGAAGTAGCAACCAAGGCACTGCAGATCCACGGCTCATTGGGCCTGTCGGAAGAGATGCCATTTGTCAGCATGCTCGTCAACGGCCTCCACGTGGGTCTCGCCGACGGCCCGAGTGAGATCCACACCCTGGGCGTCGCGAAGCAACTCCTGACGCAGTACAAGCCGACCGACGGAGTCTTCCCATCCCAGCACATTCCCACCCTGACCGAACAGGCGCGCACGAAGTACGCGTCCACTCTCGTGAAGCACGGTAAATGACGATGATCACCGAAACCGGTCGCGCGCTGCGTGAACGCGCACAAGGACGTAAGGCCCCGCAGCTGCAGCAGGCCCTCGTCGAACTCGACGGCAAACTCGGCCAGTGGTCCGACGAGTTCATCTTCGGTGACGTCTGGGACGGCGACGAGATGTCGTTCGAGGAGTGCATGCTCGTCGCGATCACCGCGTTGGCCGCGACGGGACGTACCAACCAACTGCGCAACTACCTGCACGGGGCGCTGCAGAACGGGATCCCCGCTGACAAGCTCCAATCCGCGCTGCGGATGCTCGTCGTCTACATCGGCTTCCCCGGCGCGATCGGTGCGCTGCAGGAACTACAGACGGCGGTCAAGGTACACGAACGGGCACAGAAATGACGTCGACAGTAACTCGGACCATCGCCGAGCACACGGCTGATCTCGCAGAATGGATCGGAGAGAACAGCGACACCTTGGACAATTTTCGTCGTACGGTGGCGGGTGGGGTACGCGCAGAAATTGAGCACAATCGCGAACTGATGACCCTGCTGTACGAGGCCGGTTGGTCGCGGTGGGGTTGGCCCGAGGAAGTCGGCGGCCTGGGTGGTTCCGAGCTACACCGGGCAGCACTCTACGACGGGCTGGGCGCCGCCGGAATCGAAATACCCGAGGTCTTCGTCATCATCGAGACGGTCGCGCCGGTCCTGGCGCACTACGCGCCCGAGCTCGCGGCCGATCACCTCCCGGCCTATCTGCGCGGCGACGAGGTCTGGGGACAAGGATTCTCCGAACCCGAGGCCGGCAGCGACCTCGCCTCGGTACGCACCTCCGCCCGCGCCACCGACGACGGCTTCCTGCTCAACGGGCAGAAGATCTGGATGACCCTCGGCCCCAGTGCGGACTACGCGTTAGTGCTCGCCCGGACGGGTACCACCGAGAGTCGCCACCGCGGCCTGACGATGCTCTGGGTGAACCTGGCATCGGCGGGCGTCACGGTGCGGCCCATCGTCGCGGCGAACGGCCGCGAAGAGTTCGCGGAAGTGTTCTTCGAAGACGTCGAAGTCCCCGCCGAGTACCTGGTGGGTCCGCAGGACGGCGGTTGGGGCGTTGCTATGTTCCTGCTGCAGTACGAGCGTGGAATGTATGCGTGGTTGCGCCAATCGATCCTGCACCACCGACTCTCCGCGGTCGCGGGCCGCGTACGTCCGGGCGTCACCCGGCTCTCGCGGGCCGTCGGGGAGGCCTTCGTCCTGTTGGCGGCGCTTCGTGCCCGCAGCGTCACGACCGTGACTGCGCTTGCCGAGGGACGGAATCCGGGCCCGGTGGTGTCCGTGGACAAGATGCTGTTGTCGTCCGCGGAACGCGCGACGTTCGAAGCGGCCCGAAAGGCACAGTTCGAGGAGTTTGTCGTCAGCGATGACCTCGAATCGACGACGTTGCGTGACGAGTGGTTCTACAGCCGCGCGACCTCGATCTTCGGTGGCGCCGTCGACGTGCAACGCGACATCGTTGCGCAGCACGTGCTGTGCCTGCCCAAGGGAGGGTCATGAATCCAGACGAACTCGAGCTGATCACAGGCACCGCCTACCGCCTGTTCGAGCAGGGCGACAGCTACGCGCTCGTGGACGAGTTGGTGGGTGCGGGTCTCGAGAAGGAATTGCACTCCGACGACGAGCTCACCGGGGCGCTGATGACACTTCAGGGACGCGTGGGCGCAACCTCGACCCTGCTCTCGCTGATCGTCAGTGGTTCCGCGTTCGACCCCTCCTGGACGGCCGTGCTGCCCTTGCTGGGTACCCACGCCGCGCCCGGACAGCGGCAGGGCGACCTCGTGGTCGACGGCCTCGCGATCAACCCACACACGGCCGGTCCATACCTGGTGTATACCCCGGAGGGGGCGGTGCTCGTACCGTCCGACGGCGTGATCACCACGCCGGCGAACGGGCTCGATCCGGACCTGGGCCTGCACACCGTGATCGGCACTGTGGCGTTGGGATCCTGCACCCCAGTGGACGGGTTGCGGTGGGACGACGCCGAGGTGCGTGCCCTGCGCGCTGTCGCCTACGAGCTAATCGGACTCGCCGAACGTGCCCTGACCCGGGCAGTCGAGCACGTCACCGAACGCAAGCAGTTCGGCAAAGCGATCGGCACCTTCCAGGTGGTCCAGCATCGGCTGGTCGACGCGAACACGGCCCTGGCGGCCGCGAAGGCCGTCCTCGAATCCACTCCCGGCTCGGATGACCTGCTCGCAGCGCTGGCGGCAAAGGCTTGGGCGGGGCGAGCTGCCCGCGAAGCGGTCGATGCAGCCCAACAGTTCTGCGGGGCCATGGGGTTCACCTGGGAGTTCGGCCTGCACCAGCTGGTACGCCGGATCACAGTAGTCGAAGCACTCTTCGGCGACTCGGAACAGGTCATCGAGGAGATCGGCAACATCCTGGTCGGCCGCTCGGATGCCCCCCGCCTGGCCGCACTGTGACCACGCAAAATGCACAAACCGCGAACACGGAAAGGAGGGCTCAATGAAGAACGTCGCAATCGTCGGTGTCGGTATTCACCCATTCGGTCGGTTCGACTACGGCTACCGGCAGATCGGTGAAGTCGCCATGCGGGATTGCCTCGCCGACGCGAAGCTCCAGCCCGAGGATGTCGACATGGTCCTCGTGGCCAACGTCGGCGCCGAAATGGCCAAAGGTCACAACATCGTCAATCGTGTGCGCTACATCGGCAAGCCGATCATCAATGTCGAGGCCGCATGTGCCTCGGGCGGTTCGGCATTGTCGCTCGGCGCATCGCTCATCGAGTCGGGTGCGGTAAAGACGGTGCTCTGCCTCGGTGTGGAGAAGGCGCCCCGCGGGTTCATCGCCGGCGCAGGCTTCGAGAACTGGCAGATCGAATCCGGATTGGGCGTCAACCCACTGTATTTCTCCTTCCAGGCGCAGGACCTGATGCGCACCACCGACGCCACCCTCGAGGACCTGGCCGACGTCGCGGTGAAGAACCACGGCCACTCGGTCCACAACCCCCACGCGATGTATCGCAGGGAATTCACCCGCGGCGAAGTTCTCGCGAGTCGCCCCGTCTGTGACCCGTTGACGCTTCTCATGCTGTGCACACCCAACGAAGGTGCGGCCGCCGTGGCACTGATGGACAAGGACGAGGCCGCCAAGCGCGGGTTCGACAACTCCATCCGGATCGGCGGCATCGGCCTCGCCTCCCGGGCGACCGACGACTGGTTCGTTCCAGCGCCGTCGCTGCAGTCCGAGATGACCAGCATCAGTGCACGCGCCGCGGACACGGCCCTCGAGCAGGCCGGAATGGGTGTCGACGACATCGACCTGGTGGAGTGCCAAGACACGGATACGGCGTCCGAACTCATCGCCTACAGCGATCTGGGTCTGTGCAACAAGGGCGAGGAAGCAGAGCTGCTACGTTCGGGTGCAACGACACTCGGAGGATCGATCCCGGTGAACGTCTCCGGAGGGTTGTTGTCCAAGGGAGAGCCGCTCGGTGCCTCCGGCCTCGGTCAGGTCCACGAACTCGTCACCCAGCTGCGCGGCACCGCTGGGCCACGCCAGGTCAAGGACGCGAGAGTCGGGATGGCGCACGTGATGGGCGCCGGCCACAACGCCTGCGTGGTGGTGGTGCAGCGATGACGACGACCATTCCTACCGCAGACCAGCGGTACGTCCCTGCGCCGGTGGGTGAGATCACGTCCCTACTCGCGTCGACGTGCGACACCTGTAGCCGCACCCACTTCCCAACGGTCGCCGAATGCCCCGCATGTGGCGGCGTAGTACACGAGACACGCCTCTCCCGCGGCCGGCTGTCGGCCCTGACCGAGGTGACCGCCCCGCCGCCCGGAGCGCTCATCGAGCCGCCCTACCACGTCGGCATCACCGATTTCGCGGAGGGAATCCGCGTCATCGGACTGGTAGACGGCGACGACGCCGTCGTCGGCGACGAGATCGAGGTCGCCGTATTCGAGTACCACCCCGACCGGAGCACTTTCGCCTTCCGTCGCCGGATTTCGTGAGCCCCCACCTTTCGTCTACAGATTGGAACGACATGACTGCCACCCTGCCCGACAACCACGTCCCCGAAGCGCTGCGCGATGTGAAGATCATCGACTGCGACGCGCACCTGACCGAGCCCGCCGATCTGTGGACCTCCCGGGTGCCGGCGTCGATGCAGGGCCGCGTGCCGGTCCAGAAGACCATCGACGGCATCACCGCCTGGTACCTACACGACGAGGTGTGGGCAAGCACGGGCGGAAACACGATCTCGACCGGACGCGAGAAGGTTCTCGGCGCTCATGTCGTGCAACCATTTTCGAACATCGATATTTCGTCGTGGGACACCAAGGAACGCCTCGCGTTGATGGATGACCAGGGCATCCACGCGCAGATCCTGTACCCGAACGGTATCGGCTTCGCATCTAACCACGTCTTCGCAATCGAGGATGAGGTCGAGCGCACAACCGTCCTGCAGGTCTACAACGACTTCCTCATGCAGACACAGATCGAATCCAACGGTCGCCTGTTCCCACAGGCTCTACTGCCGATCTGGGACATGGACCTGACGATCAAGGAGATGACCCGCCTGATCGACCAGGGCATGCGCGGCTTCACTCTGTCCGACAAGCCCGAGCTCATCGGCCTGCCCGAGCTGCCCGAGTCCTACTTCGATCCGATGTGGGAGCTGTTCAACCAGACCGGGGCGGTGCCCAACTTCCACATCGGCGCCGGTGCTCGCCGCGAAGACCTGGAAGCCATGCGCGGCAACATCGGACAGAAGGCATCCGGCACCGCCGGCCCCGACGTCACCGGTGTCGCCAAGCCGGCATGGCGGTCGTTCGGCAAGCAGCGGCAGCTCGCCGTGGGTGCAACGCAGATGTTCATGTCGAACGTGCGCATCATCGTCAACCTGTGCATGTCCGATCTGTTCGACCGCTACCCGAACCTCAAGGTCGTCTCGGCCGAGTCGGGTATCGGCTGGATCCCCTTCATCCTCGAGGCGATGGAATTCCAGTTCGATGAGATGGTCACTCACGACCACGAGCTGGCGGCGGCGAAGCGCCGGCCCACCGAGTACTTTCGGGACCACCTGTTCGCGATGTTCTGGTTCGAGGAGATCGGCGCGGCAAAGCTGCTCGAGGACATCGGCATCAACAACGTCCTGGTCGAGACGGATATCCCGCACCCGACCTGCCTGTTCCCCGGGCCGCGCGAGCACTTCGCGCGAGTCATGAGCGGGCTTCCGGAGCACACGATCAAGCGGGTGCTGCAGGACAACGCCGCCGAGCTCTACAAAATCGACATCAGCTGACGAAGAGGCTGCGTGCCCCGGTCGGGGCACGCAGCCCGGATGCCCCGCTCAGTAATCTCATCGAAGGAAACCCATGAGTACACCCGAATTCGGCTCGGACAAGAGGTTCGCCGGCAAGGTCGCGATCGTCACCGGCGCATCGCGGGGAATCGGCCTGTCGGTCGCTCAGCGGTTGGCCGCCGACGGCGCCGCCGTCGTCATGAACGCCCGCAAGCCAGACATTCTTGCCGAGGCAGTCGAGGAGATACAGAATGCGGGTGGACGTGCGGTCGGTGTCCCCGGGAGCATCAACTCGGAGACCCTGCCCGGTGCATTGGTCGACGCGGCCCACTCCGAGTTCGGTTGTCTCGATGTGATCGTCAACAACGCGGCCACATCCGCGTCGTACGGGCCACTGATGGACGTGACGAAGGATGCGTTCCACAAGACCATGCTCGCCAACACATGGCCGGCGCTGAACCTCGTCCAGTTGGCTGTGGCAGCCGGCATGCAGAACGGTGCGGTCGTCAACGTGCTCACCACCGGCGCCGAACGGGTGCATCCGGTCACCGGCCCCTACACCGCAAGCAAGGCGGCACTGGCGAGTCTGACCACCACCCTCGCGCGAGAGCTGGGGCCGAAAGGCATTCGCGTGAACGCTGTTTCGCCCGGGCTGGTGCGTACCGAACTCGCCCGTGCACTGTGGGACGGCGAGCGCGGACCTCAGGAGGAGCGGCTCGTCCCGCTCGGCCGGCTGGGCCAGCCCACCGACATCTCGTCGGCCATCTGCTTCCTGCTGTCGGACGAGTCGGAATGGATCACCGGATCTACCATCCGCATCGACGGTGGACGCATCCACGTCGGCGGCGAGCCCGCTGACCTGATCGGGGTCTACTGATGGGATCGCAGGATTTTCCTGGTCTCGAGGACGCCATCAACGAGGCACTCTCCAAAGACGAGCCCGGCTCGGCCGTCTCGTCGGTCGAGGTGCTCGAAGGAGGGCACTCGGGTATCACGCTCGCGGCGAAGAAGGCCGACACCGATGGTGTCGCCGGGGTGGTCATCAAGGTCGCTCCTCCCGGCCGGCCGCCGAGAGGACGCCACGACGTTCTTCGGCAGGCCCATATCCTCGACGCGCTGGTGGACGTCGACGGGCTCGTCGTCCCCCGGGTTCTCACCCGCGGATGGGGGGAGTGGACGTTCTATGTGATGGAACGTTGCGCCGGCGAAGCCGCCGAGCCCGTCCTGGATTCCTCGACACGGGTTTTCGACCACGGCGTCGTCCGTGCCCGCGCAGAGGCCGCCGCCCGGATGCTCGGCGTACTGCATCGCCAGCCGATCACCGCGGTCGCCGGAGCGGACTCCGAAACACCCAATATCGAGGCCGAACTCACCCGGTGGGCGAAGGTTGCGGCCGCGGCCTACGAAGATGATGCACCCGGTATCTCGGCGCTACCCGACGCGCTGCGAGCGACGATGCCCTCCACCGTCGAAGCCCCGGTCCTCGTCCACGGCGACTACCGACTGGGCAACGTCCTCTTCGACGGGGTAACCCCCACCGGCATCATCGATTGGGAGATCTGGACCGCGACGACTCCCGGCGTCGACATCGGCTGGTTCCTGGCCTTCTGCGACCCGAACCTGTTCCCCGGAGTCGGTGCACCGGTGGAGGGCATGCCAACGGCGGATGAGCTTCTCGCGACGTATTACTCCGCCGGTGCGTTCCGCATCGCGGATATCGACTGGTTCCATGCGTTCGGCCGGTTCAAGCTGGCCGCGGTGATGGCCCACAATCTGCGTCGTCACCGCGAAGGACGCCATGTCGACCCGTTCCAGGAGCAGTTGCCCTCGACCATCGCGGCGCTGATCAACTCGGCTCGGACCATTTTGGACGGTGGCAGGTGAGATCCGGGCTGCCGCTCGGGCCCGGTTCCATCGGAATCGGGCTGACCTCGAGTGCGGGACCGGCGGAGGATGCGGTACGTCGGTTGCGGCGTGAGGCCTACGCCGCAGCGGACTGCGGCTTCGACGGTGTGACGCTGAGCGAGCATCATGGCGGCTTTCCTGGATACTTCCCGAACCCGATTCTGTTGTGCGGCCTGCTTCTGGCCGACATGCGCCACGGCTGGGCGGCGGCGTCACCGAGCATCCTGCCGCTGCGCAACCCCTATAGTGTCGCCGAGGATCTCGCCTGGATCGGCGCTGCATACCCGGGCCGGGTCGCCGCAGGGTTCGTCCCCGGTTATCAGGAGCGGGACTTCGACGCGGTGGGTGCCGATTTCGAGACGCGGTCGGCCACCTTCTGGTCGCATCTGAGCACCCTGACCGGTGTCCTGCGCCCAACGGACGTGCCGCACCCAGTGCTCTCCGCCGACGCCGCGATCGCCGACGCCCGAGTTCGAGACCTGACCGTACTGGTAGGTGTGGCCGGTCCGCTCGGCGCCCGTCGGGCAGCGAACGCCGATGTCGGTCTGTTGTTGATGTCACTCGACAGCGCGGCAGCCACCGCAGCCCTGATCGGGCACTACGAGGAGGCGGGCGGCAACCGGAGCTGTGTCCTGATCAGGCGCGTGTGGGTCGGGGACTCGGCAACCGCGGATCGCCGCCACGACCTGTGGTCACAGGCATCGTCAGGACGCGAGAAGTGGCTGACCACATCGCCGAACAGCGTCATCAGCGGCGAACCCGGCGCGGTTGCCACCACCCTCGTCGACGACCTGCGGACATCTGGTGCCTCGGCGCTCAACATCCGAGTCAACGTCGACAAGGCGAACCCCGCCGACGTGTTACGCCAGATCGAACTGATCGGAGCGGAAGTCCTTCCCCGCGTCCGATCGTCGATGGGCTGGCAGGTGCCGGAACCATCCACTGCACTCACGAGAGGAATTCAATCATGACTACGAACAACGCGTCAGGTCCGCGTGGAGGTGTGCTCTCCGGCATCAAAGTGGTGGAACTGGCCCACGTGATCGCGGGCCCGCTGGCCGGCACCCTGCTCGCCGATCTCGGCGCGGACGTCGTCCATGTCGAAGCGCCGGGCACCGGGGACACCGCACGCTTTCAAGGTCCGGACAAGGACGGAGTCCGGTTGTGGTGGAAGGTATCCGGACGCAACAAGCGATCGGTGACCCTGGATCTACGTCAGCCCGAGGGCAGGGAGCTCGCCCGGGAGCTGATCGCGTGGGCCGATGTGCTCATCACCAACATGCGGTACTCGACCCTCGAGAAGTGGGGCTTCGACTGGAACACCCTGCACGCACAGCATCCCAAGCTCGTGATGCTGCAGATCTCCGGCAACGGCGCCACCAGCTCCGCCCGCAACGACCCGGGATTCGGCAAGGTCGGCGAGGCCCGCAGCGGTGTCGTGCACCTGACGGGCTTCCCGGACGGACCGCCCGTTCACACCGGCTTCTCCCACGGCGACAGTGTGACCGCACTCATGGGTGCCTTCGGTATCGCCTCGGCACTGGTGCGACGAAATGAGCCGGACTTCACCGGCGAATGGATCGACATCGCGTTGTTCGAGCCGCTCTTCCGCCTCATCGAATGGCAAGTCATCATTGCCGATCAGCTCGGCACCGTGCCCAGCCGGGCAGGCAACCAGCTGGCGGTCGCCCCGGCGGCGGTGGTGAACACGTTCCTCACCGCCGACGAGGTGTGGATCACAGTAACTTCGGGAACCCCACGGTCGGTGCAGAAGATCGCGGAGATGCTCGGGGAGCCGGCTGAGGACTACCGCACCGTGCAGCAGCAGACCGCCCGCAAGGAGCGGCTCGACACCCTCCTGCACAAGTGGATGAGCGCCCGCACCGCCGACGTCGCCATCAAGGAAATGGCCGATGGGGAGGTGGTGGGTTCGCGGGTCTATTCCGCGGCCGACATCCTCGAGGATCCGATCTACGCCGAGCGCAAGGACATCATCTCGATCGAGGATCGCGACCTCGGGTCCGTCAAGATGCAGGGCGTGATACCGCGCATGCACCAACATCCAGGCTCGGTGTGGCGGACCGGGGCTCACCTGGGGGAGGACAACGATCTCGTCCTCGGTGACTGGCTCGGCAGGAACGCTGCCGAACTGGTCGCCCTCGCTAAGAAGGGTGTGATCTGATGTCTGCACATCGTGGCCGCCATAATTACCGAACCATCAAGAGCATCCTCGAGACACCGATCATGGACGATCACAAGTGGGGGAAGCTGCCCAACATTCCCGCCGACATGATCTTCCTCGACCTCGAGGACTCCGTGGCGCCGAATCTGAAGGAGCAGGCGCGCGAGCGCGTCGTCCGCTCGCTCGCGGAGAAGGCGTTCGACGGTGAGAAGCTGCTGCTGCCGCGCGTCAACCACCTCAGCACCCGGTGGGGCAGGGAGGACGTCGAGGCGCTCGCGGCCGCCAAGCCGGATGTGGTGGCGTATCCCAAGATCCGGTCTGCCGCATGCGTCGACGAGGTACTCGAGGCGTTCCGTGCACACGGTGCCGATCCTGATATCTTCGCGATCATCGAGACCGCGGAGTCGGTGCTGAATGTCCGTGAGATCGCGTCACATCCGAGCGTGATCGGCTTGATGTCCGGACCTGCGGACATCAGCCTGGATGCGGGTATCGAACTGTACGAACCCGGTGGTGCACTCAATCGGATCTTCCTGGTGACCAAGGCGCTCACCGTGCTCGCCGGTGCCGCCTACGGTTTGGCTGTCACGGACATCGCCTACGCCGAGAACATCCGGGACCTCACCGAGATCCGCCGCCGCGTCGAGGATTCGCGGCGTATGGGCTTCACCACCATGACGACCTTCTACCCGCCACACGTCGACATCATCAACGATGTCTTCAGTCCCGGGCACGAGGAGATCGCAGCCGCACAAGCGATCGTCGAGACCTACGAGACGGCACTGTCGGAAGGAAAGGCTGCGGCCCTGACCGAAGCGGGCACCCCAGTGCTTGTGCACGAGTATGAGAAGGCGCTCGCACTCCTCGCACGGTGAGTAGAGCCGAGGACCGATTCGACCGAAACATAGTGGAAACGAGGTAAGTATGGACGCCGTCGACACAGCCCTGATGATTCTCCGGGTGACTCTCGGCGTTGTGATAGCCGCACATGGCTACGCGAAATTCTTCCGCGGTGGGCGGATTCCGGGGACAGCAGGGTGGTTCGAGAGCATCGGAATGAAGCCGGGACGATTCCATGCTCTTCTCGCAGCGTCGACCGAGGTGGCAGCGGGAATTCTGTTGGTGCTGGGAATGCTGACACCGCTCGCCGCGGCGCTGGTGATCGCCCTGATGCTCGTGGCTGCGTGGACAGTACACCGCGGCAACGGTTTCTTCATTGCCGGAAACGGCTGGGAATACAACCTCGTGTTGGGGCTGTCAGCCTTCGTCCTCGCGGTGGCCGGGCCAGGGACCGTCAGCATCGACCATGTGCTCTTCGGTGAGCACCCGCCGATCGGAGTCCTCGGTGGAACGGTCGCAGCCGTGGTGGGACTGGCCGGAGGCATTGGCACTCTCGCGCTCTTCTTTCGACCGGCCACCGTAGTGCTATCGCCGGGCCCAGAGCGGGCCGCCGGTAGCAAACAACCCTGAAATCGGTCATCACACAGCATTCATGGAGCAGGACAATGAACGAGAAGGTCGCTGAACTGAGGGAACGGGACCTGGCCGTGGTGCTTGCGGTGCTCACGGGACAGGCGGTATCGGGACGCCGGATACGTGAGGCTTCGCCTGTGACCAATTCCGCAACATTTGACGAGGAGTACCGCATGGTCGACGAAGAATCCCGCACCACCATCATCGACGGGTTGATCTTTCCCGAGGGACTGCGGTGGCGGGGCGACGAGTTGTGGTTCTGTGACATCGAGGAGCACGAGGTGATCACCGCCGACGCCGCCGGCACGGTACGTGGCCGGCTGGCGTTTCCGGGGGAGTACCCGATCGGTCTTGCATGGACGCCCGACGGCGCGCTCGTCGTCGGTGGGCGGTTCGAGCGGCTCCTCACCTCCCGCAATGGTGAAATACATGTGCTCCGTGACATCGAGGTCGACGGCGTCGTCGATTCGTGGTCGAACGACACGGTCGTCGACGTCGCCGGCCGGATCTACGTCTCCAGCTTCGGCAAGGCCTACGACCTCAGCGACCACGGATCGAACGAGCAGAAGCTCGAGGGCGCCGGCCGGATCCTGCTCGTGGACCTCGACGGAAACATCCGCAAGGTGGCCGGCGGTCTGTCGATGCCCAACACGATGCAGATCACCCCGGACGGCGGCACCCTGATCTGCTGCGACAGCTTCGCGCACCGGGTGGTCAAGTACGCAATCCAGCGGGATGGCTCCTTGGGGCCGGGGCAACTCTTCGCCCAGTTCGACGAGATGACCGACGGCTCGACACTGGACCGCGCCGGTGGGCTCTGGGTCGCGTTCCCGCACGTCAAGCAAGCTCGTCGGGTACTCGACGGCGGTGTGGTGACGGACGTGATCGAGTTTGAGGACGAGGTGTTCGACGTCGCGCTCGGTGGCCCCGCTGGCATCTCGCTCTTTGCCGCCACCTCGAACCTGGCCGCCACGACGCCCCCGGCGGACGGGTCCGAACGAGCACGACCGGGACGGATCATCCGCATCGAGGTCGACGTCCCGGCCGCGTGACAATGCGTGCCGGATAGGTGAGGTCGGAGATGGGAGTAGATGTGTCAGAGGTCGACGTCAATGAGATGCTGGGCAGGGCATCCGGAAAACTGCTGATCGGTGGGGATTGGGTGGCGCCCCGGGCCGGTGGACTGTTCGAGACCGTCGACCCCGGGACGGGGCTGCCCGTCGGCATGATCGCGGCCGGTGACGAGACGGAGATCGACACCGCCGTCGCAGCGGCCCGCGACGCCTTCGAGGCCGGGCATTGGCGCAGTCTGCCCGGATCGGAACGGGCAAAGGTGCTCTGGCGCATCGCCGACCTGATCGAACGGCACCACAACGAGTTGACGCTCTTGGAGTGTGTGGATCAGGGCCAGCCGCCCGCCTACCTGGGCGCTATGGTGACCGGTTCGGCGAACTGCTTCCGGTACTACGCGGGGCTCGCCGACCACATCTACGGGGTGGCAACCGATGTCGTCGCTGGCGGCGAGCCTATTCACGCCTACACACGCCAGGAACCCATCGGGGTCGTCGGGATGATCGTTCCCTGGAACGCGCCGCTGCTGATGGCGGCCTGGAAGGTTGCCCCGATGCTGGCGGCCGGGTGCGCGGGTGTGCTCAAACCGGCCGAGGAGACCTCCCTCACCGCTCTGCGACTCGGTCAACTGGTGATCGAGGCGGGCGTGCCCGCGGGAGTGGTGAACATCGTCACCGGTCGCGGCGACATCGCCGGTGCCGCGTTGGCTGCCCACCCCGACGTCGACAAGATCGCATTCACCGGGTCCACTGACGTCGGGAAGCAGCTGGTTCACGCTGCCGAGGGAAATCTGAAGCGGCTCACTTTGGAGCTGGGCGGAAAATCACCGTTCATTGTTCTCGACGACGCCGACCTGGACACCGCGATTCCGGCGGCGGCAGCAGCGATCTTCAGCAACTCGGGACAGGTGTGTTCGGCCGGGTCCCGGCTGCTGGTGGACAAACGCGTGGCCGACCGTGTCGTGGAAGGTGTGACTGCTATCGCTCGTCGCACCCGGCCCGGCTACTACACCGACCCGGGGGCGGACATCGGTCCGCTGATCTCGGGCAAACAGCTTGACCGTGTGATCGGTTATGTCGACGCGGCTCGTGCGGCGGGCGCGGAGGTGACGGTGGGTGGTGGACGGACCGGCGACAGGGGATTCTTCATCGAACCCACTGTGCTGACGGCGATCTCACCCGACGCGACGCCCGCACGCGAGGAAATCTTCGGTCCGGTGGTGTCGATTCTGCCGTTCAGTGACGTCGACGAGGTTGTCGCACTGGCCAACGATACGGACTACGGCCTGTCCTCGAGCATCTGGACCGGCGACGCCGCCAGAGGACACGCCGTCGCCCGGCGCCTGCGGGCAGGCCGGGTCGGCATCAACGTGCACAGCGCGGGCGACTACCACCTACCGACCGGGGGATTCAAACAGTCGGGTTGGGGTCGCGAACACGGGCCGAACGGCCTCGATCCCTATCTGGAAGAGAAGTCGGTGTTCACCAAGATCCGCTGAAGAAGGAGCCAACCATGAGCACAACGCGAGCTGCGGTCGTTCGCGGTGTCAAAGAGCCCTGGGAGATCGTCGATCTCGATCTCGACGAGCCGAACGAACGTGAAGTCCTGATCCGGCTCGCCTACTCGGGACTCTGCCAGTCGGATCGGCATTTCCAGGTGGGCGACTTCCCCGCCCGATTTCCGCTCGTCGGGGGCCACGAGGGAGCCGGGGTTGTCGAGAAGGTGGGGCCCGGCGTCACCCGGGTAGCGGTGGGCGATCATGTCGTGTGCTCCTTCCTGCCGGTGTGCGGGACATGCCACTGGTGCTCGACCGGCCACCAGGCGCTGTGCGACCTGGGCCTGAACGCCGGGACCGGGCAGATGCTCGACGGGACCTTCCGGTTCCACCACGGATCCGAGGATCTCGGCGGGGTCTGCGCGCTCGGCACATTCTCCGAGCAGGCCGTCATTTCCGAGTACTCCTGCGTCAAGGTGGATTCTTCTCTCCCGCTCGACGTGGCTGCGCTGCTCGGGTGCGGTGTACCGACGGGTTGGGGTGCCGCCGTCTACGCCGCCGGCGTCCGAGCCGGCGACGTCGTGGTGATCTACGGGTCAGGCGGTGTCGGCAGCAACGCGGTACAAGGTGCAGCCCGTTCAGGGGCATCGATCGTGGCCGTGGTGGATCCGGTTCCGTTCAAGCGTGAGATGGCCGAGACGTTCGGAGCCACTCACACATTCGCCACGCACGAGGACGCGTACGAGTTCATCAAGGAGGCGACCTGGGGACGGCTCGCGAACCACGCGATCATCACCGTCACCGACCACACGGTGGAAATCACGAACCAGGCGACATCGATCGTCGGCAAGGTCGGCTCGGTCATCGTCGTGGCTACCGGCAGGCACGGGGAGAACCAGATCGAGATGAATACGCAGTCCCTCAAGGGTTTCCAGCAACGAATCCAAGGGGTGCTGTTCGGTAACTGCAACCCACTGTCCGACATTCCGCGGCTCGCCGACCAGTACAAACGTGGTGAATTGCGTCTGGACGAGCTCATCACCCGCCGGTACCGCCTGGGCGAGATCAATCAGGCCTTCGAGGACCTCGCCGAAGGCAAGAACATTCGCGGAGTGATCGAACACTCTTGAAGTGTTCCGCCCGAGCGCCGCAGCCAAATTGGTGCTCGGTTCGTCGGGTTGCCCGGTGTGCTCTGCTGTGGCGGGTCGAGTCGACGATGTGACAGCCGAAGACAACTTCTACACAGCATTCGATTGACTACTCGAATTATGCGAACTATTGTCCTATTGTCGGTGTGGCGCGATTCACACGATTCCCACAGTGAGTCCCGTGTCACTCTCTCCCGGATAGCCCAGAAGATGAGGTCGGTCGTCAGATGTTGATAAACCGTGAAGCCGCAGTCGGGGATCAGGATTACAACCCGGATGTGCTGAGGCAACTGGTCGACGCCGAGGAGATCCGGCGCCTGAAGTACGCCTACTGCCGCGCCGCCGACGCAATGGACGCCGAGGGAATGCTCGCAGTGTTCACAGCCGACTGCATCGTGGATCTGTCCGGCGGTCTGGGCGACACCGTTACCGGAATCGACGCCGCGCGGGAGTTCTACTCCGGGGCACTGAGCAAGTTCACGGTGAGTAGCCACCATCTGTCGAACATGGACATCGTGTTCGAATCGGCGGATACCGCTCGGATGGAGTCGTATCTGTACTCGTGGCAACGCTACAAGGAGTATCCCGAGCGTGCGGACCGGCACCGCTGGGCACGATATCGAGATCTCTTCCGGCGCACCGCCGGTGGATGGAAGCAGTCGAAGCTGGTGTGCTATGTCGCCGGCGAGATCACACCGGAAGAACTCGAGCGGGAGGATGAAACGATCCCGCTGCCGCCGTGGCGGTGATCGAACCGTATCCCCTTCCTGAATGACCGCAGTGCATCGAGACTCGCGGATCCCTATTTCCGATCAGACGAAAGCGGAGACGATGGCCGAAGAAACTGGCAGCAACACCTTGACGCGTCCGGGCATCGAGTCCTGGTCGAACCTCTCGCTTCTCATCGGTGGGGAGATGACCGAGGGCCGCGGTGAAACCCTCGACGTCGTCGATCCGGCCACCGAACGGGTGGTCGCGACAATCGCGGGGGCCGATGCAGCACAAGCAGACCTCGCAGTGACCTCGGCGCGGGAGGCGTTCGAGGCCGGTCCCTGGAGCTCGGCGACGCCCGCAGAGCGCAGCGCCCTGATCAACCGCATCGCTGACGGCATCGAGAAGCGCCGCGACGAGTTCGTGAACACGATCGTCACCGAACTGGGTGCGCCGATCAGCACCGCCGGCGCCTTGCAGGTCGACTGGCCGATCAAGCACCTGCGCGAATACGCGCAGGCCGCGCTCGAGGATCGGAGCCAGGATCTGGGGCTTCACACCGACCCGGCCCCGTCGCGGAGCGTCGTCGAGTATCGACCGGTCGGCGTCGTCGCCGCGATCGCCGCGTACAACTACCCGCTGCTACTGCTCGTGCACAAGCTCGGCGCGGCACTGGCTGCCGGGTGCACAGTGGTCGCGATCCCGTCGCCGCGCACCCCACTGTCCACGCTGCTGTTGGGCGAGGTCCTGCGTGAGGCGGACGTTCCCGCCGGGGTGGTGAACGTCGTCGTCGGTGAAGTGGACATCGCGCGTGCGGTGACGGAAAACTCCGGAGTCGACAAGATCGCGTTCACCGGTTCGGTCGCGGTCGGCGAGAAGGTGATGCGCCAGGCTGCGAAAGGTGTTCGTGGCGTCGTCCTCGAGCTCGGTGGCAAGTCACCGGCTATTCTGCTCCCCGGAACGAATCTCGCCGCTGTAGTTCCCGGCCTGCATCAGCGGTACTGCCGAAACGGTGGCCAGGCGTGCGCGGCGCCGACGCGGATCCTGGTGCACGAGTCACAGTGGGACGAATTTCTCGAACTCAGCCACAAGGCATACGAATCCATCCAGGTGGGCGATCCATGGGACCCGGCGACCAACGTCGGCCCGATGATCACCGAGGCGCATCGAGACTCGGTGGAACAGTTCATCCGGGAGGCGGTGGACGGAGGAGCGGTGGTCGCTGCCGGCGGTGGACGGCCGGCCTCCGGCCCCGGCTGGTTCGTCAATCCCGCGCTCGTGATCAACGTGAAGAACACAGACCCTATCTGCCAGGAAGAAATCTTCGGACCGGTCGCAACGGCCATGCCGTACAGCACCGTCGACGAAGCGGTGACGATCGCCAATGAGACCCGATACGGCCTGCACGCGTACCTATTCGGGCCGGATACCGATGCCGCACGCGAGATCGCGCCGCGACTGCGAGCGGGCACAGTATCGGTCAACGGCGGCGGAGGCCTTCGCGCCGACGCACCGATGGGCGGATTCGGTGCCAGCGGAGTGGGCCGGGAAATCGGATCCTGGGGAATCCACGAGTACCTCGAGCCGCAGCACATTCAGTGGTCCTGCGACTAATACTGCTTCTCCGCGTCCTCCTCGGTGAGGATCGAAAGGAAGATTGTGGCTAATCGAATCGACCAAGAGACACCCGTTTCGGAGGAACTCGCGAAGGCGCATCGGCGGGCCGCGTGGGTCGTCATCCTCTGTCTCCTCATCGGCGCATGGGACGGCTACGACATGGTCATCCACGGCGCCGTCACACCGGCTCTCCTTGATTACGAACCGTGGGCGCTTTCTGCAACGGAAGTCGGCACCATGGCGAGCCTCGCTCTGGCCGGCATGCTGGTCGGTGCCCTCGGTAGCGGCGTGCTGTCGGATATGTTCGGCCGGAAAAGGCTCCTCATCGGATCGGTGATCTGGTTCTCGGCGTCGATGGCACTCTGCGCTACGGCACCGAGTCCGGAGGTGTTCATGCTCCTCCGGTTCCTCGGAGGCCTCGCGCTCGGCGGCGTTCTCCCTGCGGCGATCGCACTGGTGGCCGAGTTCGCTCCTCGCCACCGCCGCCAATTCTTCAACGGCGTGATGAACATCGGGTACTCCTTCGGAGGCATCGCGGCGAGCCTGCTGGCGGTCTGGTTGCTTGCCGACCACGGGTTCAGGCTGATGTTCTGGATCGGATTCCTCCCGGTGTTCGTTCTCGTTCCGGTGCTGATGAAGTGGTTGCCGGAATCGGCGGACTATCTGATCCTTCGGGGTCGCTTCGAGGAGGCTCGTGCGACCTGTATCAAGTACGGGATGCCGTGGCCGCCTGACGAAGTAGGTAAAGCTGTGGGTGAGGGCAAGCCCGTGAATCCATTGCGTGCCCTCTGCAAGCGCGAGTACATCGTCGTCATCGTCCCGTTGGTTGCCACCTTCTTTGTCGGTTTGATGCTGACGTACGGACTCAACTCCTGGTTGCCGCAGATCATGAGGCAAGCGGGGTACCCGCTGACTTCGGCGCTGGTATCGCTGATGGTTCTGAGCATGGGGGCGATTGTCGGCATCATGACGCTCTCGGTTCTCTCCGATCGATTCGGGCCTCGTCCGGTGGTCTGTTGGGCATTTGGCGTTGCCGTTCTGTCCTTGTACATCTTGAGCTTCAGCCCGCCGACGCCGGTCTTCTTCGCTGCGTTGTTCCTCGCCGGAATCGGCGCGAACGGGACCACCGTGGTCTTGTACGGATATACCGCTGCGCTGTTCCCGAGTGCTACCCGCGGGACTGTGCTCGGTCTCGGCATGGGCATCGGCCGCGTCGGCGCGATCCTCGGACCGCAGGTCGGTGGCTTCGTGCTCGCCATGGGTGCGCCGGTGGAATGGAACTTCTACGCGTTCATGATTCCCGCGGCGCTCGGCCCGCTGATCATCCTGTTCGTCCCACGCGTGGCTCCTTCGAAGGCCCGCAGCAAGGCGTACCCCGGCACATCCACGCCGAACTCCGAGGCCGCGGCCGCAGGACGTGCCGAGGAAAAAGCCGCGCGATAGCGGCCGAGCAGCCCGGCGCAACATGCACGACATACAGATACGAAACACACGCTGAATTACTAGTACGGAGGCAGGATTCAATGAGGCTCGAGAATCGCATCGCATTGGTCACCGCCGGAGGGTCCGGTATGGGTCGCGCAGCCTGCGTGCGCTTCGCCGCAGAGGGCGCGCACGTCATCGTCACCGACCTCGACGCGGACGCCGCCAAGGAGACCGTGTCGCAGATCGAGACGGCCGGCGGCTCGGCCGAAGCGCATCAACTCGACGTTGCCGACAAGGCTGCGATCACCAGCCTGACCGCGCAGGTCCGCGCCACCCACGGCGTGCTCCACGTCCTCTACAACCACGCCGGCATCCCCGGCGCCTCCGGTCTCGACATCTCGGAGGACCAGTTCGACCTGGCCGTCGACGTCAACATCAAGGGCGCGTTCTTCCTCACTGCCGCGTGCCAAGACCTGCTCGAGACCGCCGACGGCAAGGGCTCTGTCATCTTCACAGCCTCGGTCTCGGGCATCGTCGGTTCGCCGCTGAGCCCGCTCTACTCGATGACCAAGGGCGGCATCGTGCTGCTCATGAAGTCATTGGCGTTGAAGTTCGGCCCGCTCGGCATCCGTGTCAACGCGATCTGTCCCGGCCCGATCGCGACTCCGATGCTCCCGCAGTTCTTCGGACGTGACACGGGCGCCGACGTGTCCGACGTCGTCGACAGCTTCACTGTCAACGTTCCGCTCGGCCGACAGGGTCAGCCCGAGGAGATCGCGGCCGCCGCGGCATTCCTCGCGAGCGACGACGCGAGTTTCGTCAACGGAGTTCCGCTGCCCGTGGACGGCGGATACCTGGCGCGCTAGCAGCGAGGGGCTCGGTCGCCGGGTGACGACTCGCCGACCAAGCCTGTAGCCCTCCTCACATTGACCCCGCGCGGGGTCCGAAAGGTTGGGATGAAGAGCACATACAGCGTCGGACGAGTAGAAGGGGCATTCAACGATGGGTTTGCTTGACGGAAAAGTGGCTGTGATCAGTGGTGCCGCACGCGGTCAGGGTCGCTCGCACGCGGTTCGATTGGCGGAAGAGGGCGCGGACATCATCGCGTTCGATATTTGCGCTGACATCGACACAGTCCCATACGGATTGGGAACACGTGAAGATCTCGATGAGACTGTCGTGTTGGTCGAGAAGCTGGGTCGTCGCATCATCGCGAGTCAAACCGACGTCCGAAACTTCGATGCAGTGACCAAGGTCGTCGACGACGGTGCCGCAGAACTCGGCGGACTCGATATCGTGGTCGCAAACGCCGGCATTACGTCCTACTACCGTTCGGAGGAGCTGACTCCCCATCACTGGCAAACTGTTATCGACGTCAACTTGACGGGCGTGTGGAACGTTGCCCGCGCAGCCGTTCCGCACTTGATCGACCGCGGTGCCGGGGCAATGGTGCTGGTGTCCTCCTCCTCAGCACACGTCGGCCTACAAAACCTGAACCACTATTCAGCAGCCAAGGCCGGGGTGGTCGGACTGATGCAATCGATGGCCGTGGAACTCGGTCCGCACATGATCCGAGTCAATACCGTCCATCCCACAACGGTAAAGACGGGAATGGCTTTAAATCAGGCGACTTTCGATCTCTTCCTTCCGGGAACTGGTCTCTCTGTCGGCTCTGCGCAGGACGAAGAAAAGGTGGCTGACGCATTCAAGGGCCTCAACGCGATGCCCATACCGTGGATTGATCCCGTCGACATCAGCAACGCTATTGTTTACCTCACCTCCGACCTCGGTCGGTATGTGACGGGTACCCAGTTGCGGGTGGACGCGGGTTCAGCCGCCAAGTAGCTAGTTTCGATCGATCTATCCGGGATGTTCTGGGGCACTGGGTGAAACGGCAATTCATTCGGTGTGAATGCGTATTCACTCGACTGTCGACATCTGCTTGCCTGGATATGCGTGGACATGCCAGGCAGCACTCTTGCGATATGAATGGAGTAGGGAAGATGAAAGATATCAGGCTGAATGGCAGAATGACCTTCGAGCCCAAGCACTTCGAAGAGGTAGCGAAGATCTGTCATATCAATGCAGAGGATGCGCGCCAGCATCCCGGGCTGCTCGAGTACTCTTTCTGGGCAAATGCAGCGAAAGACACGATCTATATTCATGAGCACTATGCCGACAATGACGCACTGATCAATCATCTCAACAACATGAACTCCGGAGCCGTAACCCGCCTGCTCGAATTGGTAACCCTAGGCACGATGGAGTGTGCCGCAGAGGATTGTCCCGAGACGCGTGCGGCCCTGGAGGCCTTCGGCAGCCCGGTGAACTACTACACCCCGCTGGCGCGCCGCTAATTCCGCCATCTGCTCCGAAAGGTGCCCGCGTCACCCAGTAGGCAGAGTGAATGCCGACTGGGGTGACCTGTTTTTCGTCGGAGCGATGGCAGTGGAGATGAATGCCGGCGGCCATGATTCCACGAGCGGTCCGTCCCTCTATTTCTCTGGTGCACCGTAGTAGTCACAGCTACAGCATGACTCGTCGAGATTTTGGTTCTTAGGCGCGAATCATGAGGAGGGCGGCCTTGCGCACCATGAAGATGATCTATTCGAGGGGCATGTCGCCTCGGGGCGATACCACCGCCACACGCTGACGATGAGCGCGAGAACGAGACGCGCGACGATGCGCGGGTCGCCCTCGGCGAAGGCACCCACACCCATGCCTCGTGCGATGAGAAGAGACCCTCCTCTTCGATCGAACTCACCAAGACGAAGCTTGACGTTCGGCTTCCTCCCTTTCCGATGGACGTGGCGTAGCGGGCGGACCATGTGGTTCTGCAGGATGAGCCGCTGGAGCGCGTCACGAGGGGGCGCCGTCAGTGCGCCCGGGGCGTCGAGTCCGGTGAGGTCGAGTACGCCGGAGCGGGCTACTTCCTGTCGATGAATCCGAGGAGCAGCCGGAACGTGGCGGGGTAGGCGGCGACGGTGGCAGGGCTGCGCCGCGGGTGCGCTCTTCTCAGTCCATGATCCGACCTTGTTCGAAGAGCGCTCTGTGATCGTTGACACATGCTAGACGAACTCCTAGTATCAGCTAAGTGAGTTGAATTCACTTCAGCCAACTGTCCGATCGCAACCGAGTGCATCATCCTCATGCTGCTAAGGAGTACCAATGCGAGTGCGCGCTGCTGTATTGCGCGAAGTTCCAGGCGAATGGCAGGTGCTCGAAGTCGAGCTGGATCCACCGCGCGAACATGAGGTGCTCGTGCGTATCGTGGCGACCGGCCTGTGTCACTCCGACGACCATTTCCGCACCGGCGATATCACAGTCGGACACCTGCCCTTCTGTGGCGGCCATGAAGCCGCGGGTGTCGTTGAAGAAGTTGGACCTGGCGTCCGTGGGCTCGCGCCGGGCGATCAGATTGTGACCTCCTTCGTGCCGGGCTGCGGTAGGTGCCGCTGGTGCGCCGGCGGTCAGCAGAACCTCTGCGACAACGGTGCCCTCATGCTCGCGGGCCACCAATTGGATGGGACCTACCGCATGCATCTCGATGGTGAGGACGTCGCTCAGGCTGGATTGGTGTCGGGCTTCGCCGAGTACAGCGTGATGCCTGAATGGAGTTGCATCAAGATCGGCCCCGACACACCTCTCGAAGTTGCCGCACTACTGGGTTGCGCGGTCCCGACTGGTTGGGGTTCAGCCGTCAATGCGGCGAAGGTGACGCCGGGTGATGTTGTGCTTATCCTCGGCACCGGCGGAATCGGAATGAGCGCGGTCCAGGGCGCCGTACATGCGGGTGCTTCGAGGGTCGTGACGGTGGATCCTGTTACTGCCAAGCATGAAATTGCGAAGAAATTCGGTGCTACGGACACCTTTTCGGATGTGTCAGAGGCGACAGAGCTCGTGCGATCGCTGACCAATGGACAAGGGGCCGACTCCTCAATCATCTGCGTTGGAGTACTGAAGTCGGAAGATGTAGGCGCCGCGTTCTCTGCGGTCAGGAAGGCTGGCACTGTCGTAGTCACGGCAGCTGGACGTGAAACGCTAGCGCACATCCCGGCAGGATTGCTGGAGTTGACGATGTACCAGAAGAGGATTCAGGGATCCATTTACGGGATGATGTCACCGTCGAAGGACGTGCCAAAGCTTCTTGCCCTCTGGCAAAGCGGGGCTCTCCAGCTCGAGGAAATGATCACGACTACCTACTCGCTCGACCAGATCAATGAGGGGTATGCCGACATGCATGCCGGCGTGAACATTCGTGGCCTCCTCACCTTCTGATACAGGCCTGAGGAGGGACCGCCGGCTTATCCCTTGGGGCTCGCCTGTCAATCTCCGGAACCGCATCGATCAAGGAAGGTATTCATGGGTCTATTCGACGACAAGGTCGTGTTCATCACCGGAGCCGCACGAGGACAGGGTCGTTCGCATGCACTACGTTTCGCACGTGAAGGCGCAGATGTCATAGCCGTCGACATCGCACGTGACGCTATCGAATCGGTGGAGTATGAATTAGCGACCGAATCGGAACTCGATGCGGTTATAGCGGAGATTGAAGGTCTAGGCCGCCGAGCCGTCCGGGGAATGGCAGACGTACGCAGCCTCACCGCAATGCAAGCAGTGGTCGACGAGGGACTTTCGCGTTTCGGCAAGATCGATATCGTGGTCGCCAACGCTGGGATCGGCACGTATTCCCGGGTCTGGGAAATGAGTGATCAGGTCTGGCGGGATACCATCGACACGAACTTGACCGGCGTGTGGAACGCGACTCGGGCAGCGCTACCGTCCATGGTTGAGCGCGGCGAGGGCGGAGCTGTCGTGCTCACGAGTTCAACGGCCGGGTTGGCCGGTTATCAGAACACGGCGCATTACACTGCGGCCAAACATGGCGTGATTGGACTGACCAAGGTCCTGGCGCAGGAACTCGGAGTGCACAAGATTCGGGCAAATGCGGTGTGTCCGACTGCAGTCAACACAAAACTCATCGTCAACGACGTCACCTTCTCGTTATTTGCTCCCGGTGTGGAAAAGCCCGGCGTGGAGGACGTTCGAGAGGCGTTTGCCGCACTCAACGTTCTCCCGGATCTGCCGTGGATCGAACCGGAAGATGTTACCGAAGCCGTCATTTGGCTGGCCTCGGATGCGGCGCGCTATGTCACAGGCGTTGCCATGCCAGTCGACGGTGGGAACCTGGTCAAGACATGGTGAGCGGGTCGGAGTAACCCAGGCTGCGCCCCGCCGGACTGCTGGACCGGGTGGGAGTGATGGAAACAGGGGCTCATCACCCGCTGGAGTGTGCTGGATCGGCCCGGACAGTTTTGAAAGCGTTGTTCAAGAAACTGTGGTTGCTCGAACTGACGTATCGCCGGACCCGGTATTGACGACACAACAAGAGAGGCGAGAAGCAATCATGTTCAGGCGTGACTACGCAGAGTTCTATATCAACGGTCATTGGCGCACAGCCGAGACGACCGACTTCTTCGATGTCATCTCACCGCGCAGTGGCGAAAAGATCGGCAGCGTCCCAGCTGCTTCCAAGGCTGACGTGGACGCGGCCGTCAGCGCGGCTCGTGATGCGTTCGATAAGTCGAGCTGGCCTCGTCTGACACCCGTTGAGCGGGCCGGTCACCTTCGCCGACTCGCCGACGGGCTTCATCAGCACTCCGAGGAGCTCGCCGAACTGATTGCCGAGGAGCAAGGCGGCACATTGTTCCTCGCTCAGGTCTATCAGGCGGTGTCCGGGACAATGAGCTTCAATTACAACGCCGAGATGGCCGAGACTCTGCAGCTGGAGGAGGTCCGAATCAGCGACCTCTCACACTTGGCTGGCGGCTCGGATGGCGGAAGCATCATTCCGATGGCAGGGAAGAGTCTGGTGGTGAAGGAGCCGGTGGGTGTCGTTGCGACGATTCCGGCCTTCAACTTCGCGTTGCCCGCTATTGGGCAGAAGGCAGGTCCGGCGTTGGTGGCGGGGTGCACAGTCGTGCTCAAGGTCCCGGAAGCGAATCCGCTGGCTTCGTTCGCTGTCGGCGAGATCATGCAGGAGGTGGGGTTCCCTGACGGTGTTTTGAATATCATTTCCGCGCGCGCCGATTCGTCGGACTATCTGGTGTGCCATCCCGATGTGGACATGGTGAGCTTCACCGGTTCCTCTGAGGTGGGACGGAAGATCGGCCAATCGTGCGGCGACCTCGTTCGGCCAGTTGTACTCGAGTTGGGCGGCAAGTCTGCCGCTATCGTCCTCGATGATGCCGACATGGACACGGCTATCAGTGCGCTGGTCGGCGCATCGGTGGCGAGCAATTCCGGGCAGAGTTGCGTTGCGCAGTCTCGAATATTGGTGTCTGAGTCCAGGTACGATGAATTCGCCCACGCTCTCGCCTTGGCGTTCAAGGGGCTCAAGGTAGGTGACCCGTTCGAGAGTGACACCGTGGTCGGTCCGCTGATTACCGAGCGGCATCGTGACCGCGTACAAGCCCATATCGATCAAGCTGTAGCAGAGGGTGCGACTGTGCGGGCGGGAGGTGGACGTCCCGCGCACCTGAAGAAGGGCTGGTATATCGAGCCGACGTTGCTTACGGATGTGACCAACGATATGGCGATTGCGCAGGAAGAAATATTCGGACCGGTGGTGGTTCTCATTGCCTACACCGACGAGCGTGATGCTGTGAGGATCGCTAACGAGAGCCGCTATGGTCTTTCTGGATCCGTGTTCACGACCGATTTGGCGCATGGATTCGAGATTGCACGTCAGATCAGGACCGGAACGTTCTCGGTGAACACGTTTGCGGCAGATCTGGGGTCACCGTTTGGTGGGTACAAGCAATCTGGAATCGGCAGGGAGCACGGTACAGCGGGCGTACAGGAATTCCTTGTGACCAAGACGATCTCAGTCGATCCTGGAGTCGATCTGCCGGCACTTGTCCCTGGAGTTCCCTTCGGCACAGGTCCAGGGATTCAGAATTCCTAATCGCGGCAGATCGGTCTCTTCTACCTGCCGGCCGGTGACCGCGACCCGCATCGATCGGTATCGGTGGTCAGGCGCATCGGCGATTTGACGGCTGTTCGGACCGGGCGTAGGGATGATTCGAGCATGAGCACCGCCCGTTCTATGACCTTTGACACAAACAGCGCATTTACCGAAACTGAAGTCAGTTCGAGTACCGGTCTTCGTCGGAGTGAGGCAAGGAAACGTTCATGTACGCCGGTCAAGTGTGTACTGCCGGATCGCGAGTATCGGTACATAGCTCGATCCAGGACGAGTTCACCGCTGCGGTACTCGCGGGCACGCAGGGTATGAAGATCGGTTCTGGCTTTGACCCAGCGGCGCAACTCGGCCCCCTTGTCTCCGCCGAGCAACTCGACAGGGTGGGCTCATATGTCGACATCGGCAAGAACGAAGGAGCCATCCTCGTCAGCGGAGGTTCCCGCGTCGACAGGCCTGGATACTTTCATGAGCCAACTGTTTTCACCGGAGTAACCAACGACATGCGCATCGCGCAGGAGGAGATCTTCGGCCCGGTGATGGCGGTGTTGTCCTTCGATGACGAGGAGGGGGCGATCAGGATCGCCAACGACACGAATTACGGTCTCGCCGCAGGAGTGTGGACCAGCGACCTCGATACGTCCCAGCGGGTGTCGGCGGCGCTCAACGCGGGCACAGTGTGCATCAATAGCTATCAAATGGTCTACCCCGGCGTCTCGTTTGGCGGCGTCAAGCTCTCCGGACACGGACGCAATCTCGGCGAAGCCTCGATCGGCGAGCTAACCCAGGTCAAGATCGTGTGGACGAAAGTCGTTGAAACACGATGACAATAAGAGGGCGAGGGACCATCGGCGACGATCGGATCGCGATCGAAGAAGTTTTGTACCGCTACGCGTCGAGTGTCGATTCGGCGCAGATGCATCAGCTGCACGATGTCCTGCATCCTGATCTGCAAGCGCAATACGGCAACGGGGAACTCGTCGAAGGCGCGGACGCCGTCATCACTTGGATGACCGACTTCACGAAGACATGTGAATGGCAGCACCACATGCTCAACGTCTATCGCATCGACATCGAGGGCGATAAGGCGACGGCGCTCGTCTACCACAACTCCTTCGAGAAGTTCGCCGGCGCCGACGACGTCTGCTTCTTGATCGCTCGCTACCACAACGAGCTGGTGCGCCATGAGGGCACCTGGAAGATTTCCAAGCTTGTATTCGAAATCGTCTGGGGTGAAAAGCGCCCGGCCGACAATGGATACATTGCCACAGTCGGTGGCCGTGGTCCGAAGATCCCCGGCTGGCCGTGAAGATTCGGCGAGCGTATCTCATCAGACACCTAGTAGTACTTTGTTAGGTAGGGAAGGTGTGGTGGCACAGTGGGCAGGTACCG